>NZ_JAPENL010000001.1:2700000-3000000 GCF_026342015.1 Micromonospora lupini
CCGAGCCCACCGTGCAGGAACAGCACCTCCCGGCCGAACCGCGCCGACAGGTGACCGCGCAGCATCGCGCCGAACTCCGCGTACTGGGTGAACAGCAGCGCCCGCTCCCCCGCCGCCAGCACCTCCTCCAGGATCTCGGTGAGGCGGGCCAGCTTCCCGGAGCGGCCCTCCAACGCCGAGCCGTCGCGCAGCAACTGGGCCGGGTGGTTGCAGACCTGCTTGAGCCGGGTCATGGTGGCCAGCACCAGACCGCGTCGCTCGATGCCGTCGCTTGTCTCGATCCGGGCCAGCATGTCGTCGACCACCACCCGGTACAGGGCGGCCTGCTCCGCGGTGAGGTTGCAGAGCACCTCCATCTCCAGCTTCTCCGGCAGGTCGGAGATGATCGACGAGTCGGTCTTGAGCCTGCGTAGCACGAACGGGCCGGTGATCCGGCGCAGCCGCTCGGCGGCCTCGGCGTCGCCGTGGCGCTCGATCGGCTCGGCGAACCGCTTGCGGAACGTCGCCGCCGGCCCGAGCAGCCCCGGGTTGGCGAACTGCATGATCGACCACAGGTCCGCGAGCCGGTTCTCCACAGGCGTACCGGTCACCGCCACCCGCTGCCGGGCCGGCAGCGCGCGGACCGCCTCGGCCTGCCGGGTGGAGGCGTTCTTGATCGCCTGCGCCTCGTCCACCACCACCCGGTGCCAGTCGATGCCGGCCAGGTCGACGGCGTCGCGGGCGGCCACCGAGTAGGTGGTGAGGACCAGGTCCGCGCCGTGCGCGGCAGTCGTGAACTCCGCCCCCCGCGCCCGCTCCGCCCCGTGGTGTACGTGCACCCGCAGTCCCGGAGTGAACCGGGCCGCCTCCCGCTGCCAGTTGCCGACAAGCGACATCGGACAGACCAGCAGGGTCGGCCCGGCCTCCGGCGGGTCCCCGGCGAGCAGCGCCAGCAACTGCACGGTCTTGCCCAACCCCATGTCGTCGGCGAGCACCCCGCCCAGGCCGAGTGACCGCAGGAACGTCAGCCAGGCCAGTCCCCTCCGCTGGTACGGCCGCAGCGTCCCCTGGAAACCCGGCGGCGGGTCGAGTGGGGTGAGCCGGCTCTCGACCGCACCGGCGAGCAGGTCGCCCAACGCCCCGTCGGCGGTCACCTCCAGCACCGGCAACGCCTCGGCGTCGTCGCCGTCGGCGAGCCCGAGGCGCAACAGGTCGGCGACGCTCAACTCGCCGGCCGAGCGGAGCAGACGCAGACCGGCAGCGAGCCGACCCGGGTCCAGCTCCACCCACCTGCCGCGCAGCCGTACCAGCGGGGTCTTCAGCTCGGCCAGCGCCGCCAACTCGTCGGCGGACAGCGGCTGGTCGCCGAGCGCGACCTCCCAGCGGTAGTCGACAAGCGCGTCCAACCCGACGCCGGCCTCGGTGCTCGCCACCGTGCCGGGCGCGGTCCGGCTGCGAGCGCGCAGTCGCGCGCCGAGCCGCGTCGTCGGCCGCCGCCACCAGGAGGGCAGCAGCACCCCGAAGCCGGCGGCGTGCAGCACCGGGGCGCCCTCGCTGAGGAACCGGTGCGCGCCCTCGACGTCCAGCTCCATCGCCTCGGGCGCGGCGGTGCGCAGCGCGGCGTCCAGGTCGGGCCAGAGGCGGCTGGCCCGGCCCAGCTCCGCGAGCAGGGTCTCCTGCGGGCTGGCCGTGCGGTCGGCGAGACCGTCGAGCGTTCGCGCCCGCCAGACCTCCCCGGCGTCGATGTGCAGGCCCGGCTCGTCGGCCGCCAGCAACCCGAACTCCAGCCGCCATCGCGCGCCGACGGCAGGCGCCTCCTCGACGAGGCCGACCTCCGCCAACCCGGCCGCGTCGCCCGGTAGCGGGCGGGTGACCAGGATCGGCTCGGTGATCTCGTCGGGGGCCGGCTCCACCAGGCGGAAGCTGGCCCGGACAGCGCCGCCGGCCGCGTCCCGCTGCCAGTCGTCCAGCTCGGCGCGGAGGATGTCCAGTGCCGCCTGGTCGACAGTGAAGTCGCGGCGAGGGCCGGCGAGCGCGGCCAGCCAGGCGGGCGCGGGCCCACCCGGGCGCACCCCGCGGGCCAGCGTCGTGGTCGCGAGGGCCGCCCGGCCGGCGGCGTCGGTGAGCGCGTCGAGCGCGTCCGCGACCAGCGCGGCAGCCGTCACCTCGGACCCGTCGGACCCCGCGCTGCTCGGCCCGGTCGGAGTCGTGGCGGCACCCCGGACGGCGGGGACAACACCGGCTGCGGGCACAGCAGCGCTGGCGGTGGGTGCGGTGGTGGGCATTGCGGCGGCGCGGGCGGCGGGCGGTAGGGCCAGTGCCAACGATCGCGCCCAGCCGGCGTCGGTGCCGGTCAGCAGTGGACGCCAGACCGCCCGCGCAGTCACCTGGGCTGCCCGGTCCGCCGCCGCCGGTCCGGTGGGGTGGATCGGCGTGCTGACGCCGGGGAGGACGCGGCCCCGGGCCACCAGGTCGGCGGCGAAGTCGGCAAGCTCGGCGAGATGCCGCAACGTCGCCCCGGGCACCGCCGGGAGGTCGTCCAGGGCGCGCAGGAGAGGTAGGGCGTCGTCTGGGGCGTACACCAGGGTGGGCACCCGCCACGCGGCGAGCGTGAGCCGGCCGCGGGCCGGAGGTGCGACGGTGGTCCGGATCAGCTCGGGTGAGTCCGTCGGCGTGCCCGCCCGGGTGGGCAGGGTGAGCAGTGCGGTGGCCGGGCGGGCCGGTTCGGCGGCGTCGGCGAGGGCCGCGACCAGGTCGGCGTGCCCGGCGGCGAAGGGGTGCGGGCGTTCCCGGGGTGGCCGGCCCGAGCGGGCGGCGGGGGGCGGCGCGGCGCTGTCCTCGGCCCAGACGGCGAGGCCGGCGGTCGAGCCAGAGTCGGGCAACCACAGCCCGTGGATGACCAGCACCTACTCCCCCTCGTCGCCGCCCGCGCCCAGGATAGGCGGCCTCGCTTGGCGACCGTCAGCACCCACGGCACGACACCCACGACCCGGCGGCTGATCGACTCCATATCGGCGATGTGGGGCTGTCCGAGCATCCGGATGCCACCACATCGGCGACCTGGGTGTGGATCAAAGCAGGCCCGGGAGGGTCGCCTCGGCGTCGGACAGGCCACGCAGCTTGCGCAGCACCACGGCACGGTGGAAGTCGAGGAACGAGTCCAGCACGGCGCGCTCGTCACCGACGCGCGCGAGCACCGGGCCGAGCGTCGGATCGATGGTCTGCTCCGCCATTCGCCGACCCTAGCGACGCCGGGGTCCGCACGCTGCCCCGCATCCCGCTGCGAGGCGCGCTCGCGACAGGCAGGATGGGCGCATGGCTTCATCCGTGCAGATCCTCCTCGTCGGCGGCGCGGCGGACGGGCAGACCGTGACCGTCGAGCTGGACACCAACGGCCGCCCGCCGCTCACCCACCACCACCTCGGGTCCGGTGGGCTGGCCGAGGCGCAGATCTACGAGTTGGAGTCCGCCCGCGAGGAGAGCCGCGAGTGGCGCTACCGGTGGACCGGCCCGGCGGTGTGACAGTGGGTCACGCCCGGGTCAGGGTCTGACTGCGCAGCCGGTCCAGCACGCCACGTGTGACCTCCGAGGTGCCCCGGGCCTGCTCGCAGACCTCGGCGACCCGGCGGGCCGTGGCCTCGGCGCGTTCCGCGCGTTCGTCCCACAGCCTGTCGACCTCGGCCAGCAGCGGCCCCTCCACCTCCCGCTCCACGCCGCGCAGCGCCGGCACACCGAGCCGCTGGGCCAGGTCGAAGACCTTGCCGGCGTACGGCAGCGGCAGGAACGGCGTGCCCACCATCGCCGCGAAGATCAGGAAGTGCAGGCGCATGCCGACGGCCAGGTCGAAGTGGCGCATCAGCCCGAGCACCTGCTCCGGCGAGTAGGTGCCGTGCAGGATCCGCCCCCGCTCGGCGGCGACCATGTGCGACAGCACCCCGTGGGCGTGCCTGATGTCGTCGCGTTCCATGGGCACGAACAGCACGTACGCGTCGATGCGGTGCACCAGGAAGTCACCGATCTGGGCGAGCAGCCGGTGGTAGCCGTCGACGTCGAGGCGTTCCGCGGCCCGTCCCGGCTCCCGCACGCTGATCCCGACCAGCCTCTTACCGGCCGGCACCCCCTCCTCGGCGAGCAGGTGCGCCGGGAATTCGGCCGGCTGCAACAGGAACGCCGGGTCGGCGGTGACCGTGATCGGGTTGAGCAGCCCCGCCTCTTCCAGGACCATCCGGGACTCCTGGTCGCGGACTGTCACCTGGGTCGCGCCGGCGAGCGTCTCCCGAACCATGCCGGTGTCGACCGCGTCGCTGAGCGGCCCGACCCCCACCGCATACGTGATGAGGGGCAGACCCCGTTCCTGGGCGACCCGGACGACCCGCAGGTAGCGGCGGGCCTCCCGGTCGTAGAGGATCCCGCCGCCGCCCAGGATGAGCAGGTCGAGCTGGGCCAGCACCAACGCCGAGTCGGTGCGGCTGACGCCCTCCCAGGGCACTGCCTCCACGTCCGGGTGGGCGCCCCGGGTGTGTTCCGGGTTGCGGGAGAAGACGATGATCCGGGCGTTCGGTTCCTGCGTGCGTAGATCGGTGAGCAGACCGGTGAGGATCGCCTCGTCGCCGAGGTTCCGGCCGCCGTACGAGCCGAGCACACCGATGGTCAGTCCGGCGCCATGCGTCATCCGTCGCTCCTCCCCAGGTGCGGTCCGCAGCGGTTTCCCGCTGGTCAGGGGAACAGTCCTGGACCGGGGCCGGGGGTGGCTCAGACCGTCGGGTCGAGGCGCTTGGCCATCTGTTGAGCGGTGACCTCGAAGCCCAGACTCCGGTAGAGCCCGATCGCCACGGCGTTCGTGCCGAAGACGTTCAACCCCAGCTCAGGCACACCGAGTCCGACAAGTTCGGCCTCGATGAGCTGGATCATCCGCCGCGCGTGCCCACGCCCCTGGTACGCCGGATGGACCTCGATGTTCAGAATCCACGCCTGCGTCGGACCGCCCGCCGTACCCACCCCGGGCAGGCCCACCCAGATCCACCCGACCTCGGTGTCGCCGACACGCGCCAACCGCAGTAGCACTCCCTCGGTGGCCGCGCCCGCCGGCAGCCCCTCCCGCAGTTGCTGCGCCGACCGCTCCCGGGCCGCCTCCGGGGTCATGCCCCGGTGCGCGACCAGATCCTCGGCGTAGCCCACCTCAAGCGGTTCCCACAGCCGGGCCAGTTCCTCTTCGGTCATCGGCGACAACGTCAACTCCACCGGGGCCTCCCCTTCGATCTCGGATCCAGCGCGTAGTGCAGCAGAACACCGCCGACGCCGCCACCGGGAATTGGGTTGTTCGTCGGTCCGGGCTGGCCGGCTTCTTCGCCGACAGCGCCCGCCGCCCGCCGCCGCCCGGCATCCCCACCGTACGGGCGTTCCAGCAGGCCCAGGCCGACGCGCCGCTGCCCTGGCTGGCCCAGCGACTCGCCTGACCCGACTCACCGCCGATATCGCTGGGCTTCGGGCCGGCCGGTCAGCGTGCGGTGGCGGCCGCCAACTCGTACGCCAGGTGCGTCAGGTCGGCCAGCCGCAGGTCGCCGTCGAGTCCCTTGAGCGCGGCGGTCATCGCGCCGGCCGCGCGCCCGGCCTGCAACCCGACCTCGGCGTCCTCGACGACAAGGCAACGCGCCGGTGACACGTCGAGCAGCGCCGCGGCCCGCAGGTAGCCCTCCGGGGCGGGCTTGCCCACGCGTACGTCCTCGACTGTGACAAGCACGGGCGCGGTGATGCCGGCGGCACCGAGCCGCGCCTGCGCCAGCCGGACATCCGCGCTTGTCACGACCGCCCAGGGCATCCCCAACCGGTTCACCGTCGACAGCAGCTCGTGGGCACCCGGGGTGGCGGTCACGTCGGACAGGTCGTCGTACTGCAACGCCAGTTGTCGGGCCGCCGCCACGGCGACCCCCGCGTCGTCGAGCGCGGGAAGGAGCCTGCGGATCGTCTGGTCGGCGGGCCTGCCGTGCGCGATCGCGAGTGCCGCCGCCGGCTCGACGGCGTACTCGGACGCCCAGCGCTCCCAGGCCCGCTCGACGGCGGCGTCGGAGTCGACAAGGGTGCCGTCCATGTCGAACAGCACCGCGTCGACGTCTGCCAGCTCCACGACCACGCTCCCCCCGTACGCTCCGTGACGAGGATAGGGCGTCACTTACCGGTGGCGGAGAACGGACCCGGCGTCATCCGTCGCGATCCAATACCTGACGCACCGCGTCGACGAACGAAAGCCGGCGATCCGTCCGTACCTCGATGGCCGCGAGCCAGCGCTCGCGATGCCCGTCACGCAGCGGCACCCCGGCGTCGCCCGGCTCGTCGGCGAGCCGGCGCTGCTCGGCGTACTCCGTCGTGAGGCTGGCCAGCAGCGGCCAACGTGGACAGTGACGTGATCAGCGCGACGGCGACGGTGTCCTGCACCCGCCCATCATGACTGCCGACCGCACCTGAGTCCGAGGAGCTGCCAAAACGGGGTCACGGTGTGTACGCGCGGTTGATACAGTCACGTCTTCCCCTTGATCAACAAAGGACGTCGCCATGACCGGGGCTGAACCTGCCGCAAGCCCGCCGCCGGACCCCACCCCGGCCTCAGATGCAACTCCAGATCCCGCTGCCGCACCGGAGACGTCGCCCGAGCGCGCGTCGACCCCGGATCAGGCACCAGCCACGGAGCTGCCACCGCAGCCGGGCTACCCGACCGGCCCGCCCGCGTGGGTTGCCGCCGAGCCGCCCACCAGCTCGAACCGCACCGCCATCGTCGCCGCCGTCGTCGGAGGCGTCGTGGTCGTCCTGCTGGTGCTGTGCCTCGGCCTGGTCAGCGGCTTCTTCCTGCTGCGCGACAGTGATACCAGCGCGTCCGGCCCGGAGGCCACCGCGCCTGCCCGCCCCCCGACGAACGCCAGCCCCTCCCCCAGCCTCTCCGAGGAACCCGTCGTGCAGGGGCCGCAGGCCAGCGCCTACCCGGCGGAGAAGATCGAGGACCTGAACCGGGTGTGCGACGAGGACATCTACTACCCCGAGTTGCCCAAGCGCGCCGGTAAGGCGCCGCACCCGGTCGTCCTGCTCCTGTCGGACACCCCTGGTCTGCGCCGCAAGGACGACACCTACTACTACGACCTGGGCCTGTCCAAGAAGGTCGAGCAGACGTGGTCCTCGGAGGACCCCAAGCTCGTGCAGATCGTCGCCTGCCTGGACCGGGTCAGCTCCGGCTCGACGATCCGGACCTGCAAGTTCGACGACCCGAAACCGCAGAGCCTGCCGCTGGTGCGGACCAGTTGGCGTCTGCGGGTCTTCGAGGCGGCGACCGGCCGCAAGCTGCTGGAGAAGAAGATGACCGGCGACGACCAGAAGTGCCCGTACGTCGTCCTTGTCGGCGCCGACAGGAAGATCTACGCCGAGGTCAGTGACCGGGCTGCTATAGCGGCACTCCGCAACCTGGTGACCAAGTAGCCCTCGGTCAATGCGGCGGGTCCTCGCCGGTGAGGCCGTCCACCGACTCCCGGATCAGGTCGGCGTGCCCGACGTGCCGGGCGTACTCCTCGATCAGGTCGACCAGGACGCGGCGCAGGCTGGGCACCCGCCCGTCGGGCCACTCGCCCCGGGCCAACTGCTCCGGGCCGCCGTCGGCGAGCAACTCGGCGACTGTGGCCCGGGAGCGAGCCACCGCTTCCCGCCACAGCGTGTAGAGCTGCTCCGGGGTGTCGTCGGCGGCCGAACGCCACTCCCAGCCGGGGTTGGCGTCCCAGTCGACGGTGTCCCACGGTGGCCCGGGTGAGCGCCCGGCCAGCTTCAGCGAGAAGTAGAGATCCTCGACCAGCGCCAGATGCTTGAGCAGCCCGCCCAGGGTGATCGACGACGGGCCGAGCGTCGCCCGCAGGCCGGCCGCGTCGAGCCCACCGGTCTTCCAGGCCAGGGTGGCGCGCTGGCGGTCGAGGGAGCCCAACAGGGTGGCGGTCTCGTCGCCCGCGATCGGTGGTTCGGCGCGACCGTGCTCATTCGCGTTGGTCATGGCGATCGAGGCTAGCGGGCCGACCGGTCTCACGCGAGACTACCGTCGGCCCCAGAGCCGATGCCTGAGCAAGGATGGGAGTGACGCCAGTGCCGAGAACCCCACAGCCGAGCCGTACGGCCGTGCTTGTCTGCCAGGGCCGCGCGGCGGCGGACGGACTTGTCGCTCCCGGCCGTTTCGCGGACCCGACGGCCGTGCGCCTGCTCCGCGCCGACGAACGGGAGGCCGTCGAGTGGGTACGCGACGCCGCCGCCCCCGGGCCGTGGCGGCAACGGGTCGACTACGAGACGGTACGCGCCAACGCCGAGTTGATCGTGCCCCGCACGGTCGCGATCGACGACGCCGTACGCGCCCACCCCAGCTCGCAGGTGGTGATCCTGGGCGCCGGGTTGGACGGTCGCGCCTGGCGGATGGCGGAACTCGCCGACGCGACGGTCTTCGAGGTCGACCAGCCGAGCAGCCAGCGCGACAAACGGGAACGCGTCGAGGGGCTGCCCGGCACCGGGCCGACGTTCGTCGCTGTGGACTTCGGCCGCGACCGGCTCGCCGAGGCGCTGGCAGCCGCCGGGCATCGCCCCAGTGAGCCGACGACGTGGATCTGGGAAGGCGTCGTGCCGTATCTGACCAGGGCCCAAGTGTCCGCGACTGTTGCCGCTGTCGCCGCCTGCTCGGCACCGCGCAGCCGTCTCATCGTCAACTTCCAGATGCCCGGGACATCCCTGACGCTGGGCCGGCTCGTCGCACGACTGCTGATGGCGTCCACCGGCCGGCGGAGCGTCTGGGCGAAGGAGCCATGGCGCTCGACCTGGACGCCCGACGCCATGGCCGCCCTGCTCACCCGCCACGGCTTCACCGTCACCGGCGACCACGACCTGCTCGACACGGCGCGAGCACTCGCCCTGCCGATCCGCCGTGCCACGTCCCTGGCCCACAGCAGGGTGATGGTCGCGGATCGCGCCTGACCCCGCGTGGGACTACTGCCTCAACGCCGGGTGCGCTTTCGCCGCACGGCCCAGACACCACCGGCGATCACCGCCGCCGTCGGCAGCAGGCAACAGAGACTGAGGAGTACGAGGTGCCACGGCTTGATTGCGCCCATGGCTGCGAAGGCTAGCGGGTGCGGTCAAACGAGCCGTGCCGGGCGAGGGCGCTTAAACATCCTGCGACGACTGGGACCACGGGTTCTACGAGGTGCAGGGATCGCCGTGGCCTGACCGGTTGGCGGCACAGAACCGCGTCACGATCCCCGACCAGACGGCCTCGGGGTCGCAGCGCCACTTCCTCGTGGTGTGCCATGAGGACCTCATTGAGGTCCTCTCCGACGATGTGGCGGTCGAGCTGTTCGACGAGCCGTTCGAGGAGGTGGCGATGCGCGCGCTACGGCTCAACATGAGAGAGCTTGGGTGACACCGCCGCCCGAACGGAGGTCCAGAGCGGTCGGCGCTCGTCTCGGGCCTCGGACGGTAACCGCCGCTGGCCCACACGGTGAAGGGTCTGCTACCACTTCCGACGCCATTCGAGGCGACCTCGATGCGGCACAACCGCTGCGTCGTCGCGCTGTACGTACAGCACCTCGTCCTCGACCGACCAGGTCAGTTGGTCACCTGGCTGGCAAGTCGTCTGATGGCCAGCCATTGGATCGAGCCACCGAACGCCAGGCGTCGAAAGCCCAACTGAGGTCGCCCGTGTCCGCGCTGATGAAGATCGTTATCAGGTACGTACTGTCGGTGAAGTTGTAGCCGTAGAGGGTGAACTTGACGTCGACATCGTGGCGGTAGAGCCAGGCGGCACGATGACCGACCCCGCCTCGGCCGCCCTCACCCACCTTGCCTGTCGGGTTCGGCGGCAGTTCGGCATCGAGCGAGGCGATGATGAGAGCCCCATCGGCGCACCGCCATGGACTTCCTGGCATGACTCGCATCGCGCGTCCGGGTGCGCGCCACGTCGTGGCACCGTCTTTGGCACCGTTCCGCGCCCAAGCACCGGAAAGTTCGATCGACCAGCCATCGCCCAGTGACCTCCGCACGGACCGAGTATGACGCAGGGCTGGCTTTCCTCGATCCGTCAAGAGGCACGGAGATGACCTCTTCGGTGTGAAGGACGTCCGCTGTCGCTCGTAAAACGGCAGCCTTAGCTGGGCATCGCCACCCGCCGACCACCGGACCGGGTGCTGCTCGATCCCCACCCCGCCGTCCGCGAATCCACGACGGCACTAGCCGGCGGATGCGGTCGGCAACCACGACCACAATAGATGTACATTCATGGATGGATTGTTTCGGACGGTGGCACCGTGGTCCTCAGTCGGTAATCACGGTGTCACCCCGGTGTGAACCGGCACCGGTCAGCGGTGGATGGCACCGGGGGCCGGGGGTGTCGCTCCGATGCCGGCGGCGGTCGCCGCCCGCCCACGGAAGGACGAACGAAGTGAAACGCAACAGACGGCTTCTTTCCCTGGTGGCAGCGCTCACCCTGGTCGGAACGGCGATCGTGGCGGTCACCACCTTGGCCGCCGCCCCGGCCCAGGCCGCACCGGTCACGATCCCCAACGGCACGCAGTTCACCGACACCAGCGGCAACGTGCTGCACGCGCACGGCGGTGGGGTGCTCAAGGTCGGCGACTACTACTACTGGTTCGGTGAGAACCGCAACGCCAACAACACGTTCCGGGCCGTCTCCGTCTACCGCTCCACGAACCTGCGCGACTGGGAGTTCCGCAACAACGTGCTGACCCAGTCGTCGGCGGCGGAGCTGCAATCGGCAAACATCGAGCGGCCAAAGGTCATCTACAACGCCAGCACCGGCCGGTACGTGATGTGGATGCACAAGGAGAACGGCAGCGACTACGGCGAGGCCAGGGCCGCCGTCGCCTCCTCGGCCACCGTGGACGGCACCTACACCTACCACGGCAGCTTCCGGCCACTGGGCAACATGTCGCGGGACATCACGCTCTACAACGACGGCGGTACCGCCTACATGATCTCCGCCGGCGACGAGAACCGCGACCTGCTCATCTACCGCCTCACCGCCGACTACCTGACCGTGGCCACGCTGGTAGGCAACTTCTGGAACGACGGCAACCGTGAGGCACCGGCGTTGTTCAAGCGCGGTAGCACCTACTTCCTGATCACCTCGGGCCTGACCGGTTGGAGCCCGAACCAGGCCAGGTACGCCACGGCGTCAAGCATCTCCGGTCCGTGGACCGGCATGACGAACGTCGCCGACTCGACCACCTTCCGCTCCCAGTCAGCCTTCGTGCTCCCCATCCAGGGCACGTCGACGACGAGCTACCTCTACCTCGGCGACCGCTGGGCCGGCGCGTGGGGCGGGCCGGCAAACGATTCCCAGTACGTGTGGTTGCCGATCGCCTTCCCCTCGGCCACGACCATGAGCCTGACCTGGTATCCCACCATCACCATCGACGCCGCCACGGGCACCGTCACCGGAGAGACGCCGTCCTCCTACCGCATCACCAACCGCAACAGCGGCAAGGTGGTCGACGTGCTGGACAGGGCCACCACCGACAACGCCGAAGTCAGACAATGGTCCTGGAACGGCGGCGCGAACCAGAAGTGGGAGTTCCGCGACGCCGGCAGCGGCTACTTCCGCATCGTCAACCAGAACAGCGGCAAGTGCCTCGACGTCGCCAACGCCTCCACCGCGAACAACGCCAACGTCGTCCAGTACAGCTGCGGCGGGGGCGCCAACCAGCAGTGGCAGTGGGTCGCCACCGGCGACTACTACCAGCTGCGCGCCCGACACAGCGGCAAGTGCCTGGACGTGGTGAGCAGCGGCACCGCGGACGGCACCGACATCACTCAGTACACCTGCGGAACCGGCACCAACCAGCAGTGGACCCGCACCCAGTCCTGACATCGCTGCCGTCAGACGAGGCGCTGGATGCGGACCTTCGGGCGCTCGTTCCTGAGGTGGCCGTGCGTGTGTTGGCGGACCTGTTCGTCCCAGACCTCCTGGTCATAGTCCGGGTCCGGTGGGATCCACCTGTGCGAGCCGTCGCTGTAGTGGAACTTCTCGTCACCCGACCGCAGGATGCTCACCGAAGCCAGCGGTGCGGGCTCTTAGCCGTGAACGGGCTGGCGTTTCTGCTGCTCGCTTCGTTCGTGCCGTATTGGATCAACTGATGACGTTCCGCGTGGAGCCAGAGTCGTTGAGGCAGCTGGCGCGGGATCTGGTGGAGGGGCGTCTCCAACTTCGCGACCTCGCTATGACCGAGGTGCACTCCGACGGACTGATGGCAGGCGTCTTGGTTTACCCCGCGTCTCCCTCACCGTCCGCCTTGGGGGCAGTCGCTGAAGCACTTTGCAGCCTGTCACGAAGCGATGCAGGCCAATCAATTAGATTTCCGGCGTGGTCCCGCTTGGCACGCTTGAAAGACAAATAGAACTTCGCGTACCCCATCCAACCGATCAGGCCGCCGATGATTATCAAAGGTATGGAAATCCACGCCGGACGATCATTTATCATGCTGCCGAAAATCAGTAGCCCGGCGAAGGCAATGATCACCACTCCGCCGAAGGCCCCCCAAAGGTCCCGACGTCGCTCACCTTCATCCTCGATCAGGTGCAGAACTCGCTCATCGACGTACCTTGCAAGAGCTTCCCTGGATTCACTTCCTTCAGGCAAAGCGTTGTAGATTTCTAAATCTTCCTTCACTTCTTTCCGGGGATTGCGCGAGCGGAACGGATTCTGAACTAGAGCCACGGCGAGGGCTAAAGCAGCTACGGCAACCTTGGTCGCGATATCCCAGTTCATATCGAAATATTAGCAGTCTTTCTCCATAGGCCCAGGCCAGCTCGAACGCCCTCGCCCATGCACTATTACGGGTTCTTGGCTGAACCGGTACACGCACGCCACAGGCGAACGTGGCCGCCGGGTGCTGGCATCATTCGCTACCTTTCGCTGCCTCCCGGCCAGCATTGATCCACAGAAATGACTACAGGCCCCACAATTTCCAGACCTCCTGGTCGTAGTCCGGGTCCGGTGGGATCCACTTGTGCGAGCCGTCGCTGTAGTGGAACTTCTCATCGCCAGGCCGCAGGATGCTCACCGAAGCCAGCCGAGGAAACGTCTGTGCAGTGCATCCGCCGGCACCCAGGTCAGGTCCTCGGAGGCCCGCACCAGCTGGGCACCTAGGTAGAGAGCCAGGGAGATCGGAGCATCGTCAAACTCGGCGCGTAGCTCGCGCTGACGCGCGCGGCAGGGCCAGGGCGTATGGCAGCCGCCGCAGCTCCAGATCGGCAGCACCGGGCCGTGCATGGTCATGCGCGGCCTCCGAGCAGCGCCGCCGTCATCGACCGCGCCTGCCGGCTGGTCGCCCAGTCCACTGACCGGCATGGGTACGGCGTGATCCGCGACCACCACGCCCGACAGCCGGTGCAAAGGCCGCTTTTCCCGTGCAGACATACGACCAGGATTTGCCGCTCGGCGTCGTTGCTCACTGTTCCTCCTCGGCGGGCCAGTGCCCCCGATTGATCGGAATGCGATGTCGGCTGCGACAGGGCAGCTCCGCCCCACAGCGGCAAATCCAGCTCCACTTCCGCCACGACCAAACCGGGCGGTGTCGCCGCGCCAGGGTCATCGCGACGGCGATCAGGTACTGGTCGTAGGTAACGCGTCGCCGTGGTGGTGTCCTGTCCCGCATCACTGGCTCCCTCCACCGGGCAGCACTCCATGGCCGACCTCGAAACGACGGGACCGGATCTGGAACGTTCGGTGACTGCGACGCTACGATCACGACGGCGGCGGTTGGACTCACCCGCAGTACGAGTGAGCAGGCCGGATGAGCTGCCGCAGCATCGGTTTCACGGCGGAACGTCGACCACGGGTCAACGTAGGGATGACGGATGACAGGTCGCGGACGATCAGCACCACATCGTGGCCAGGTGACCGGCTACCTGTTCAAGCTGATCCGGGAGTCCATCCCGCTCACCCAGGAGCAGCTCGCCGTCGACCTGGACGTCGATCGCGTGACCGTGCAGAGCTGGGAATCCGGGCGCCGACCATTCACCGCGGTACCGCTCGGGCAGGCGATCGCCGTCCGACGCCGGCTCGGACGGCTCGGCGCAAACACACTCCTGCTCGCAGCATTTGACGACGCCGCGGAGGCGGATCTGATCCTCGCCGCCGTCCTCACCGAGCAGGTGGGCCGCTGCGACATCGCCGAACAGCCGCTGGGTTGGTCCGTACTCACGCACCGTCTGACCGACTTGATCCTCTGGGCCGTCCTCGGGCAGACACCGACCTTCGCCAGAGGGCTACCCATCGCCCATCCCCGGCGGGGTCCAGTCGCCTCCGGGCCGACCCTGCCCGTCGACGAGCAACGTACGTTCTTCGCTCACCTTCACGTACTCGCCGAACGCGCCGCAGCCGGACGGCACAGGAACGTGCTGCTGCACCGGCAAGCCTGCTTCCTCGCCGGCATGGACCCCACCAAGGCAGCAGCAGGTTGGCTCACCCAGACCACCCCCCGAGCACACCGCACGACCACCTTCCGCACCTGGTCACCGCTGTGGCCCGACGCCCGCTCCGTCGTCACGTCCCTCGCCAACCAGGGTGACCCGGAGCCGTTACGAGACTTCATCGCTCGCGCACATCCCGATGACGCCTGCGAGCGAGCGGCTCTCAACTACTCGGCTTACTGGGTGGGCGAGATCCCGTACCGCCACCGCGACGACTCCTTCATGCCCGACGCGCTCGTCGACTGGCACGGCTCAGTCCTTCTTCGGCACCTGGTCCACCGCCTCGAACCAGGGCACCCCTTCATCGACCTCAACATCCACAACATCTGGGCTCTGCTTGCCGCACGACGTGGTCTCGCTCTCGACAACCCCGCCGCGACTCGGGCGCTCCTCGACCGCAGTGTCCCGCTCCTGGACAGTGACCGGATCTCCGCGCAGTCGCGGCAGGAACTAACCTCAATCGTCTACAGCCTGCGGGCGGACGGACACACCGGCACAGGGACGGGCAGATGACCGACGACCATGACGCCACCGGAGCGATGAACTTCATCTTCGAAGCCGGCGTCCTCAAACGCGCCGCCCGGACCGGCTGGTGGTTCGCCGGCGTCAAGCAACCCGAGTCCATCGCCGAGCACTCCTTCCGAACGACGCTCATCGGAATGATGCTCGCCGCCATGGAGGGCGCCGACCCAGCCCGAGTGTCGATGCTCTGCACCCTGCACGACACTCAGGAAACCCGAATCACCGACATCCCACACATCGCCAAGCGCTATCTCACCGCCGTACCCAACACCGCCGTCACCGCCGACCAGGTCGCCGCCTGCCCACCGGCCGTCGCCGAAGTCATCACCGCCGCGGTCGCCGAATACGAAGCTGGCGAGACACTGGAGGCGGTCGTTGCTCGTGATGCTGACAAGCTGGAATGCCTCGTCCAAGCCGTCGAGTACCGCCACCAAGGCATCGACAACGTGCAGCGCTGGATCGACAGCTCGCGGGCCGCGCTGAAGACTGCCAGCGCCCACCGCCTTGCCGACGCCGCCCTCAGCGGACAACCCCTGGCCTGGCTCACTCCCCCGGCGAAGGAGTAAGCGTTTCAACACTTGGCGTTGCATTGATCCAAAGCAGAGGCGTAGTCGGGCAATAGGGACGACTAACCTCCTAAGCTGCTGCGACGCCTGGCATTAACGGTCAAGAGTAGGCAGCGCAGGTCCTCCTCCTACGACCCAAAAACGGGATGATCTTGGGAAGCTGCTCGACCATCAACGGGCGCCCAGTCTTCCAAATGCTTACTGCCAGGCAGATGATGCGGGCACAACGTGCGCCTAGCTTCTTCGGAAGGCAACCCAGCCTCTGCCGCAATCCATCGACGCCCGATGGCGGCCGCCCTGATGCTAACGCAGTTAGTCGCCTAGGATCAGCCGTGACAGCGAGTGAGTCGACGCCCTGCGAGGCATGATCAGTGCCCCTGGATCCTCACGCGCCCATGTTTCGAGGTCAGCCCACGTCGGTGCGAGTCGCTCTGCCAAGTTGTCTGTTCGTCCGAGTGCATCGACAGCCCGACCAGCCGCAAGGTATGTCGTTCTGGCGTGCAGCAGGGCGTCGCACAAGACTAGATCCTCCAGAAGGATCGAGATGTCCCTACCCGTTACTTGGGAAGTTGCGAGGATAGGTCCCACCCATGCTTCGCCCTCCGGTAGAACGACCCGGCCAGCCGGTCGAGGATGTCCAGCAAGGCCGCAGTGTTGGCTGTATTGCGTGCCGTCGAACCCGCCCGCCCGCCGCAACGCCGACGGTTTGAACTCGCTCGACGGACTAGCGAAGTCTCCATCCGAGGTGCCTAGCCAACGAGCAGCACCGGATGAGTCGTTCGCGAAGAAATCAAGCAAGTGAAAGACCTCGATGAGCTGCCGGTGAAGGGCAAGGCTCGCGTAGTAGTTGGTCTTGCCGGCTAGATCGACCGAACCGAGGATCAGTTCTCCAGCCATCTGCGTCACGATGCCGATGGCGCGTGCCTCAGCCGGGTCTGACCTCTTGCTACGCAACATCGTGCCGACAGCAAGCAGCGCATCACCAGTAGCTCGCCCTAGCGTTGCTCGATCCTCAGTGGAGTAGATGTCACCCATAGACTGAGGATGCCATGCGCGACTTGGTCTCCAGCTCAGCCGACAACCTCGAATATTCGGCATGACTGCATTACTAGTCCGCCCCATATGAACGGAAGATCCGATATGCGGCTCTCGCGTAAAAACTCTCAGTCGGGTTTGCTACAGCGGATCTCAGACGTTTACTTTCGACGGTAGAGCGTCTACTTTTACTCTCCCTGTTTCCTACAGGAAGGACTACAAGTGGGTCACTACGGCTACCGACTCTTCTTGGTGCGAGTCAGGGATGGCATGAGCCGAAAGAATCTGGATTTCGGCGACATCGAAGATCGGCACTTCGCGGATATTCTGCAACCCGACATTGCTGACAGCATCAATGAGACGCTTAAGCTCGAAGACCCGCCGAAAATCCTTGAGAACGGATCATCAGCCCCACCTACTGGCTCGGTGGTGCGATTCACCGCCTTGGACCGCAAAAACTATGAACTTCGCCTTG
The DNA here is from genome assembly GCF_026342015.1 of Micromonospora lupini. NCBI lineage: Bacteria > Bacillati > Actinomycetota > Actinomycetes > Micromonosporales > Micromonosporaceae > Micromonospora > Micromonospora lupini. The sequence continues at coordinate 2,717,074 of NZ_JAPENL010000001.1, forward strand.
ACTTCTTCCATGGTCCATTCGGCGACGGTGGCACCCTCATCGACCCTGAGGGAGAGGATGAGGACCAAGATGTCGAGGGCCGGGCTCTCTCGAACCCGTACCGCGCGATTCTCTGGCTTCCAGAAAAGGGCACCGCTGGAATCCTTGCCGTCGAAGCTAGGGGGAGGGCATGCCCATATAGGCGAATCCTGGGGAGCCTCAAATACCTACAGTCCACGACTCATCGCCTCTTTGTCGAAGCAGGTGTTGCCGACAGAGCGGCGGTTGCTCACTTCATTCGCAATGGCATAGTCCGTGAGCTAGAGGTCACCTCTCACGGAACAGCGCGAGATGGTGACGTACTAGCAGACCGTGTAAAGATGGTCGTAAAAATCAGCGGAGCGTCCAAGCTATGACAACACCAACATCGCCGCCCCGCTGCCGCGCCGTCACCCGCGAGGGCGCTCATTGCCCCATCAGCCCACGCCCGTCGGGCCGTCAGGTATAGAGAGCCCGACATCGTCGGCAAGTTCGGCCGCTGGCTTCACTCGGGTGGTTGCGTGGCTGCGCCACGGGAGTGCCCACGCCAAGGACTCCCTGCTGTCGCCGCCCCGACAATTGATCTTCGCGGGGCGGTTTCCGCTTTCGGTGAAGGGTGGGCGCGGCAGGTTTCGAACCTGCGACCCCTCGCTTGTAAGGAGAGTTGCGCTGAACGACTAAGCGCGAGCGTGTGACTAGGGCCGCAGGGGCAACGAGAAACGCATAAGCGGGTGCTCGCTGGCAGGTCCCCTGAGGCGGCATGGTCAGACCGCCTCGGCTCCGGCCGGGGGCTCCTGCGGCTCCTGGGCGGCCTCGTCGACCTGGGCGGGGTTTGCCGCTGCGGGTCGGCCGGCGAGCTGGGCACGCAGGAGTCCCCGCAGCGCGTCGCGCTCGGCGGTCGAATAGCGGTCGTCCTGAAGCATCGCCAGGATGTCCTCCGTGGCGGGGTCGTACCGGCGCCACCGGACCCGCTCGGGCGGTAGGCCCATCTCGTCGCGGGTGACGAGGCCGAGGGCTACGGGGATCTCGCGGGGGTCGAGGCCGGGGATGGCGACGACGATCGCGCGGACGGTTTCCAGCTTCGGGATTTCCCTGGCGTTTTCGAGGCGCTGGATGGTCGCGCGGCCGATGCCGCACCTCTCGGCAAGTTGACCTTGGGTCAGGCCGGCGTCTAGGCGGGCTTGGGCGATGAGTAGCCCGAGGCGTTCGTAGGGGTTTTCGGGGCTCTCGTCGCCGCCCGCGCCCGCCTGCATGGTCGCACCATACGGCCGGCCCTCACGCCTGTCATGTACCACCACAGGTATGTATCGCGCGTGATGCGCGAACAAGCCACGCGTCTGGTAGATCGACCCCCCGCTAATCGCATTCATTTGGATGACTATAGGACGGGCAGACCACCCGATCGGGTACATCCCGCGTGTCCCGTTGCGCATCACGCATGATGCCGGCAAGGTGTGCATCATGGGTGATACACAAACGCTGGAACGGGGCATCACGCCTGATGCACCCCCTCGCCTGCGCCTCACCGACGCTGCCGTGAAGCGGCTGATGCGGGCCACCGGCATCAAGTCCGTCATCGCCCTCGGCAGGCACTTCGGCTATCCCCCGATGACCTGGTGGCGGCTGCGGGTCGGCCTTTACGACTGCCGCATCTCCGAGGCGCAGCAACTGGCTGACTGCGCCGGCTGGCCCGTCAGCCGGATGTTCGAGCAGGTGACCCACGATGCCTGAGCGCAGCCGCCACCACCAGCAGATCGGCTCGATGGGCGGGCTCACCCGCGCCGCCCTCAAGACGAACGAGGACGGCCGCAAGGCCGCCGCCCAGGCCGCCCGGATGCGCCGCTACGACGCGAAAGTCCCCGCGCACATCACCGACCCCGTCGAACGCGCCCAGGCAGCCGACCTGCTCATGCGCGCCGACATGAAGAACCTCGGCCGACTCTCCGGGCTCGCCCGCAGCAAGGGCGGCAGCCAGCCCCGCACCCCGAAGGCGAACACAGGAGGGCAGGCCGCGTGAATGGCTGCCCCTCCCCCACATCTCCGGCCCGTCAGCCGGAGCCCGGACCGGCTGCGTCGACGTCACCGGTCCGGGCCACAACCACCCGCCCCTACCGGGTGAGGCCGCACGCCCGGCTTGCCGTCGCCGCATCGGCCCCCGCAGCGACGCGAAGCCCCGACCGTTTCGCGGCGGTCGGGGCAGGCGCAAGCCATCCACGGAAGGAGGTGGGGGTGCCGCTGTCGGTGAGGGCCTGCGGCACCCCCGCCCAGGACGTCTCGTCCGCCCCCGGGTGAACGGAAGGGCGGACGCCCTGGCCGGCGTCCGCCCGTTCTTCCCGCCCGCTGCCGGACCGACCCGGCTCGGGGGCTTACCGGAACCACCAACGGATTGGAGCTGGTCCCAGATGACAGTCACCGTACAGCCCGCGACCATCGACGACGAAGCCGTGACCATGCCCGGTGACATCCTGGACGACAACTGGGTCAACCGGCGGCCCAACCCCGGCGCACCGACCACCGTGGAGGGGTTGCGCGCCACCTACGGCACCGCCGACCCCGACGAGCTGGCGGCACGGTTCGCCATCGACGAGGACGTTGCCACCGCTCGCGCCCTGGCGGCGTCCCGATGACCGCCGAGAAGGGCCGGCTCCGTCGAGTCGGCACCCGCATGGTCAAGCCCGCGCCCGCCATGGTCGTGGTCGAGCCACTGAACCTGGCCGTACCCCGCGACGAGGGCGACGGGCCCTCGCTGCGCGACATCCTGGCCGACTACGGACCCCTCGTCCTGCTCCTGGTCGTCGTCGGCATCCTCGCCGTCGCCGCCTGGTACGGCCTGCGCTGGGTGCTGTCGTGATGGTCGCCCTGCCCGCCGGCCTCGCCCCGTTCGACCCGGTGCTGCTACCCCGCACCGCGACTCTCCACGACGCCTTCCACCGGACGAGCGACCGCCCCACCGTCACCGGCTGCGGACAGAACCTGGCCGAGCTGGGCACGGAGGCAGTCGACGTGGCCCTCGGCATGGGCTGCCTGCCGTGCGAGGCGTGCTGGCCGACGCCGGCCCCGCCGATCTACCCGGGCGGGCCGCGGCTGCGTCGCGCCGCCCCCTGGCCGGGCAACCGCGCCGGGCGCCGGTCGCAGTTCGACACCGTCCGCTTTCCCCGACCGGCGATCCCCGCCGCCTGACCCGGGAGGACACCGCTGTGGCTATCACCTGGTCGCGTCTGTGGGCGCTTACCGCCGATGTGCGGTCCGGGCCGCCGGTCGGCCTCGCCGACCTGGTGGGTGAAGACGTCATCGACACGGTGGAGGTGCCGCCGGTTGACCCGTCCGACCCGAGGCTCGGGCATCGCGCGTACGGCGCCGATGGGCGGGTGCGGTCGTGATCGCCTGGCTGATCCGGTACGCGCCGGGGGTCTACGTGATCGGCGGGGTCGCGGTCGCGGTCGGCGGCGGGCTGCTCTGGCACGTCGCGCATGAGTGGCGGCGGGTGCGGGTCGAGCTACGCCGGGCGGAGGCGATTGCCCGGCAGGACGCCGTGTACCGGCATCCGGCTCACCGGCGTCGGCACGAGCCGATGCGGACCATCCGGACGGTGGTGCGCGCGGTGGCGCCGCGTCCCCGCCGGGCTCCTGACCCGGGCGCTCTGCCCGGCTTGGGGTCGGCGCGGATGCTGCTGCCAGTCATAAGCCGGGCCGAGGAGATCCCTGGGCAGCGGGCGGTGCCGCGTGCCTAGTCAGTGGTGGTCCTGGGCCCTTGCGGTCGTCGGGGTGTTCGGCCTGTACCTGGCCGGCCGCCGGTCGCCGTGGGGGTGGGCGGTCGGTATCGCTGCGCAGGTGTTGTGGCTGGCGTACTCGGTGGTGACCCGCCAGTGGGGGTTCCTGGCGTCGGCCGTCGCGTACGGCTGGGTCTACACGCTCAACTTCCGGCGGTGGCGGCGCGACGCGAGAGCTGCGGCCGGTGATGGCCGGTGAACCGGACGGACTGGATCGCGGTCGGGCTGGTGCTGCTGGTGCTCGGGCTGGTGTTCGACGCGGTGGGTCCGGTGCCTGCGGCCGGCATGGCGGCGTTCTGGGTGGGCTTGGCCCTGCTGATGCGAGGGCTGTGGCTGGCCGGCCAAGCGGTGGGGGGACAGAGAGAGCGGCCCAAAAACAGCGGAACTCCTTAGGTGTTTTCCTAGAAAGTCCTGAGGAATATCGGTAGTGTCAGAGGTGTCAGCGGGGGCAACCGCACCCCCTCTCACCAGGAGGATTGCATGACGGACTTTCAGACCGGCGAACTCGTCGACATCACCATCCGAGGCGCACAGGTAACCGAGGTGTTGCCCGGCAGCGTGGCGATCTCCTACGCGACGGCCGCGAGCGAATGCGTGGTCCATGTGGCGAACATCCACACAGGTGCGACGGGGGTCGAGGTCACACGGGTCGCCCCTGCCGAATGGCCGCCGGAGACCGGCGACGTGTGGCGCGACCGGGAGAACGTCCTGTGGTTCATCTCCGTTCGCGAGGTCGGCGACGACTTCCGCACGGAGAAGGTGTTCACGCCGTCGAGCACACGCGCCGTGAACCGTTACGCCGCCTACCAGGCGAGCCGGCTGCTCGACGAGCGGGGACCGATGGCCCTCGTGCACCGCGAGCGCCCCGAGCCGGACGACTCCGACGAGCCGGACGGCTCCGAGCCGCCCGCCTTCTGACCGCGACGGCGACCCGATCTCCCGGCATGACGCCCGCAGGCACCACGCCCGCACCGACCGTCTCCGGCAGACCGGTCGCCGTCGCCCCAAACAACTGATCACCGGCTCTCACCAGCCGCAGCGCAACCGTAAGGAGCACCACCAACCATGACGCTGATTACCCGCGATCCCACCTGCGAGGTGCCGCCGCCCGTCGTCTTGCTGGAAGGCGAGACGGGGTCGGGCCGGAGCTGGACCGCCGTCGAGTTGTCGAAGTCGGACAAGGTCGGCCGGATGTACTGGATGGAGCTGGGCGACGAGACGACCGCCGACCAATACGGGGCGATCCCCGGTGCGCGGTACAAGATCGTGGTCCCGGACAACCAGGCGAAGGTGTGGGACTACGCCGCCCTGTACCGGGCCGCGTGCGCCTTCCGCGACGAGGCCGCACGTGCCTTCGAGGCCGGCGAGAAGCCGCCCGTCTTGGTCGTCGACCAGCAGGGTGCGGTGTGGGACCTGCTCAGCGAGTGGGCCGACAACCGTGCCCGCAGCACCAAGGCCAACCGGGCGAAGCTGGCCGAGAACCCCAACGCCGAAATCGACATCACCTCCAACTTCTGGAACGACGCCACCGCCCGGTGGAAGAAGCTGATGACGGTGCTCCTCACCACCAAGGGCGTCGTGATCCTGCTGTCCCGGGGTGAAGAGGTCACTGCGTTCGAGAACGGCAAGCCGGTCACGAACAAGACGACGTGGAAGGTCGCGGGCCAGAAGTCCTTCACGTCGTCGATGCCGATCTGGGTGCGGATGACCCGCGACGGCAACCCGAAGCTCATCAAGCTGCGGACGGTGGTCAACGGTGTTCGGCCCGGCATCGACCCGGAGCGCGGATTTCCTGGGTTCACCCTGGAAAAGCTGATCTTCGAGCGGTACGGGTGGAACCCGAAGGCCGGCACCGCCCGGGAGATGGTACCGATGGTCGCCGGCAGCGACGCCCCGTTGTCGGAGATGGCGGCCGTGATCGAACTGGCCGTCGAGTCCGCCGAGAACCTTGGGCAGCTCAAGCAGGCGTACGACAAGATCGAGCCCGCCCTTAAGGACGGGAAGATCACCGAGGCCGAGCAAAAGCACCTGTTCGGGCTGATCAACCGGCGTAAGCCGCAGATGCCCGACGCACCCGCAGCCCCGGCCAACGGTCGGCCCGCTCAGGCCGCGCAGGCAGCGGAACAGCCCCGACGGGAGCGCGTGCCCTCGCCGGTGGAGACGGCGACCGACCACGGCCGGTTGGCCGCCGACCAACTGTCCGCGCGGGAGGCCGACGACGACCCGCACGGGCACGCGTACCCGACCCCGCAGGGTGAGCAGACCGTCGCCGAGTTGGCCGGAGCGACGGCGTGAACCGCGCCGACATGATCCGCGCCGTCGCCCTCCACGAGGCCGCCGCGAAGGTGCTCCGCGCCCGGCTCGCCTCCGCCGCCGAAGCTGACTTCCGCGATCAGGGCATCGTCCCGTCGTGGAAGCAACCCGGCATCACCCTCGCCGGGTCCACCACCCAACCGTCAGTCACGGTCACGGACGAGGCCGTGTTCCTCGCCTACGTCGAGCAGCGGTTCCCCAGCGAGGTCGAGACGATCCGCCGCCCCCGCCCGGCCTGGTGCAAGAGCTTCCTCGAAGGCGTAGCCGACCGGGGCAGCCCGGCGTGCGATGCGCAGGGCGAGGAGATCCCCGGCTTGGAGTGGCGGGCCGGTGGCGCGTGGAACGGCTTCTCGATCCGCATCACCTCCGAGGCGAAAGCGGCCATCGCCGCCGAAGCAGCCGAGTTCGTGGCACTCGCCGTTGATAGGCCGCGCCCGGAGCCGGCCGCCGAGGAGGCGCAGGCGGCATGAAGCGGTCCGGCCCCATCACCCGCTCGGCACCCCTGAACCAGGTGTCGAAGAAGAAGCTCGCAGCCCTCGCCGCTGCTGGCGAGCGACTGCCGTTCTCGACTCTGGTCAACCGGCCCGCACCGTCTGGGACCAGCGGTGATCGGGACCGGAAGCCGGCCGCGCGGTTCGCGAAGCCGGCCGACACCGACCCGACCATCGAGACGGTGCAGGTCGTCGCCGAGCGGGACCAGGGCCGGTGCGTGCGCTGCGGCAAGCACCTAAGCGGGGAGCGGGGCCTGGACTGGTCGGTGCAACACCGGCGGGCACGGGGCAGCGGCGGCACGAGCCGCCCCGACACCAACGAGCCGCAGAACCTGATCCTGCTGTGCGGGTCGGCCACCTCCCCCGGCGGCTGTCACCTGGCCGTGGAGTCGAGCAAGCGGGCTGCCCGGCCCCACGGGTGGGCGATCTGGCTCCCCGAGGACCCGGCGCGGGTGCCAGTCGATCACTACCTGCATGGGCGGGTGTGGCTCGACGCTGACGGCGGCTGGACCGACCAGGAGCCGGCGGAGGCGTCGTGATCGGCGGCACGTGGCGGCTCCTCGTGACCGGCTCCCGGGAGTGGGACAACACGGTCTGGTTCCGGCAGGAGATGGACCGCGTCGAGCAGACCGCGGTGGCGGCGGGGGCGTCACGGCTGATCGTGGTGCACGGGGCCTGCTACCCGTCGCCGCACCGCCCGTCCGGTCACCGGCCACACAAGTCGGCGGACTGGTTGGCCCACCTGTGGGTGACCCTCCTGCCCCACCCGATCGAGGTGGGCGAGGAACCACACCCGGCGGACTGGGCGGCCTCGTGCCGGCCTACCTGCCGCCACGGTGAGCGCCGGCAGCGGCCACGGCAACGCGGCTCGATCTGCCCGACCGCCGGCAACTACCGCAACCAACACATGGTCGACCGAGGCGCAGACCACGCGCTCGCGTTCTGGCGCGGCCGGTCCCCCGGCACCCGCGACTGCCTCGGCCGCCTCGCCGCCGCCGGCATCCCCACAGACCTGTTTCACACCCCCGCACCCGCCCGCACGGCCTGAAGGAGAACCCGCATGAGCCACTTCACCGTCCTGGTCTGCCTTCCGGCCACCACGGACCCGACCACCATCGAGCAGACGATCGGCGAGCGGCTGGCCCGCTGGGACGAGAACCGCGACGTCGAGCCCTACCGCGACTTCGAGGACGGCACCGCCGAGGAGTTCTGGTGGGTGTCGTCGGTCCGACGGGGTGCCGAGCATCACCGCAACGGCACCGGCATCCTCCCGCACTACCCGGACGACCCCCACGGGATCAAGCACGCGGGCCGGTGCTCCCGGCAGACGGAGGACGAGCAGCGCGCCGAGTTGGCCGACGACGCCATCTGGGCGGACAAGCTGGGCGAGCACCCCACCTGGGAGACGGTGGCCAAGCTCTACAACGAGAAGTACCACCCGACGAACGCTCTGGCCGTGGCCGGTGACACCAGCGACAGTGAGCGGCTGCTGTACGACGCGGAGTCGGACCGCGCCTACACGATCTCGACCCGCAACCCGGAGGGCTTGTGGGACTGGTGGGCGCTCGGTGGCCGGTGGCACCGCACGATGATCGGCGTTCAGGGCGCGGACCGTAGCGTCCTCGTCTTCGGTCGGGCCGGGTTGTTCGGCGACCGGGGCAACCCGGAACGGGCCGACAACGGGGGCCTCTACTGCGACGGCGGACCCCGATTCGTCCTCGACTTCAAGGCCATGCGGGACAAGGCCGCCGTCGAAGCCAACGCCCGGTACGACCTCTGGGACGCCATCTGCGAGAAGGCCGACCCGGCCAAGCCGTGGTCGCACTTCTCCGGGCTCGCCCAGGTCAAGGAGATCACCTGGGACGAGGCCCGCGCCCAGTACGGGGAGCAGGAGCGCATCCGGCTCACCCACCAGAACGAAGACCTGCGCTGGCTGGACTGCCCGGTCGAGCACTTCATGTCCGGGCGGGAGGAATACGTCGAGGAGGCCCGCCGGGGGGCGGTGCCCGGGTACGCGCTGGTGACGTTGGAGGGTGACTGGCTCGCGCCCGGCCGGATGGGTTGGTTCGGGATGTCCAGCGAGGGCGAGGGTGAGCGGTCGGCGTTCCGGGTCGGTGTGAACCGGTACCTCGACGACATGGACCCGCAGACGTACGTCGTCTTGGTCGACTGCCATGTCTGACGGCATGGACGGCCTTGACCCGCGCACCGTCGCCGCCGACATCATGTGCGGCAACGCCCGGGACATCACCCCCGGCGAGGTGTGGGCGCACATCGGGCAGGCGTACGACACCACCGAGATCGACGCGACGATCGCCGACGACGTCACCGCGCTGATCCGCGCGGCCGGTATCGACCTGATCTGGCCCGACGGCACCAAGAACACCGAGCTGGACGCCTCACGGGTCGAGAACGAGCGGCTGACCGCCGAACTGGTCAAGGCAACCGACGAGGCCAACCGGCTGCGCACCGAGTGGGACCGGCTCGTCAACGAGCGGGCCGCGATGCTTCGCCTGGTCGACGCCGTGAGGGTGTGGCGGCACCAGTTCTCCAAGCCGTCCGGCTTCCCCCGTCAGGCGGCAGTCATCGCCGCCTTCGATGCGCTGCCGGCCGACGCGCTGGCTGGCGAGGCGGTGACCCGCTGATGGCCGACTTCCTGATCGGGCTTGTCATCTCCGCTGTGCTAACCCTGCTGATCAAGGGCGGGTTCGCCCTCGCCCACCAGTCGATCTCCTGGGTGCTGGCCGCGATCATTGCCGTGCTCATCGTGTTCGGCGGCTGGGTCGTGTTCGTGGACACGGACGGGTCGTGCGACTGATGCCGCCGACCACACGCCGCACCCCGGCTGCGCCGAAGGTCCGCATGCCCGCCGCCGCCAAGCCGGACCGCAACCGTGAAGAGGACGAGTTGCTGGGCAAGACGTTTGACCTGGCGCAGCGGATCGGTCTCCTCGCCTACCACCCGTTGCCGGCGCAGATCCGGCCCGGCCGGTACGTCACCGCAGCGCAGGGCAGCGGGGCGAAGGGCTTCGTTGACGCGGTATTCGCCGGGCCCGGCGGTCAGTTGTGGCGCGAGTTCAAAGCCGCCGACGGGATCGTCAGCGTCGAGCAGCAGCGGTGGATGGACATGCTCGCCGCCGGTGGCGCCGACGTCGGCGTGTGGCGACCCGTCGACCTGGTCAGCGGGCGCATCACCGCCGAGTTGAACAGCATCCGCCGGCCCCGCAAGCCGCTCGGTGACGTGGACGCGTTCCGAGCCGCGTTGGAGCAGATCCGCGACGCCAGCCCCGAGGCTGTGGCCTGCTCGACGCTGCTGGCCTCCGTGCAGCAGCTCGCCGCCGACACCCTCCACGGCCGGTACCACGACCTGACGGAGGCCGGCCGTGGCTGACACGCGCTACGACATCCGCCCGCTCGGCGTATGGGATCGGCCCGTCACTGTCAACCGAGCCGCCTCGCACCGCTTCAAGGCCAACTGGTCGGAGACCCTCGACCTCCTAACCCGCGAAGTCGACCTGCTCGGCGCAGCCCTCGTCGTGGTGCAGATCGACGTCACGGACGGGGAGATCCGCCGCGACGGGATGCTTCGCGCCAACGCCCGCGTCGGCTTCCCCGGCGTCAAGGTGTCGTTCGACTCCCGGTACGGGCCACTCACGTACGCGACCGACGCCTACGAGCAGCAGTACGGGTTCGCGTTGCCTGGCTGGCAGGCCAACGTGCGTGCCATCGCGCTCGGACTCGAAGCGTTGAGGGCCGTCGACCGGTACGGGGTGACCCGCAGCGGCGAACAGTACCGCGGTTGGACGGCCATCGCGGCGACGTCGGGCGAGTTCGACATGACCCGGGAACAGGCCGCGACGCTGCTTGCTGCGGAGACGTCGTGGACGGCCGGGGATCTGCTCGCCGACCCGGACAAGGTGGCGGCGGCGTTCCGCATCGCGGCCCGGAAGCACCACCCGGACGTCGGTGGCGACACCGAGCTGTTCCGGCGGCTCGCGGCTGCCCGTGACCTCCTGGCAGGCGACCGTGGCTGAGTTCAGCGGGATCTCCTGGTGTGATCACACATTCAACCCGTGGTGGGGCTGCGCCAAGGTCAGCCCGGCGTGCCGGTTCTGCTACGCCAACACCACTGACACCCGGTGGGGCGGCAAGCACTGGGGCCGCACGGCCCCGCGCCGCATGATGTCCGAGGGGTACTGGGCGAAGCCGAAGCGGTGGAACCGGGAGGCCCTGGCCGCCGGGAAGCCGCTGTTCGTCTTCGCCGCGTCGATGGCTGACGTGTTCGAGGACCACCCGGATGTGCCGGACGCGCGCCGCCGGCTGTGGGACCTCATCGAGCAGACCCCCGCGCTGGTGTGGATGCTGCTGACGAAGCGGCCGGAGAACGTCGCCGCCATGGTGCCTTGGGACAGGGCGTGGCCGTCGAACGTGTGGCTTGGGGTGTCCGCCGAGAACCAGCGGTTCGCCGACCAGCGCATCCCGCTCCTGCTCACCCAGTCGGCCACGCGAAAGTTCGTCAGTGCCGCGCCCCTGCTGGGTCCGGTGAACCTCGACCCCGCGTACTGCGATGCCCACGGTCGGTCCGAGGTCGTGACCGACGAGGGTGGCCAGGAGTGGTGCGGGTACTGCGCCGCCGACGGCTTCACCGGTGAACTGTCGTACGGGCACTGGTTGGACCCGCTGAACGGCGGCATCGACTGGGTCATCACGGAGGGCGAGTCGGGCGCGAAGGCCCGGCCGACGCACCCGGACTGGTTCCGGTCGCTGCGCGACCAGTGCCAGACGGCCGGGGTGTACTTCCACCACAAGCAGAACGGCGAGTGGCACCACCGCTTCCCGGCGGACTGGTCGCCCGCCGACGCGTGGACGAACCCGCAACGGCACCGCTGGGTGGATCCGGTTACCGGCAAGACGAAGCCGTTCGCCGAGTTCACCGGCACCGATGACCGGGCGTGGGCGCACGTCGCCCGGGTGGGGCTGAAGGCCGCCGGCCGGCTGCTCGACGGCGAGCTGCACGACGCCCGCCCGTTCCCGGTCGGAGCGCCAGCGTGAGCCCGAAGCGCATCCGCTGGACCCGGTTCGTCGGTGCGTCCCTGCCCCCGAACACCAGCCTCATCACCCGGTCCACCCGGTACGGCAACCCGTTCCCGGTGTGCGAGCACCGCAGCCAGCAGCAGGCGGTCGACCAGTTCGGCGCCTTCCTGGCGACCCGCGTCGTCGACCCGGCGTGGTTGTGCTGCGACCGCGACATCCTGCGGCGAGCCGAGCGGTACCCGACCGCGCAGCAGATCCGCCGGGATCTGGCCGGCCGGGACCTGGCCTGCGCCTGCCAGCCGGGCACCCCGTGCCACGGCGATCCCCTGCTGGCCCTCGCGAACGGTCCCCCAACGGTCACCGCCAGCCGCCCGGCCCGCCCCCTGATTGACCTCGACCTGGGCCACGCCCACCAGTACGGCTACCGCCAGCCCCGCTACATCCCGACGGACGACGGCGAGGCCCTGCCCGCCGACCAGACCCGCACAGAACAGGAGCCGACATGGGACACGGATCAACCCACGGAATGAGCAGCCAGTCCACGTCCGCCGACAGCGTGCCTCTCGACTGGCGGCACCTGGGCGTCTGCCGCGACGAGGACCCCGAACTGTTCTTCCCCATCGGCACCACCGGCCCGGCTCTGTTGCAGGTCGAGCAGGCCAAGGCGGTCTGCCGCCGCTGCCCCGTCGCCGACCAGTGCCTCTCCTGGGCGATGGAGTCCGGTCAGGAATTCGGGGTGTGGGGCGGCATGTCCGAGGAGGAGCGCCGCGCCGCCCAGCGCCGCGGTGGCCTCCGGATCCTGCGCGCCCACCAGGCGTAACCCAATCACCCCACCAACCAGAGGGAGGTCACCCATGGCGGGAGACACCACCATCACGGTCGTCGGCAACCTGACCGATGACCCCGAACTGCGGTTCACCCCGTCCGGGGCGGCCGTCGCCAAGTTCCGGGTCGCGTCGACGCCCCGGTTCATGGACAAGACGACGAACGAGTGGAAGGAAGGGGAGCCCCTGTTCCTCGCGTGCACGGCCTGGCGCGACATGGCCGAGCACATCGCCGAGTCGTTGCAGCGCGGCGCCCGCGTCATCGTGACGGGCCGGCTGCGGCAGCGCTCGTACGAGACGCGTGAGGGTGAGAAGCGCACCGTCATCGAGCTGGAAGTGGACGAGATCGGTCCGTCGCTGCGGTACGCCACGGCGAAGGTGCAGAAGGCGTCCCGGTCCGGCGGCCCCGGCAGCTCGACCGGGTCCGCGCAGGCGCCGGCAGGCAGCGGCTTCGACGACCCGTGGGCGTCCGGTGCCCCGGCCAGCCCCGCGCACGGCCGCTCCGCCGCCGGCAGCGGCTTCGACGAAGAGCCCCCGTTCTGATGGCCGGCACCTCATCGAGCAGCAGCGCCGGGGGCATCGGCTTCGTCGGCGCACTCACCATCACGTTCATCGTCCTGAAGCTGACCGGCGTCACCGACTGGTCCTGGTGGGTGGTGGTCTCCCCCATCCTGGCCGCCATCGCCGCGGTCGTCCTGATCGTGCTGGCCGTCATCGGCGCCGCGATCCGCAAATCCAAGTAAGGAGTCCCGCTCTCATGACGACCTACATCCCCACTGGCGAGCTGACCGGGCTGCTCGACGACGTGATGGGCTTCGCCTGCCCCGACCCGGAGTTGCCCCGGATCCACGCGGTCCGCCTCGACTTCGACGGAGAAGCCCTGCACGCCTCCGCGACCGACGACATGCACGCCGGCATGTCCACTTGGCACCCGGGCGACCTTCCGGAGAGCGCCACGCAGGAGGGCCTGTTCTCTCGCGTGGGTGGCCGGGACGATCCCTGGTCGATCGTCATCGCCCTCAGCGACGCCGCCGATCTGGCGAAGAAGGTAAAGCTGAAGGAGAAGGATCGGTGGGTTCCGTTGGGCCTGGACTTCATTCAGGGCGTGACGGACGAGCACCGGTTGCGGGTGGCGCGCAACACCGACTGCGGGTACCCGGGCCTCGCTGTGACCGTCCTGGACCGGGACGTGGACATGCCGAACGTCCGACGCGGCCTCGACATCAACGTGATCCCGTTCCCGGTCGCGGAGATGGAGTTCAACCCGCTGCTCCTGGCCCACTTCGGTGCGGTCCGGATGCGCGGCGACTCGATGCGGCTCGTCTACACCGGCCCGGACACCCCGGCGATCGTCACGATCGGCGACCGGTTCATCGGCGGCATCAAGCCGGTCCGCAAGTCCTCGCGCCGACTCAGTTCCGTCGCCGCCGCCTGACCCGCGTCGTCTCCCCAACTCCCGAAAGGAGCACCCCGCATGTCCAAGCCCACCACATACGTCCTGCTCATCGTCGACATGTCCGGCTCAATGAACAAGCTCGCCGACGACGTCCGCGGCGGCTTCAACGCCTACGTCGACGAGCTGCGCGCCGACACCGATCGGGAGTACCGCCTGTCGGTGACCCTCTTCGACACCGAGTTCATTCCGCTGTGCACGGCTCACTCACTCGACGGGGCGCCGGCCATGACGGAGGCCAACTACCGGCCGCGCGGGTCGACCGCGCTGATGGACGCGGTCGGGTTGACCATCGGCCAGTTCGAGTCGGCGGCGGCCCTCGACGAAGACGACCGGGTTTTGGTCGTGGTGCAGACCGACGGCAGGGAGAACAGCTCGCGGGAGTTCACCGCTGCGGACATCACCCATCTGATCAAGACGCGGGAGGCGGGCGGCCGGTGGTCGTTCGTGTTCCTCGGCGCCGGCCCGAACACCTGGCGGCAGGCCGAGGGCATGGGCTTCCAGATCGGTTCGACCGTCGCCCTGGACGCGTCGGAGCAAGCCACGAAGGGCAGCTACTTCGGGCTGGCCACGGCGACGCGCAGCTACTCCCGGGGTGGGTCGGCCGCCGACAGCGCCGCGACGGTCGCTGCTGCCTCAGGCGGTCGAGTTCCCTCCGGCTCCGACAGCGGCGCCGGCTACTGACGTGGCCGTGGTCGTCGCGGCCGTGGTGCTGCTGTCGGTTATGGCCGGGGCGGCCGTCGGGTTCACCGTCGGCGCTAGCACCAACGCCACCCAGTCCCTGCGCGCGCTGGGCTTCACCAAGAACTCGGCGAAGCTCTACGCCCGCGCCATCAAGATCCTCAATCGCATGAGTCGGGTCATCGAACTCGACGGCGACTTCGCAGGCGACGTCCTGTCACCCGAAACCAAGAAGCAGGTCGACGACCTGCTCGATGACTACCGCAAGGAGATCAACCGCTAATGCCATTCCTGTTCTACGTCGCCATCTTCTTCTTCGTGGTCGCGGTACTCGCCGCCCTGGGAGCGGCGGTCGTCAGCGACAAGCGGCGACCGGCCCGAGCCGCTGTCGCGTTCCTCGCCTTCGGGCTGATCCTCTGCCTCCTTGCGTCCATGAACACCGTGCCCGTCAGATACGTCGGCATCGTCACTAGCTTCGGCAAGCCCACCGGCGAGACCACCGGCGCCGGACTTCAGTTCGTCGCGCCGTGGGAGAACGTCGACGACTGGGACGCCTCCCGGCAGGCATACGACCACCGCAGCGAGAAGACCTGCGTGCAGGTCCGCATCGCGAGCCTCGCCAACGCCTGCGTGGAGGCCCTGGTCGAGTGGCACACCAGGCCGGGCCGTGCCCCGGAGCAGTGGGCCAGCTACAAGAAGGAGTTCGAGACGTTCACGGCCCGCCGGGTGGACCCGGCGTTCGCAGAGGCGTTCAACGAGGCGTTCAACCCGCACGACCCCCTGAAGAACATCGACGGCCAGGGCAACCTCAACGTCCCGCTCGGCCCGTACGCCGACACGGTCAAGGCCGGCATCGTCAAGCGCATCGGCGAGGACGTCGAGGTGCTGTCCGTGGTGGTGACCCGGGTCAACTACGACGACAAGACGCAGGGCTACATCGAGGCGTTCCAGCAGGCCGTCCTGAAGACCCGGACGCTCGAAAAGGAGAAGGCCAACGCCCTGATCCAGAAGCAGATCACGGAGACGAACGCCCAGGTCAACGACGTCACCCGCTGCTTGGAGATCGCCGACAGGCACGGCAACGAGCCCGGGTTCTGCCTGGGCGGCGGCAACCCGGTCCAGAGCGGCAAGAAGTAGCCCGCGGCTGGCGCGGCCCGTCGAGAGGGCGGGCCGCGCCGCCGGCCGGATCAACCAGGGGGGGGAGGTGGTGGCGGTGAGCCGTCAGAAGTTCACGGTCGTACCCCGGCCGGTGCCGGGCTTCGTCCGTCAGCCCCCGCCGACCCGGCCGTGCGGCGCCGGTGTGACCGCGTGCGGTGCTGAGCCGGCCCGCCTGTACCCGTGCGGGTGGCGGTGCGACGCCCACTGCCCGGCGGTGTACGCCGCACAGAAGCCCGACACCGGGATGGTGTCGGGCTCAGGTGGTGTGGGGTGAGGCGGCTACAGCTCGGTGGGATTGCCGTCCTTCTTGCGAAGCCGGCGGTACTCGGCGATGGGGATGATCACGGCACCGACCTTGCCGTGCCGGGTCACCGGGAAGTGCTCCTCAAGCGTGCCGTCGATGCCCTGCTTGACGATCTCGCCGATCTCCGTGCGTACGTCCTCGACGGTGAGCTGCCTCAGTTTCACCCCGGCATCGTATCGGTCTTCCTGCGGATCTCCTGCGGTACTCCTGTGCCCCGCGCCTGTCGTCACCGAAACTCCTTAGGTAGTTCTCTGGAAAGTCCTTAGGAAAGAGGTTAAGGTCGGGACGTGTCCAGGTCAACCTGACCAGGCAAAACGGCAGCGCAACACCCCTGCACCACCCCGCGCCACCAGAACGGAGCACCACGTGACCCAGGCCCACTCCACCGGCAACGCCGCGACAATCGCCGCGAGCAGCCGCCGTGGACGCGCCGCCACCCTCGCGGGAGCGCTGGCCTGATGCGGAACTACGCGCAACTGTTCACCGCCATCTGGCGGGACGACGACTTCAAGGCCCTCAACCCGGCCCGGCAGCAGGCGTACTTCCTGCTCGTCACCCAGCCGAACATCTCCGCCGGTGGCGTACTGCCACTGACCGTGCGCCGGTGGGCGAAATTGTCCGAGGGCGACACGACCGCCGACCTCCGGGAGCGCATCGAGCACCTGGACGCGGCGGCGTTCGTCGTGGTGGACGAGGACACCGAGGAGCTGTTGGTCCGGTCGTTCATCCGCCATGACAACGGCTACCGGAACCCGCGCCGTCAGCCGTCGATCCGTGAGGCGGTCCGGGCGGTCGAATCGCCCCGGCTGCGGCAGGTGCTCGCCGAGGAGCTGGCGCGGTTGGGGTGCCCGGCGTCGTGGTTGGAGGGCGACGCAAGCGACGCCCCGCCGGAAGACCCGGCTGATGACCCGTTTCCGCAGGTCAATAGCCATTCCGATAGCCATTCCGATGCCCCGGACGGCACCGGCGGAATGGCTAACGAGTCAGCACCGGCGCGTACCGCAACCCCCAACCCACAACCCACAACCCACAACCCGGCCGACGCCGCGCCGGCCTCACCACCGGCCGCCGAGCCGACAACCATCACCCCGGGGTGGCTCACCACCCACATCAAGCCGACCGCACGCCCCGGAGACACCGGCACGCAGGCCGGCCTGTTCTCCACCCGCACGGTCAAACTCACCGAGCGGCAGCAGATCATCTACGACTGGTCGCGCGCCGACTACCCCGAGACGACCGAGGATGACGCCCGCGCCGTCGAAAGGCTGGTCCGCCTCGACTACCCGGGCAAGCCCGTCGGCTACATCCGGGCGATCGCCGGCCCCGAGGGGTCCGGCTTCGGTGCCTGGTACGAGCGGATGCGCAAGGAGCGCGGGGAGGCCACCGAACGGGCCATCCGCGAGATGGAGAAGACCGAACCGGCCTGCGAGCACGGCACCCTCGCCGGCCGCGCCCTCCACCCGACGCACCACACGCTGATCTGCCCGCAATGCCGCAGCGGTGCGCCAGCCCGCGTCAACGACGCGACCACCCACCCGGACGTGATCGCCGCCCTCGCCGCCTACCAGGCCGCTAGCCACGGGCTGCCCCTGCCAACCACCACGCTGATCGCCCTCACCCAGCAGGCCGAAGCCTTGCGCCGGGCAGGGGTTCCCGCCGAACAGCTGACCGCCCTCGCCCGTGCCGCGGCTGCCGCCGGTACAGGGCTGCTCACCGCTGCCCGGAAGGACTCCGCCGCATGATGACCGCCACCGACCCCCGTGCCCAGCAGACGGGCCAGTTCGACAACGTCCCGTCGTTCGACGTCGCCGCAGAGCAGATCCTGATCGGTTGTCTCCTGATGGCCGGGGACCTCGACAAGGCCGACGAGGTGATGGCCGACGTGGAAGATCTCGACCGGGAGGTGTTCTACCGGCCGGTCCACGGGGAGCTGTTCGACGCCATCCAGGACGCCTACCACCTCGGGAAGCCGATCGGCGCGGCGTCGATCGCGGCGATCCTCCTCGACGCCGATGCGGCAAACTTCAAGCGCCTTGGCGGGGCCCCGTACCTGCACACCTGCCTTGCCGCCGCCACCACCCTGTCGCAGGTCCCTCACTACCGGGACCGGCTGTTGGAGTGCGCCGGGCGGCGCGACGCGCAGGAGGGCGGCGTCAAGCTGGTGCAGGCCGCCACTTCCGGCATGAGCACCGACAAGTTGGCGCAGATCGCCGCCGGGTTGGCGGAGAAGGTGACCGCCCGCAGGCGGGGTCCAGAGAAGGATCTGGTCGACCTGGGGTCGCTGATCAACCCGGCGCTCGACGACATCGGTACCCGCCGCAACAAGCCGAAGGGCATCACCACCGGCTACGCCGACCTGGACAAGCTGCTTGGCGGGTTGCGCCGCAAAGAGTTGATCATCTTTGCGGGGGCGACAGCGATGGGTAAAAGCATCGCCCTGGTCGACATCGCCCGGCACGTCTCGATCCGCCTTGGCCTCACGGTCGCCCTGTTCTCGTTGGAGATGGACCGAGGCATGATCTTCGACCGGATCCTCTCGGCCGAGTCGGGTGTCCCCCACACGCTGATCCGTGACGGCCTGCCCAATAACGCTCCCGAGTGGGATCGGATCATGGCGCACATCGGGCCAATGGCCCACGCCCCGCTGTACGTGTCCGACCGGGCCCCGATGCGGGTCGCCGACATCGACGCCTGCTGCCGCCGGTTGCAGCGAAGCCCCGCCGGCCTCGACCTGGTGATCATCGACCACATGCACCTGCAGTCGCCGAGCAGCGACCGCATCACCGACCCCACCGCAAAGATCGCCGACATCTCCACCGGCAACAAGCGCCTCGCGATGGGCCTGGACGTGCCGGTCCTCGTCGCAGCGCAGTTCAACCGCGCCCCCGGCGCGCGAATGGACAAGACACCGCAGCTCTCGGACCTGCGCGGGGCCTCGAACATCGAACAGGACGCCGACAAGATCGTGCTCCTTCACCGGCCCGACTACTACGACCGAGACACCCCCCGGCGGGGTGAGGTCGACCTGATCGGGGCCAAGAACCGGCTCGGCGAAACCGCCACCGTCACCGTCGCCGCCCAACTTCACCTGTCCCGCTTCCGCGACATGGCCCACGCCTGAAAGGCGGCAAACCCATGACCAACACCGACCCAATCACCACCGGCCTGCCGTCCCTGGACCGGCTCCTCGACGGCGGTCTGCGGCCCGGCACCCTCACCGTCATCGCCGGCCAGTCCCAATCCGGCATGACCACGATGCTCGACACGATCGTCTGCGCTGCGGCGTTCCACGCGAACGAGCCCACGGTCCTCGTCGACCTAGAAACGGAGCCGGCGGCCCGGGGCGCTCGCCTGTGGTCGGCCCTGTCCGGGGTGCCGCTGTCCCGGGTGCTGCACGGCGGCCTGACCGACGCCGAAGTCACCGACCTCGCCCGGGTCGCGGACCTAACCGGGGCAGCGACGTTCTGGCTGTCCGAGGACCGCACCATCCCGGACCTCGACGCAGCCGTCCTCGGCGTCCACAGCAGCACCTCCGGAGCCCGCCTCCTCGCCATCGACGCAATGCGGATGCTGTCCTGCGAGTCGCCAGGTGCCGCCGCAGCCGCACTCGCCGACCTGGCCGTCCGCCGCGACGTGGCCGTTGCCGCCACCACGCCCCTGCTGTGGAACGCCGTTGGCCCCCTGCCGGCCGTCGACCATTTGCCGTCGGGGGTCGTCGAGGCCGCCGACGTGGTGATCCTTCTGCGTCGCCCCGACCTCGATGGCACCACCGACCGGGTGGGGGAAGTCGAGGTGACCGTGGCGAAGCACCGCGCCGGCCCGACGGGCAGCGTGGTCGTCGCCGCCCGCTTCGACCGTGCCCAGCTCTGCGAACTCGTCACGGACCCGGTGTCCTGATGCGCGCCTGCGACGTCTGGCTGCGCCGGGACTTCCTCACCCGCCTGGTGGCCGATCAGGGCGGCGAGTGGCTGTCCCCGACCACGTCCCGGACCTCTGGCGGGCTTGTCGAGCTGCCGGCCCCGTGTGACCACCCGGCCGAGGACTGCCCGCCCCACCCAGCCGCCAGCGAGCCGGTTTGCTGCGGGGAACCGATGGTGCACAACTCGTGGACCGGCGAGTACGAGTGCGCCGCCGCCTACTTCGCGCTCGTCGATGGCGGGGTCCTCGGGGACACCGGGCTCCGCCTCGACATGACCGACCTCGACGCGGACCAGCGGGCGCTGGTCGAGCACTGGCAGTCCCGACGGGTGGTGCCGGCGTGACCCGCGCCGCCCGGCTGGCCGCCGGCCTGCTCGTCGCCTCGGTGGCGTGGCTGCTGCTCGTCGCCTTCTTCGCCGACCCCGCAGGCTCTGCGCTCGCCGGCGTGGCCGGGCTGTGGCTGGGCCGACCTGTCACCGGCGCCGCGTTCGCACGCCTGCGCCGAACAAACACCGTCCCGAGGGTCACCCACCCGACCACACCATCACGCACCGCCGGAGACACCCCATGACCACCGAACCCACTAAGCGCGTCCTCAGCCTCGGCGCGGGCGTCCAATCCACCGTCCTCGCCCTCATGACCGCCGACGGCACCCTGCCCCGCATCGACGCGGCGATCTTCGCCGACACCGGGTGGGAACCGAAGGCCGTCTACGACCACCTCGCCCGGCTGAAGACAGTCCTCGACGACGCCGGCATTCCGCTGGTCAAGGTCGGGACACGCAACCTCCGTGACGACACCGTCAACGGCCCATACCTGCGACTGCCCGTCTTCGTCGAAGGCGGGGACGGCAGGGCGTCGATGCTGCGGCGGCAGTGCACCGAGCGGTACAAGATGGAGCCGATCCGCCGGCACATCAAGCTGCTGCTCGGCGCAAAGCAGTCCCGGTCCGGATCGATCCTGCACCCGCCGGCCGGCGCGGTCGCTGAGCAGTGGATCGGGTTCTCCGTCGACGAGATCGGTCGGGTCAACGACTCGAACACCCCGGCCTACCTGCGGAACGCCTACCCGCTGCTCGACCTGCACATGAGTCGGTCGAACTGCATCGCCTGGTTGGAACGGCGCGGCTGGGGCTCTACCCCGAAGTCGGCGTGTATCTCGTGCCCGTTCCACGGCAACCGGATGTGGCGGGAGCTGCGGGACAAGCAGCCTGACGAGTGGGCGCAGGCCGTCGCGGACGACGAGGCGATGCGGGCGGTCAGCTACAAGGGGCTGAAGGGGGTTCCGTTCCTGCACCGGTCGCTGTTGCCGCTCGCTCAGGCACCGATCGACCGCGTGCAGCGTAAGGACGCCGCTGCCGACGCCGGGGACCTGTTCGACTTCATGGAGGAAGGCGAGCCGGACGGCTGCTCGCCTTACGGGTGCCGGTCCGGGTCGGCCGCCTGATGGCCGTCCTCGTGGTCGTCGACCTGTGCTGCGACAGGTGCAAGACCAGTTTCGCGGCGCGGCCCGAGGCGCGTCGTGACGCCGGCACCATCCGGGCCGCCGCTCAGGCCGCCGGCTGGCAGGTCGTCGGTGAACCCGGCTCCCGTACGGACCGCTGCCCTGCCGATCGCACGATTCGACGGGTCGCCGCGTGATCGCCATCCGCCCGGGTGACCAGGTCACCGCCACCGTCGAGGACACGGCCGGAGTCGTGGCCGCCGCGACGCTGAGCGTCCACCGGGTCGACCGCCTCGAATGCGGCTGCCTGCGCCTGGTCGTCGACCGGCCCGGCCCGACACCGAAGCCGCGCGGGGTCCACCTGTTGACCGGCTGCTTCCACGGCCACGCCAACGCCGTGCACCACCACGAAGCCGTACCGTGCCGGCTTCCCCTGACCACACGATCCGCGAAGGAGTGATCCACATGCCGACCAACCAGCCGCCCACCGATCCCCTGATGACACCGGGTGAGGTCGCCCACCTGTTCCGGGTGGATGCGAAGACCGTCACCCGGTGGGCAAAGACCGGGAAGTTGCCGGGCATCAAGACGTTGGGCGGGCACCGCCGGTTCTACGCGTCGACGGTGCGCACCCTGCTGAAGCCAGCAGCGGACCCGCAGGAGCCGGCGGCATGAGTTACCTGAACCCGCACACCACCGGCAGCACCGACGCCAGCGAGGCGGTCAACGCCTGGCACAACCGTCCGCCCGTGGCCGATCAGGACGTGGAGCGCACGGATCGCACCGGAGGGGTCCTGTACGAGGTCGCCCGCGAGCGGTCCCGCCAGGACGCGCGTTGGGGCGAGCAGAACCACCCCGACAGCAACCCGGAGGACCACTACACCGGCCGGGCCGAGTTCGCCGAGAACGCCGAACGGTGGAAGCTGATCAACGCCGAGCGCGCGGGACGTGGTGCTATCGCGTGGGATGGCGTGCTGCTGGAAGAGGTGTTCGAGGCGCTGGCCGAGGACGACCCGGTGAAGCTGCGCGCCGAGCTGGTGCAGGTGGCCGCGGTCGCTGTGGCGCAGATCGAGGCGATCGACCGGCGGCAGCCGTGACCGACTCGACTCCCGCCGGCCCGGCGCCGGTCACCCCCAGCACCCCGATCTTCGACGCGGATACCTGCGAGGAAATCTTCCTTGCCGCCCTCGACGCCGGGGACTTCCAGGGAGTGGTGGCGGCCCTGACCGTGATGGCGCCGCAGGACCCGCACCGCGCCGAGATGCTGCTCAACACGCTGCGCGTCGGGTTGGCGATCGCCGACGAGCGGCAGCGGGCAACGGCCGGCACGGAAGGCGCGCCGACATGACCAACCAGCAGACCAAGGTTCACGCCGACCTCGAAACGACCGCCGTGCACTCGCAGCGCCGTGCGTGGGAGGCCGGTGCGATCGTCAGCCGGCCAGGCCAGGAGGACACCGAACACCACTGGATCGTCGACGTCCGAGACCTGGACTTGCACAACGCCGACCCGGTATCGCTAGATATCGGCGGGTTCTGGCAGCGGCACCCGCAGGCGTCGCTGGTCGACGGGGAGCACGGGGGCCCGATCCGGCTGCGCGTCGGGGAGTGGGCACCCCACCCCGACGTCGTCCGGGAGAGCGTGATGCTGCGCGGCGTCGCCGACCTGGTCCGCGACAAGGCGGTCATCTGCGGGTCGAACCCGGCGTTCGACCAGTACACCCTGGAGCCCCGGATGCTGGTCCACGGCATCGCCCCGGGCTGGTACTACCACCCGTGCGATGTGCCGGAGCGGGCGAAGGGCTGGCTAGCCGCGCAGGGCCTGCCGGCGCCGGACCGCACGGACGATGTGGTCCGGGCGTGCGGCTTGGACCCGGCCTGGTACGCGCGGCACACCGCCGTTGGGGACTGCCGCCTGTTCCGGGACCTGTACCGCATCGTGACCCGGCCGCCGAAGCGCCCGCCGGGTGGCTTCTGGCCCGTGGGCGGCCGGCCCGCGCGGCGGCGGCGGACCTGCGCGGGCTGCGGCGACGACATCTGGCCCAACGAGCTGGTCTACCCGGCCGACGCCAGCGGCGACACCTCGGACACGGCGGGTGTGCAGTGCGCGGTGTGCGAGTCGCAGTCCATCCAGGCGGGGATGGGCCTGTGACCGAGTCAACCCCTGCGGCTGCGGCGCCCGTGCAGTTCGGGCGCACCGTGGCGTTCGAAGTCGTCACCGTCGCCGGCCGCTGGGGCTACATCGTGCAGGGCGTCCGCGAAGGCGGCCTTCTCCCCCGGCGGAACGTGTCGCAGCACTGGTGGCGGTGGACCGCTGAGCGGGCCGCCCGGCGCCTTGCCGCCCGAGAGGCAGCGCCGACCCGGGTCACGCTGCTCCGGGTGCCCGTCCCCGGCGACGGGACAGGCCCCATGAGCGGGAGCCGCACGTACCAACCAACCACACCACAAGGAGATCGATCATGAAAGCTGCACGGTTGAACACCGCGCCACCACCACGCTGCCGCCTCGACCTGCTGTGCGACCGCACCACCGACGACCTCGCCATCCGGCCCGTCCGGCTCCACACCGGCGCCGTCGCGCCCACCCTGTGCTGCGAGGCGTGCGCGAACCACATCAACCAGCCGGCCGACGTCGGCCACGACGCGTCGGTCCCAGCGTGACCGCCACCCTGACCGGGCCGAGCGGCGACCTGTCGTCCTACAGCGAGCTCGGCGACGTCCTCGCCGCTCTGCCCGTGCTGCTGCGGGGCGAGCGGCGCCGCCGGCAGCTCTCCATCCGGGCGGCGGCCGACGAGCTGGGCTGCTCGGCGTCGACGATCAGCCGGATCGAGGCCGGACACGACTGCGTGCTGTCCATCACGATCGCCGTCCTCCGCTGGATCGACCGCGACCGCAAATGACCACGCCGCTCTTGCCGGCCGGGCCGCTGCGGCGCTGCCGCTGCTGCCACCGTCCGGTGCCGAGCGGCCCCATGTACGACGGCTACGGCGAGAAGTGCGCCGAGAAGCGCGGCCTGATTCCCCGGTCGATCCGGCTGCGGCGTCCGAAGACGACCACGGACGGGGGGCCGGGGCTGCTCGGCTTCCTGCCTGGTGCCGTTGCACCCGAGGAAGGGGATCCCGACGACGAGCCCGAGCCGACCCTCGCGCAAACTTGTACCGAAAGTGACGAACAGGACACTTAATGATCTCCAATCCCGGGTCGACACCCGCCACCGTCAACACACTGTCACCGGCCCTGCTGGAACCGACCCGGCGTGGCCCGGACTGGGTGCTCTACGGCGAACGCCTGGCCGACGGCCAGGCAGCCGTCTTCGCCAGCACGGAACTCACCGGAGCCGAGCTGCGCTACGAACGCGACATGCTCTTCCCCGTCGACTCCCTCTACGCCCCCGAGCGGGACAAAACCCGGATCTACCTGACCGTTCAGATGAAGGCGTACGTCATGGTCGTCGCCGACACCTACCAGCAGGCGATGCGCTCCCTGTTCGACGAGTGGTCGCCCGACGGGGATCAACTGGCACTCCCTGCGGCTCCGGATGGGGGGCCGGCCCGGTGAGCCTCCTCGACACGATCGACCGGGCTATCGACGGCGTCTGCCCGTGCGGCGCCCAACCCCGGCCCGGGTCCGCCTACTGCGGCCAGGACTGCGAACCGACGCACATCAGCGACGACACCGACACCAACGGCCCCGGCCGCGTCAGCCTCCGGCACGGGATCGCCACCCCGGCCCGCTGGCGGCCTGGACTCGCCACCACCGAAGAGAACGACTTCGGGTATGAGCCCGTGCGGACGGACACCCACTACGACGGCCCGTACTTCGCCTGGCTACTGCGCCCCGTGACGCCGACGGCCTGCACCTTCGCTTGGACGACGGCGACCGGTGGGTGGGCCACACGATCGACCGGTTCGACAGCGACTTCACCCCGGCCACGATCGCCCGGATGAAGCGGGTGTGGCGGAAGTTGGAGAAGCAACTGAGCGACCCGGGCGACGTGGCTGCGGAACCGGCTCCGCCGGACCTGCGGCCTGCTCTGCTGCGTGACGTGCCCGTCGAGGTGCAGGACGGCTGGGAGTGGTGGTGCGGCACCTGCCGCCGTCCGTTGCCGACCGCCCGGTGGCACGGCCTTTTCTCGTACCACCTGCTCGACGACTACAGCCTCTTTCACCGCGTCATCCGCAGGCCCGACAACTGCTCGGCGGCACGACTGCTGCGGGAGGTCCGCGAGCGGTCCACCAACCGAGCCCGCGAGCAGGAAGACGCAAGGACCCGCCTCGGGATCCCGAACTGGGAGCGCCACTGCCGCAACTGCGGCCGGCACGGGGAGCCGCAGCACGGGCTACGCATAGCCGACGGGTCCGCCGAGTTCCGCGCGACGGCCGGCGAGGTGGTCGTTGCGGTGGAGCTGTGCCAGGTGTGCCCGCACTGCCAAGCCACCTACCCGGGGCCAGTCCTGCTGGCGACGACCGAGCACCGCCCGGCCGAAGGGGAGTGGCACTACCGGTTGCGCACCTACGTCGGTGACCGTAAGTACGGCCACCAGACGGTAGTGCTGGAGTCCCGACTGACCGCCGTCCGCAACCCGGCCGAGTACGTGCGCAGGAAATGGGACCGGATGGAGTCCCAGTTGCTGCGTCGGATCGCCGACGACGAAGCTGGCCGGCGAGAGCCCGACCTGATCGACTCGGCGCGCTACGCCTTCGCCACGGTCGGGCAGGTGTTCGTCGCGCCGACCGACTCGGACCTCACCGACCCGAGCGCGTGGCGGTACGTGGGCACGACCACGGCCGACGGGATCACGACGCCGTGAAGATCGAGGCCCGTAGGGAGCGGAACGACACCCAGTCCGGTGGCGACGTGGTCATCCGGACCGGCCGCCGGTGGCTGCGGCTTGCGGCCTACTACGGCACTCCGCCTGGCTCGCACATCGGCTTCTGGCGTACCCGGGGCGGCTTCTCGGGTGGCATACACGGCTGGAACCTGCGAGTCGGCAAGCGGTACATCGGCCCCTGCCTGACGGCGTTCGTGCACACCCGGCCGCGAAGGGCCAGGTAGGATGGCTGATCCGGCCCTGGCGACCTGGTTGAGCGCCCAACTCGACATGAACCAGGAGAGCACCCGCACTCGGCTCTACTGGGCGCAGCAGACGATCCTGACCCTGCGAGACCCGAAGCTGCTCGGGAAGTACATTCCCGGCTGGCACGACTGGCCGCAGGTCGAGGCTATGTGCCAGCAGCGCCTGGCCGAGCTGGACGCGGCGCGGCAGATCATCTCCCTTCATGCACCGCACAGCTCGGGCGCTTGCCCGACCTGTTGGCGTATCACTGCCCGGTCGGCCACCCGCGAGGACTACCCCTGCCCGACGCTGTGCCGGCTGGCTTCGCCATACGCGGCCCGGCCCGGCTACCGCGAGGAGTGGCGGCCATGATCGGAATTCTGTGCCTGGGTGGACCGCTGCACGGCCAGCGGATCGCCCCGCGGCAGTGGCCGCCACCACCTGAGGTCATCGCCGCTGCGCCGCGGTGGATGCAGGTCAACATGATCGACCTCGACCAGCCACCCGCACCGGACGAGCCGCCGGACCAGGTGCCGTACCGGTTGCAGCAGCGGCACGTCGGCTGCCGTGACCCGGAGTGGTTGTACGTCGCCCCCCGACTACGTCCTCCGCCCTTTCACGCCGCCGATCGTCGGTCCGGCCCTCGCCGCCATCTACGAGGCGCACGGTCTACGCCGCGATGAGCACTTCATCGTCGAGTGGGACCAGCCATGACCGACTTCCGCACACCCTGGGCGCACCCGCTCGACGCCCTGGGGGGCATCCCGATCGTCGTCGACGCGGAGGTGCCGCCCGGTACTGGCGTGTTCGACCTCGACCCGGCCGAGCCCCGACACATCGTCCGCGTCCGCTCTGCCGCCACAACGGCCGCCGAGGTCCGATTCACGGCCGACCAGCACAACCAGATACGCGACCACTACCAGGCGATGGACGAGCGTGCGGGACGGCTGCTCGCCCAGTGGCGGGCCTTGGAGCGGTTCGCCGCCGCCGCAGTCCCAGAGCCGCCCCGCCCGCCGTTTCTCGGCATCTGACCGAAGGAGATCACCAGCCATGGCGGTACGCCTCAAGATCGAACTTCCAGACGGTCGCAGCGCCGAGTTCGAGGAAGACCTGCTGGTCTACAGCTTCGGCACGTACCGGTACGACGCCCGCGCGCAACTCGACCGCCAGTACGAGGCCGCGAAGCGGTGGCTCGACGACCAAGACCTCAACACCCCGAGGACAGTGACCATGAAGACGATCGAGATCAAAGGCGTGTGGCTGATCAAGGCCACCGAACACAACGGCAACGGCTTGCAGGTGCTGGTCGAGCTGACCGACGGCACGGTCCGTACCGTAATCAGCGAGGTCGCGGACGATGGACCGATCAGCCACTACGTGCACCCGGCAGGCATCCTCAACGCCCCGGTACACGACCTGACCTACGCCGAGGGCCGGCAGCCGGCCGGCCAGTAGAAGTCAGCGGCGGCCGGACCCGCCAGGTCCGACCGCCGCCACGATGATCCCCCCGAACCCTCGACGGTGCGCGTAGATCACCACCCACGGTAGCCGCCCGCTACGCCGGAGGAGATCGCCCGCATGACTGACACCCACCACCCCGACCGGCAATGCATCTCCGACATCCGCTGCAAGGGCTACGACCACGTCGCCAAGCACCCCGCGTGGACCGACCCGGGCAGCCCTTTTTGCGAAGCGTGCCTTGCTGCTGCCCGCCGCGACGTCCGCACCCTGCTGTACGACTGGGTGGACCTCGCGCAGATGCAGGCCCCGTCGCTGTCGCAGGCCATGAACGCGCAGCCCGGCGCCCGCCGCGACCCGCCCATGCCGCTACGCGGTGACCCTGAGGCGTTGCAGCAGGAGATCCACCACGTCCTCACCACCTGGGAGACGGAGGTCCGGGCCGCCGCCGGCCTGGCCGACCTGCCGCCTCTGTCCCAGCACGGTGCGGCCGTGCAACGCGCGGTCACGATCCTGGAACCCAGGGTGCGGCTCCTGTCCGCCCTGCCCCCGACCGCGGTCTACCCGACCGGCTGCGAGGACCCCGTCACCGACCTGGCCGGCTGGGAGGCCGTCGAGCATCTGCAACGCCTGCGTGCCCGCGCCCGCTCGATGCTCGGGTGGACGTTCCGGTCCCGGTGGGTGCCCGGGGACTGCTGGGCGTGCGACGGCCGCGACGCCGACGACAAGGACGGACCCCTGTTCCGGGCGGAACCCCGTTACGAGCAGGACGACTGCGAGGTGTGGTGCGCCCGCTGCCAGCAGCACCGCCCGGCCGACGAGTACGACGAGTACGTGCAGACCCTCCGTTGGCCGGGCACCATCACAGCGACCAGCCCGGCCGAGCCCGCCGAGCAGCCCGGCGGCCCGCCGGCCACCGAACCCGCTGCGGCGCCGTCGTGATCCCCGACTACGACCGGCAAGCCAACCCGCGCTGGCCCAACCACCTCGACAACCCCACCCACCGGGCGCGGGCGGTCGCCCGCATGTACCGGGCGCATCTACGCGCCGCCCGCCCCGACCTGTGCGACCAGGCCGACGGCACCGCCCGCCGGTTCGGGGAGACGTGGCCGCTAGAGCGGGAGGAGCTGATCGAGCCGGAGCAGGAGTTGACGACCGCTGAGGCCGCCGCACTGGTCAACGTGCCACCGGCCACGATCCGGAAGTGGGCGTGCCTCGACCACCCTGAGCGGCCCGGCGAGAAGCTGCTCCCCCGCTTCAAGAAACGGGGCCGGGAGACGGTCTACCTGGCCGGGAAGGTACTCGAAGCGGTTGCTGTTCTCCGACGCGCGAAGACGTAACCGCGGGGTCACTTGCGGTGACGTGTTCCGGGCGGTATACGTTTGAGAAGCACCACTGTCTGCAAAGCCCGCCCGACCTGGATGGTCGCGGCGGGTTTTCGTCGTTCCGGGGGTGCTCGTGACCGCCCACCCCGGCCGCTGGAAGGTGTGGTTCCACCGCTCCCGCGCCGTCGTGTGGATGGCCGTCGGGGCGTTGTCGTTCCCGCTCGGTTGGGCCAACAGCGTCGTCCTCGTCTGGGTGGCCAGCCTGAACGCCAACGTCGTCACCGACATCGGCGCCGCCGAGGCGGCCGACGACCGGAACGTCACCGCCCGTCTCGACCGCATCGAACGACTCCTCAACGAGTTGGTTGACGAGCCCGAGGAACCCCGCACCGTCGCCGACCGGCTCGCGCAGATCCGGGCCCACCAGCGGGAGCACGAACACCTGCTGACCCGGGTGGCCGAAGCGGTCGCGGACCTCGCCCGGCGGTGAACCGACTCCCGCCGTGATGGCGGATGCCCGCGCCCGGGGAACAGGGCGAATCCCGTGACGGGAGATGGCGTGATGCCAAAGGAAACGATCAACGACCAATCCGGCATGTACGACGTGCAGGTGGGCTGGCAGCCCAGCCCCACCGGCTCCGTGCAGTTGGGCGTCGAAAGCCACGACGGTCGCAGCATCGCCGAGCACCTGACCGGCGAGAACGAAACACCGGCGAACTTCACCGGCTTGTGGGGATCCCTCGACCGCGACGGGGTCAACCGGCTGATCCGCACCCTGCGCCGCGCACGCGATTCCGCGTACGGCGCCGACGCATAACCCGACCCCGCACACCGATCCCCGCTGGGAGGCACACCATGACTGACCCGCGGCTGACCCTCTGGGACTGGGTTCGCTCCCAGTTCCGGGACGACACCCTGCACGACCGACTCACCCGAATGGAGAACACCATGGCCACCGCCAAGGACCAGCTCACCGACCTGAAGACCGCCTTCACGGACTTCGCCGCCGACGTCGACGCCAAGCTCAACCAGCTCATCGAGGCGCAGGGCAACCTGACCCCCGACGCGCAGGCCGTGTTCGACGAGCTGAAGGCCGCCGTCGCCGACGCCGACACCCGCGTGGGCGACGCCGACGGCTCCGACACCCCGCCCACCCCGGAGGAGCCGACGGAGCCCACCGACCCGACGGTGCCGGGCGAGTTCCGCAGCACCCGCCGCCGCTGACCACAGCCGCCAGGACCGGCCCGGGACGCCCACTGCGGGGTGGCGTCCCGGGCCACCGGCCACTACCGGACGGTCTTCAACATCCCCTGCACCCCGGTCAGGTAGAACGTCTCCCGCTCCCCGTCGACCGCCGGCAGCCGCAACGCCAACGTCAACTCCCCGAGCGACCCCACCGGCACGGTGCTGGACTCCACGAACCGGAGCGTCTTCCCGACCGGGATGCGGGTACCGCCGTCCTCCGACAGGCTCTTCCGCCGCGCCTCGGCCGGGTCGTGGTACGAGTAGCCGGCCTCCGCTTCGGCCTCCACCCGGACACCGCCGTGCAGCAGCGTCGTCCGCCGTATCCCTGACTCCATCGGCAGCACGTCACCGGTGCCGTTGCGGACCTCGACGGTGACCCTGACGATCGCCATCGACTTCGGCACGTCTGCACCCCACGAGTTCGGCACCCGTTCCACTGCGACGAGTTTCGCGGTGAGCCCGTCGGGCCACGCGGCGCCGGCCGCCGCCGGCCCCTCCGTGATGGGCAGCAGGTCACTCGGCTCGCCGGCATCACCCGACGCGGCTGACGTCACCACCGGAGACGGTCCGGCCTGCGGCTCGTCGTCCCCGGTGCAGCCGGACAGCAGCCCGGTGATGGCGGCAACAACTACGACATATCGGTAAACACGCATCGGACCATGCTCGCCCACGGGCTGTGAGCGGGCTGTCACCGACACGACTCAATGCCCGTGCCGGCTTGGCCGGGCAGCCTGGAGAACCCGCACCGTGGAATACGTCGAAACCCGCGACGTGCCCATCCGCGAGCTGACCCGGTTCCCGGGCAACGCCCGCCGAGGCAACGTCGACCGCATCCGCGAGTCCATCCGCCGCACCGGCCAATACCGTTCCATCGTCGTCCGCGACACCGGCGAGCAACTCGTCATCCTCGCCGGAAACCACACCCACGACGCGATCAAGGCCGAGGGCCACACGACCGCCCGCTCCGAGATCATCACCTGCGACGACGTCGAGGCCCGCCGCATCAACCTGGCCGACAACAAGCTCGCCGAACTCGGCGACTACGACCTCGACGCCCTCGCCGAGCTGCTCTCGTACCTGGAGGGCGACTACGCGGGCACCGGATACACCGACGAGGACATCCAGGCCCTCATAACCCCAGCCGACGGTTCCGGCGGAGACAGCGACGGCAGCGACACCACCGGAGCGCGTAAGTCCCTCGCCGAACGGTTCGGGGTGCCCCCGTTCACGGTCCTCGACGCCCGCCAGGGCTACTGGCAGGAGCGGAAGAAGTCCTGGCTCGCCCTCGGCATCGACAGCGGCGCTGGTCGAGGCGGCGAACTCACGGGCGGGTTCGCCAACGCCGCCGCCCAGCAGGCGAAGTATCACGGCGGCGACGCCACCGAAGTCCCGTCCTGGGCGGGCACAAGCATCTTCGACCCCGTCCTGTGTGAGCTACTCGTCCGCTGGTACTCCGCGCCCGGACACCGCGTCATCGACCCCTTCGCCGGTGGTTCGGTGCGGGGCCTGGTTTCCGCTCGCCTCGGCCGCCACTACACCGGCATCGACCTGCGGCCCGAACAGGTCGAAGCCAACGATGCCTCCGCAACCGACTGGGTCAACCGCGGCCTCCTCGGCATCACCACCCCGGACACCCCCAGCGCCTACGGTCCCGACGACCTCACCCCGATCGAGGTGCACGCGGGGTATCGCGTGAAGCGGGATGACCTGTTCACCATCCCCGGCGGCGCGGGCGGCAAGGTACGAACGTGCCTCACCCTCGCCCGTCGCGCGACCGCCGGCCTCGTCACCGCCGGCAGCCGACAGAGCCCACAGGTCAACATCGTGGCCGGTGTCGCCGCGTCGCTCGGTCTTCCATGCCGTGTCCACGTCCCGGCCGCGAAGGGCCCACTCACCCCCGAACTGGCCGCCGCTCGAACGGCTGGCGCGGAGATCGTCGAGCACCGGCCCGGCTACAACAACGTGATCATCGCCCGCGCCCGCGAGGACGCCGCACAACACGGCTGGACCGAAATCCCGTTCGGCATGGAATGCGCCGAGGCGGTACGGGCCACCGCCGCGCAGGTCACGAACCTGCCGGCCGACGCGAAACGGCTCGTGGTCCCCGTCGGCTCAGGGATGAGCCTGTCGGGCATCCTCGCCGGCCTCACCGCCGCCGGCAACACCGTGCCCGTCCTCGGCGTCGTCGTCGGCGCCGACCCGACCGGCCGCCTCGACACGTACGCCCCGGGCTGGCGCGACCGCGTAACCCTTGTCCAAAGCCCGCTGGACTACCACACGCCCGCCGCCGAAACGGAACTCGGCGACCTGCCACTCGACCCCGTCTACGAGGCGAAGTGCCTTCCGTTCCTTGAGGACGGGGACGTGCTGTGGGTGGTCGGCCGCCGGGAAACGGCCCTGGACACCCCACCGGCCGAACGCCCCCGATGGGTAGTCGGCGACTCCCGCAACCTTCGCGACCTGGTCGAGGGCGACGACCTGTACGACTTCATGCTCACGTGCCCGCCGTACCACGACCTGGAGGTCTACAGCGACGACCCGGCGGACCTGTCCCGCGCCGGTGACTACCCCACCTTCCTCACCGCCTACCGGGAATGCCTGTCGGCCGCCACGGACCGGATGAGGCCTGACGCGTTCGCAGCGATCGTCACCGGCCCGGTCCGGGACGCGAAGGGCTACATCCTCGACCTCCCGACCGACACCACGCGGATCATGGAGGATCTGGGTTGGCGGCTCTACCAGGACGCGGTCCTCGTCACCGCCGTGTCCACGGCGGCGATCCGCGCGGCTCGCGGGTTCGTGTTGCGGAAACTCACCCGCACCCATCAAGCGGTGGCCGTCTATCACCGGGGCAACCTGAACGACGTGCGGACCTGGCCATCCGTCGAGGCTGGCGACCTTGAGGGTGAAGCTTCCGAAGAGGGCTTGCAGCAGTCGGAGTGATCTCCACAAGCTGGGACTCGACAGCCCGCACACCGGAGGTAGACATGGGACTGGCCCGAGAGTTGACGATGGGAACCCGCAGGACCCGCGCCCGGGTCGGATTCACCGGCGACTTCACCACCCTCCGGAGGCTGACCGCCGCGACGGCCCCGGACGTGGCCGAGTTCCGGGCCACCATCGAGCGCGTGGCCGCGACACCGACGCGCCTGCGGTTCGCCGAGGGCGCGGCGTACAACGCGGCGTGCAAGCGGTTCCGGGAGTTGACGGGCGAGAAGATCGGCCCCGAAACCGGCACCTACTGACCGCCGCCACACGATCGGCCCCGCACCCGGGAGGGTGACGGGGCCGTAGTCGTCGGACAGTCGATGGGCCAACCAGTAGGGACCGGCCAACAACGCCGGGCAGCGGAACGGCCCCGGGGCGTGTGCCGCCGGGGCCGTCGGGGTTGGGGTGTCAGGCTGCGGCGGTCGCTGTGGTCAGGGCGTCGAGCAGGCGCTTGAACGTCTCGATCTGCTGGAAGCCTGCGTTGAGCTTCGCGCCGGCTTCGGCGGCGTGCTTGGCGTGGGTGGTCAACCACGACGGGTCAAACGCGAGGTCGTTGCCGGCGAGGTTTGCGATCTGGGTCGTGGTGATGCTGGCGATCTGGGTGAGCGCTTTGTTGGCGTTGCGCTCGGCGGACTCCATGGACCACAGGGCGCTTTGGATCATGTAGACGCACTGGCCGATGGGGCTTGCGTCGCCGTGGGTGGTCTGGAGTTCGTACATCGTCTTGGTGTCGACGCCGAGTTGGGTCTTGATGCTGTCGGTGTACGGCGTGCGGCTCATGACTACCCCCAAGAAGAAACTTGCTAGCCCTTACAACTATCAAGTTATACGACGGGGCCACCCACGGCACCCAAACACGCAGAAGGACCCGCGCCATGCCGGCATCCCGCGCCCAACGCGCCGCCACCGCCGAACGCCGAGGCAAGGCCGTAGCGATGCGCCTCGCCGGCCTCGACTACCAGACCATCGCCGACCGCCTCGGCTACGCCGACCGGGCCGCCGCCCACAAGGACATCACCCGCGCCCTCGAATCCAACGTGGCCGAGATGCACCGCAACGCCGACGTCCTCCGGCAGGAGGAGCTGGACCGGCTCAACCGGCTGCAGGCCGGCCTGTGGCCCACTGCGGCAGCGGGTGACCCGAAGGCCGTCACCGCCGTCCTCGGGATCATCGACCGGCGGTGCAAGCTCCTCGGCCTCGACGCCCCGGTTCGGCACGAGGTGGTGACCCTGGATGCCATCGACAACGCGATCCAGGAACTCGCCGCAGAGCTTGGCCGAGATCAAGTTGGAGAAGCTGCTTCAGCTCCGGCACCTGCATGAGCTGAAAGCCGAACGGGACCGCCACCAGGCGATGAACCGGCCCCGCCGGTGGACGTCACCCCTGGACCTGGCGTGCGCCCTCGACCTGACCATGGTCCGCACTCCCGCCCTGGAAGCCATCAACCACGGCCTCGTCGACCTGGCCGAGGGTCGCCTACCGGGCAACAAGCTGGCCGTGTTCATGCCCCCGCAGGAGGGCAAGTCAACGCTCTGCTCGTACTGGCACTGCCTGTGGCTCCTCGCCGACGTCAACGCCGACCTGCGGATCATCGACGTCTCGTACTCCGACGAGATGGCCCGCCGGTGGGGCGCCGACGTCAAGCAGGCCGTGGAGACGTACACCGGCGACGAAGGCACCACCGACCTCGGTATCCGATTGCGGGCCGACTCGCGGGCCGCTGGGCGGTGGCAGGTCGCCGGCCGGCGCGGCGGCATCTACTGCGCCGGGGTCGGCGGCTCCATCACCGGTAAGCCGGCGGACTACATCGTCGTCGACGACCCGCTCAAGAACATGGAAGAGGCCCAGTCCGAGGCGTACCGCAAGCGGGTCATGCGGACGTGGCAGTCGGTGCTGGTCCCGCGCATGGGGCCGAACACCCGCGTGGTGTGGATCCAGACGCTGTGGCATGAGGCCGAGCCGATCCAGGACATCACCGGCGGGGACAACGCCGGCGACTGGAAGATCATCAGGATTCCGGCGATCGCCGACCGACCCAACGATCCCCTCGGCCGGAAGGTCGGCGAGCCGATGGTGTCCGCCCGCGGCGCGCGGGACTGGGCGAAGATCCGCCGCATCGTCGGCGCGTACACGTTCTCCGCCCTGTACCAGCAGTCCCCCACCCCCGCTGAGGGCAACCTGTTCAAACGGCTGTGGTGGCGCTATTGGACCCCCTACGGCACCAAGCTCACCCTCGGGCAACGCACCTACGACCTGCGGGACTGCTGGCGGTTCGCCACCGTCGACCTCGCCGCCTCCACCAAGGCATCCGCCGACTGGACGGTCATCTCCGCGTGGGCGCGCACCATCGCCGGGGACCTCGTCCTCCTCGACCGGGTACGCGCCCACATCTCCGAGAACGACCACTTCAAGTCGGCCCGCCCGCTGGTCGAGCGGTGGCAGCTCGACACCCTGTTCGTGGAGGCCACCCAGCACGGGCTCACGCTGACCCGTGAGGCCGCGAACAACCTGATCCCCATCACCCCGGTCACGGCCGAGACGGACAAGCTGTCCCGCGCCCTGCCCGCCTCCCGGTGGGTGGAGGGCGGCCGGGTGTGGCTGCCCGCCGGGGCGACCTGGTTGGACGACTGGGTCAACGAGCACGCCGGCTTCCCGAATGCGTCGCACGACGACCAGGTGGACACCCTCGCCTACGCGGTGCGGGTCGCGATCACACAGTCCGCCCCCGGACCGGCCCAACCGCCGGCCCAACCGCCGGCCGGCGAGGTCGACTGGAACAACGAACCGCTGTAGCAGGACGGGGGCACCCGTTGACTGCCCCCACCTCGCTCGTCGGCATGGTCGACGACAACCAGTACGGCACGATCGTCACCGACGTCTACGAGCACATCCCGAACCTGCTGTACCCGGCCAGCGTTCCGGTGTACGCGGAGATGCGCCGCGACCCCCGCCTGACGTCGATCCTCGACGGGTACGGGTTGCAGGTTCGCCGCGCTCAGTGGCAGCTCGACGGCGCCGGATGTCGGCCCGAGGTGACCCAGTTCGTCGCCGACTGCTTGGGACTGCCGATCGCCGGGGCAGACAAGCCGGGGTCGGCTCGCCGCCGGGGCGTGTCGTGGAACGACCACCTCCGCTCGGCGCTCCTGTCGCAGGTGTGGGGTCACTACGCGTTCGAGATGGAAGCGACCATCGTCGACGGGCGGGCCCGGTTGACGACGCTGGCCGAGCGCATCCCCGCGACGGTGACCGCGATCCACGCCAACCCGCGCACCGGCGCGCTGCTGGGCATCGACCAGCAGATCACCACCCGGCAGCCGTCGCCGCAGATCACGGCAGACCGGCTCGTCTTCTACAGCCGCAGCCGGGAGGGTTCCGGCTGGCAGGGCACGTCGTTGTTGCGGCCGGCGTACGGCCCGTGGCTGATCAAGCGGGAGATGATGCGCGTCAACGCCATCTCCAACCGGCGTTGGGGTGCCGGCGTGCCCGTGGCCGAAGCCCTGCCCGGCACCAACCCGTCCCCGGGCCAGTTGGCCGAGGCACAGCGCATGGCGTCCGCCGCCCGCGCCGGGGACCAAGCCGGCGCCGCAGTGCCGCCCGGCTTCACCCTGAAGATCGTCGGGCTCAGCGGCTCGATCCCCGACACCCTCGGCTTCATCCGCTTCCTCAACCAGGAAATGGCCGGCTCCGTCCTGATGTCGCACCTGGACCTGGGCACCAGCGAATCGGGCTCCCGCGCCCTCGGTACCGCGTTCATCGACTCGTGGACCCTGGCGTTGGAGTCGGAAGCGGAAGCGATCGCCGACACCGCCACCAGGCAGGCCGTCGTCCCCGTTGTCGATTGGAACTGGGGCGACGACGAGCCGGCGCCGCGCATCGTGGTGTCCGGTGTCGGTTCGCGCCGCGAGGTCACCGCCGAATCGCTGCAACTCCTCCTCACCTCCGGTGCGCTCGCAGCTGACCCGAAGTTGGAGGCGTGGGTACGCCGCGAGTATCGGCTACCCGAACGCGACCCGGACGCCCCCCGCCCGCTGCCTGCCGGCCCGCCGGCCCGTGTCCCCGACCGGCCGCCGGTCGAGGACGAAGAAGCCCCGGGGGGCGGCGTCGGCGAGCGGGTCGCCGCCGCCGCCCCACCGGTCAACGTCAACCCCGCCCAGCTCGACGCCGAGTACCGGCAGGCGGTCACCGACATGACCGCCCGGTGGGAGAAGAAGGCCGGCCCGCTGGTCGGCGCCCTCGCCGCTGCGGTGGCCGCCGAGGCTGCGGGTGGGGCGCTTGCCGGCCTCGCCCTACTGGCGGTCCCGCCGGCAACGACGGCCGCACTCCTGAAGGTCGTCACGGACGGCATGGTGGCCGTGGCCCGCAAGGCTGCCCGCGCCACCGCTGCCGAGGTGCGGCCCATCGCCCGGGTGTCCCCCACCCTGACGCCGGCGACCCTCGACCGGATCGCCGGCACGGCCAGCGCGGTCACTGACCTGATCGTGGCCGGCTACCGGTCGGCCGCTACCCGGGTTGCCCTGCACCAGTCCGGCGGAACCCCCGACGTGGAGTCGGTCCGGAAGGCGGTCGCCGCCGCCCTCACCGACGTGTCCAAGGCGAAGGACTCCGGCCTGATCGCGGGGAACCTCGCCCAGGCCGCCGGCACCGCGCAGGGCGCCGCGCGGGAGCAGGTGTTCGGGGAGCTGCCCGACGGCGTCCGCTTCCGGGCGTTGGAGATCAACGACCGGAATCAGTGCCGGCCGTGCCGGAAGGTCGACGGCCGCGAGTACCCGACGCTCGACGCGGCCCTCGACGACTACCCGGCCGGCACCTACCGGGACTGCCTCGGTGGGCACCGCTGCCGCGGCTTCTTCTACGCCTTCACCGACGACGAAGGCGAGTAGCGGTGGCCCGGGTCGAGATCACCACGGCCGGGCACACCATCTCGGTCGACGCCGATGGCCCCCTGGACCAGGTGGCCGGCAAAGCCCTCTACCTGTGGGAACGCACCCGCGATCCGAACCTGGTCCGCGCGTACCCGACCGGTTTCGCACCGGTCCTCGAACGCTCCGACGGCCCGTCCTACGTCAGTAGCCACGGCGTCGACCTCTGCCATCCCGACACCCAGAAAGGACGGGATGGCCAGTGAAGCCAACCGTCGCCCGCGCCGTCCACTACGTCGCCCGGGGAAGCGCCGACGGGAAGTTCCCGCCGGCCTGCCGCGCCGCGATCGTCACCGAAGTCGGCTCCGACGGCCGGGTCGGTGTCGCCGTCCTCAACCCGACCGGCGTGTTCTTCCACCCGCTCGCCGACGGTGGCCTCGAACGCCACGACGGTGACTTCTCCGACACCCCCGGCGCACCCACCGTCCCTTCGTACCCGGGCGGCACCTGGCACTGGCCGCGGCCGGCGGAGACCGGCGGTTGCGACGGCACACGGTGACCGGGAGGTGGTGACCATGCCCGACACGGCTCCCCTCTCCCGCCGCGACGGCGTCGAACTGGTCCGCACCGGCCGTTGGGACATCTCCACCGGCCAGTGGACCGCCGCACGAGAAGACCTGACCGCCGCAGTGGCCGCCCTGTCCTGCCCGGCCGTCCAGAAGCCCATCGTCAAGATCGGCCACACCGATCGC
The DNA here is from genome assembly GCF_026342015.1 of Micromonospora lupini. NCBI lineage: Bacteria > Bacillati > Actinomycetota > Actinomycetes > Micromonosporales > Micromonosporaceae > Micromonospora > Micromonospora lupini. The sequence goes on from NZ_JAPENL010000001.1 coordinate 2,756,160, forward strand.
CGGTTCACTCCCGGCGATGGGGAACCGGCTATCGGCTGGTACGAGAACCTGCGCATCACCGACGGTGGCCACACCCTCATCGCCGATCAGGTCGCCCCCTCCTGGCTGACCGACGTGCAGGCCGCCGCTTGGCCCAATCGTTCCGTCGAGGGCTCCTACAACAAGCGGTGCGGGCTCGGCCACACCCACCCGTTCGTCCTAACCGCAGTGTCGCTGCTCGGCGTTACCCCGCCCGGGGTGTCGACCCTGACCCCGCTCAACAGCCTCGCCGACGTGAAGACCCTCTTCGGGCTCGCCGCATCGGACGCCGCACCGGACGCGGGTGAGGTCCGGATCGCCGCGTCGGTGCCGGGCGACCTGACTCTGCACGTCGACGCCGCCGAGCAGACCGTGCACACGGGGGCGATGGTCGCACTCATCCCCACCGCCGCTGACGCCGCCCGGCTGGCGGTCGAGGGTGGGGAGCCCGTCGACGAGCTGCACGTCACCCTCCTGTACCTCGGTGAGGCCGCAGAGTTCAGCCCGAAGGCCAAGGCCGCGGTCATCGACGCGGTGCGCCGCGCCACCGGCGACGTCCCCACGATCGACGCGCACGCGCACGCGTTCGCGGTGTCGGTGTTCAACCCGCCCGGGTCCGCCAGCCCGGATGGCCGCGACCGGGACACCTGCCTGGTCCTGGGCATCTCCGGTGACGACCTCGGATACGCGCAGGCAGTCACCGCCGCAGCAGCGCAGGTCACGGCGCTTCAGTTCTCCGTGGAACTGCCGGAGAACCACAAGCCGTGGGTGCCGCACCTGACCCTCACGTACACCGACGACCTGTCGCAGATCCCCGCGCTGGCCGCCCGGACCGGACCAGTCGTGTTCGACCGGGTCCGCATCGCATTCGCTGGCGAACGCGTCGACATCCCGCTCACCGCCGTCGACCTGGCCGACATCTACGGCCACGCCGACCCGGTCGCCGCCGCAGCAGCCGACACCGAGAGCAACCAGCTCAAGCGGTACTGGCTGCACGGCGAGGGCCTGAAGAAGTGGGCGACGTCCCCGCACCCGTGGACCGCCCTGTACCGGCACCTGAAAAAGCACGTCGACAGCGAGCGGGCCAAGCGCATCGCGTCCGAGTGGTTCCACGAGCACTTCGGCTACTGGCCGGGCTCCAAGGAGCACCGCGCCTCCGCTGACCTGCCAGGAGAGGACACCATGCCCAACCCGACCCCCAGCCTGGTCGAGCGGATCCACAGCGCGTGGAACGCGGCCGGGCAGCCCGAGCAGCAGTGGATCGTCGAGGCCGCCCCTGACGAGGTGATCGTCATGGACAACACGGACCGGTCGCTGGTGCGGGTGCCGGTGACTGTGGCCGGCGACAGCATCGAGTTCGGCGCCCCGCAGCGGGTCCGGCCGGCGTACGTGCCCGCCGATGACCAGGTGGCCGCCGCGCGGATGGTGTTCGCCTCGGCCGAGGAGTCCCGGCCCCCCGCCCTGGAGCAGCCGCCGCACGACCGAGGCGGCAACTGGCCGCCCGGCGAGCCGGCCACCGCGCCCGTCCTCAGCCCCGCCGAGGGCGAGGCCGCCCCCGCCGAGCCCGCCCCCGGCGAGCCGGCCCCCACTCCCCCGGCCGCCGAGCCGGAGCCCAACCCCACCGATCCGAAGGAGGACCCCGTGTCCACCCTGAGCACCGACGTGCGCTCGCGGCTCGGCCTGCCCGCGACCGCCGACGACGCCGCCGTTCTGGCCGCGCTCGACGGCGTCAAGGCCAAGGCCGACACCGCACCCAACCCGGAGCTGGTCGCCGCGGCCCGCGACGAGATGAAGTCCGAGATCACCCGCCTGTCCGGCGAGCTGGCCGAGATCCGGGCCGGCGCGGCGAAGACCGCGAAGCAGGCCCTCTTCGACGCTGCGGTGCAGGTCGGCCGCATCAAGCCGGCCGACCGGCCGAAGTGGGAGGAGCGGTACGACCGCGCCCCCGAGGTCACCGCCGACATCCTCGCGTCCCTCGCGCCGAACACCGAGGTCCCGGTGGCCGCGACCGGCTACACCGGCGACGTCGACCAGGCCACCGGCGAGGACGGCTACGACACCCTCGTCGCCGGCATCGACGGCCCGTTCGCCACCACGGGAGGTAACTGATCATGGGCGCTTACGAGCCGAAGTTCCTGTACAGCGACCAGGCCACCGCGACGTTCTCCGCGAACACCACCGGCGGTCAGACGATCATGGTGACCGGTAACGGCACGGTCGGTCCGGCCACGGCCGGCAGCCCCGCCTGCGTGGGTACGGCCGCGCATGACGTGGCCGCGAACGCGCGGGGCAGCTTCCACCCCCGAGGCAAGATCCACATCTCGAAGGCGTCCGGCGCGATCACCGCCGCAGCCCGCGTCGACACCGGCGCCGCCGGCACCGTCGCCTCCGGCACCGCCGGAGTCAACAACGTCGGCATCGCCCTCACCACGGCCGCAGACACAGCGGACGTGGAGTGGATGGAGATCTGACCCACCCCGCCCTGACGCCCGCCGGCCACCTCTGACCGGCGGGCGTCCGCGCACCCGCACCACAACCTCACCCGCACACCACCAAGGCCCCACGCACTCCGCGTGCCGGGCCTTTTCGTCGTGCCCGCCAGCCGGGCAACTTTGGAAGGACCACCCGAATGCCGGGCGCATACCCTCCGGCCGCCCCCACGCTGGCCGGCGACCTCCTCACCGTTCACCGCCTCTTGCAGAACCCGACGTACCTGAAGCGCCGGCTGCGCACCATCGCCGAGCTGCGGTTCGTCGCGGACCGCATCCTCACCGGCCGCTACCGCACCACCGGTGGTGCGATCGCGTTCGAACAGTCCGAGCCGATCATGAACACCCGGCCCGTCGAGTCCGTCGCACCGGGATCCGAGTACCCCCGGGACAGCACCCCCGAGGGCACCGCCGCCCTCGCCGCAGTCAGCAAGTGGGGCCAGGCCGTGGGCTTGACCGATGAGAAGCTGAAGCGGTCCGTCTACATGGGCCAGGAAGTCAACCGCGCCCTGATCAAGACGGCGAACTCGGTCATCCAGAAGGTCGACCGCCTCGCGACCGCCGCCGTGGCGTCGGCCGTCACCAGCTCCATCGCCGCCGCCGCGAACTGGAACGCCGCAACCCCCGCCCTGTTCCGGGACGTCGAGCTGGCGGCGGCGAAGGTCGTGGACCTCAACCAGGGCTACAACCCCCGCGCGGTGCTCATGTCCACCACCAAGTACGCGCTGCTGATCACCGACCCGGCGATCGCCGCGCTGCGCCGCCGCGAAACGTCGGACAACCCGATCTACGGCGGAGACATCGAGACGCTGGGCAAGTACCGGATCATCGCCACCCCCGCGAGCAACCTGCCGTCGGACGACGTGTGGGTGTTCGACCCCGACCAGCTCGGCGGCATGGCCGACGAGACCGAGGTCGACCCGGGCTACGCGACCATGGACAACGGCCTTCAGTACAAGACCAAGCGCATCGACGAGCGGGACTCCTGGGACATCTGGGCCCGCCGCATCACCGTCCCCGTCGTCCAGGAGCCGGGCGCGGCGATCCGCCTCACCGGCACCGGAACCCTGGGCTGAGGCGGCTGACCATGACGTACCAGCTCGTAGGCGAGTGCGCCTACATCTCCACGAACACGGCGCTGGGTCGGGCGAAGGTGCTGATGCACAAGGGCGCGCTCGTCCCCGACGACGCCCCCGAGCTGAAGCACCTGCTCAGCATCGGCATGGCCGCCCGGGTGGGCGGCGACGAGACGGGCGGGGTGAACGCGGCCGGTGAGCCGGCGGCGGTCGCCGACGGCATTGTCGTTCCGGCGCCGGACGGGTCGCGGGCGCTGGCCCCGGCCGAGCCGGAGCAGGACACCCCGGCCGACGACGCCCCCGTGGGTGAGCAGTCGGACGAGGACAAGTCCGCCGCCGACACGGCCGAGCGGCGCCGGGTCGCCCGGGAGAAGCTGGCCGCCCTCGGCGGCAAGACCCCCGACGGCCGGCAGTCCGCCGACGTCCTCGTGGAGTACCTGGTCGCCCAGGGCGGCTCCTACGACGACCTCGCCCGCGCGGAGAAGCCGGACCTGCTCGACCTGGTCAAGCAGCGCCAGAGCTGACCACTGCTGGTTGGTCCGGCCGACCCCCGCAACCCCACGCCGGGGGCGGCCGGATCACCGCTCGCATACAGCCACGCGCAGGCGAATCCAGCCCCGCAGCCTCTCACCCGGGCGATCACCATCCATGCTTCCAAGGAGGGAGCCTCCGTGGCGCGTTTGATTGGCCCAGACGAGGCGTACCGCACCGTCTACCTGCCCGATGGCACCGCCCGCGCGCAGGGCTACCCAGTGCCCCTGTTCACCGATGAGGGCCTATCGGAACCTGCCGACGTGCGGACCCTTGACGGCGACACCATCGCCGGATCGGTGGTGCACGTCGACGTGTACTCGCGTGTGCCGCTGGTGTTGTACCCGGACGGCGAGGACGTGGTGTGGACGTCGATTCAAGGCGGCCCACCGACGCCCCTGTTCGCGCGTCTCGACGGCCGCCTTGATGCCCTCGTCGCGGACCTGGCCGGCCAGGATGGCCTGGTCGCCGAGGAACGAGACGCGCGGGTAGCCGCCGACGATGAGCTGAGCGACCGGGTGGACGCCGTACAGACGTCGCTGACGTCAGGGCAGTCCACCACCACCGCAGCCCTCGCCGCCCTGCCCACCACCTACACGGGTGTCGGCGGGAACATCCAGGCCACGCTGCGCCGCCTGCAAGACGACGTCGGTGATGTGACGGTGCTCGTCCTGGGAGACGGCGCCGCTGCCGGGGCCGGGCAGTGGCCGTACCTGCTCGCCGCTCAGGTGCAGGCCCTCTACCCTCACCGCACGCTGAAGCAGACCGTGTGGAACGGCACCGCCTACCCGGCCCTGTCGACGATCACCGCCGGCACCGGCTCGGGCAACATCAACTGGTATCAGGGTGCGGTCACGTCGACGAACCCGGAACACACGTTCTTCGCCTGGGATCCACAAGTCGCCGCCGTGCAACCCGACCTGATCATCACGCACTTCGGGCACGGCTACGGTGCGACCGCCAGCGGCGGCGGGTTCGCCAACGACGCCGAGCAGGACCGGATCACCCGGGAACGGCTCACCCGCTGGGTGGCGCAGGTGAAGGTGTCGTGCTCGGCCGCCGACGTGATCGTGACGTCGCAGAACCCGTACCTCGCGGTCGGCGCCCGGACAGGGCTGTCGACGCTGCGGGCGCAAATTTGGCGGGACATCGCTGCCGACATGGGCTGCGCGTATGGCCCAATCCTGGAGGCGTACCAGGGCGTCGGTACACCCGCCGCCTACCTGGCCGGTGATGGTGTCACCCCCACCACGTCCGGTTCGACGAACGGGGCCGCGTTGGCGGCGGCGGCGCTGCTGCCGCTGTTCCGGTATCAGCGGCACCTCGCGCCGAGCCCCCGGGTGCCGTCGCCGCTGCTGCGCCGCAACCGATCTTTGCTCGTCAACGGCGACTTCTCCTCGTTCACGTCGCCGCCCACCCTGCCCGGATGGACCGCCCTCAACTCCACCCTCAGCAAGAACACCACCACGTACGAGTCGGGCAGCGGCTACTCGCTGCGCATCGCCGCCGCCGCCGGCTCCGGCTTGGCCACCATCTACCAACTGCTGCCCATCTACTCGGTGCGCGGGCAGGTCATCACCTGCGCGGCCCGCATCTACCTGCCGGCCGCCTCGTCGAACACCGGCGGCCGGCTCCAGCTCTCCGGGGACACAGGTGTCGCCACGGCCGCATCAGGGACGCTGTTCCAGGTCCGGGACCGGTGGGTGTGGGCGTACGTGACTGGTCGGATTCCAGCGACCGCGAACTTCGCCACCCTGTCGATCATCGGCGGGACCGCTGGCAGCAGCGACGAATGCTACGTCGACCGGGTGGTGTGTGTCCTCGGGCACTTGCCGTCCGACGTGTAAGGGGGGTGTGCGATGCCGATCCCTTCCGGAGGGCAAGCCCCCGATCTGATTCCCCGCCAAATCGGCCCCGACGAGGCGTGCCGTGTGGTGTATCTGCCCGATGGGCGGGCGCGCGCCCGCGGCTACCCGGTGCCGATGTTCCTCGACGAGGGGCTTTCCACGCCGGCCGACGTGCTCACCCTCACGGGCGATCCGATCCCCGAGTCGACGGTGATGGTGGACGCGTACTCCCGCATTCCCCTAGTCCTGTACCCGGTGGGCGCGGACACGGTGTGGACGTCCATCAACGGCGGCCCGGCGATCCCTCTGTACTCGCGGGTCGACTACCGGATTGATGTGCTGGCGGCGAAGGTCGGCACAGCGGAGTCGGGCGTCGAGTCGGAACGGCTTGCCCGGGTCGCGCAGATCGCGGCCGAACAGTCGGCGCGGGCGGCGGCGATCACCGCCGAGCAGCAGGCGCGGGTCGCCGCGGTGACCGCCGAGCAGCAGGCGCGGCAGTCGGCCGACGCAGTGTTGGGCGGCCTGGTCGACGCCGTTGAGGGCTCACTGGCGGTGTTGGACGGCCGCGTCGATGACCTTGATGCTGCCATCGAGGCGAAGGCCGACGAGGACAAGACGGTCGAGTACCTGGACGTCTACAACGGCCTGTTCGGCGGTAACCCGTTCGTGGTCGGTCAGGCGACGACGGCGACAACGTTGACCGCTCCCGCGTCTGCGGGCGCGACGACGCTGACCGTAGCGTCGGCGACGGGCATGTTGGCGGGTGTGCTGCTGGCGACGAACCAGGGCACAGCGTCACAACAAATCCTCAAGATCACAGGGGTGGCGGGGTCAGTGCTGACCGTCACCCCGGCCGTCGCCACGGCCCTCAACACCGGTGCCGCCGTCGCCCCCGTTTGGACGAACGCCAGTCACGTCACGTTCGACACCGTCGGCGGATCCCGCGCCTACGGGTGGTGGCTGGCCAACTCCCGCCGTTCCGACAACACGTACGTGTTCTTCGAGCCCAACCCGAGGATCGTGTGGCTCGGTGACTCGTGGACCGCCGAGTGCATCAAGGAGTTCCGCGCCGAGCTGACCACCCGCCTCGGGTCGGGCACCACCGTCGTCGACGCCGGCATCTCCGGTAACACGCTCGTGCAGATGATGGCCCGCTTCGCCGCCGACGTCGCCCCCGCCAACCCCGACATCGTGGTGCTGGAGTACGGCGTCAACGACATCTACAGCGGCTTCACCAGGACGCAGATGGCCGCCGACTTGGAACGCGCCGTCGCGATGTGCCGGGCCATCGGTGCCCGGGTCGTGATCCCCGGCATCGTGCCCCTGTCCGACTATCCGACGGTGTCGCGGGACCGCAGCCTCGAACTGAAGGGGCAGGCGACGTCGGCGGTGTTCCCGGCAGCCACCACCAGCGGCTACCTGACCCGCATCGACACCCTCGGCCTACCGTTGCCGGCGTCCACGACGACCCGAGCGCCGCTGAACATTCCCCACGGGGCCGCCCCAACAAGCCCGGTCGACGGCGACATGTGGACCACCACGGCCGGGCTGTTCGTGCGGATCAACGGCGCGACGGTCGGACCTCTGACCTGACCGGAAGGGAAGCCCGATCATGCCGGTTCCCATGGGCGGCGATGACCTGCCGATCATCCCCGACGAGGCTCCGGTCTGGGCGCCCGAGCTGGCGACGGTCGCCGACCACGTCCCGTATATGACCGTCGACACGGTCACCCCGGGCGTCCAGGAGTACCTGGGCACGTTCAATCACCGGACCACGCCGACTGGGGAGCAGGCGCAGCGGCTCATCGACGGGGCGTGGCCGTCGGTGCTCGCCGCCACCGGGGCGATCGTCGAGCAGGTGTGGCCGCTGGCACGGTCAGTGGCCGCCCTGCGCGCCGCAGCGGCGATCGTGCGCGCCTACCCCCGCGACGACGGCGACTTGGCCCGCGCCGCCGCCCTCGACGCCGCAGCGGACGCCGACCTGCGTCGGCTGATCGCGGCGAACGACGCCGCCGGTGGTGGTGACGGCAACAGCGTCGACCTGCTGCCCGTGTACGCGTTCCCGCCGCCCGTCCCGTGGGGCGACAACCTCCTGTAACCCCGGTCCTGGACACCGAAAGCGAGCCCACCAATGACCGACTTCAACGCCGAGCTGCCCACCAACACCGGCGTGACCCTCACCCCCCGCACCGGTACGACGAGCGGCGACACCGTGCCCGCCGGGTGCGTCGTCGTCGCCCGCAACACCGGCGCCGGCTCCCACACCGTCACCCTGACCGTCGGCGCGCAGTTCGACGGCCTCGCCGTCGCATCCCGCGTGCACACGGTCGCCGCCGGAGCCGTCGCCGGTATCCGAGTGCCGGCGACGTACGCCGACGCCAACGGCCGGGTGCCCATCGCCGTCAACGCCACCGCCAACGAAGTCACCTACTACGTCCTGGGGATGTGACCATGCGACCGAACGCCGACTACATCGCGCAGCGGCCGATCTTCGTGCACGGGGTGCGCGGCTACAACCCGGGCGACGACATCCACACCGTCGCCGTGGAGAACCTGGGCCTCACCGTCGGCGTGGACGTCCTGCCGGCCCGACCCGACGTGATCCCCCGCCCCGCTAAGGATGCGCTCCGCCCCGACTGGGTGGCGTACTGGCTGGGGCAGGGCATGTCGCAGCAGGAGATCGACGAGCTGAACCGTAACCAGCTCGCGGAGAAGGAGCCGGAGGTGATCGGCGGGGTCGACCCGTCCGCGACCGCCGTCAGGGTGGAGAGCCCGATGCCGGACAACACCGCCGCCCAGGCCGCCCCACAGCTCGCCGAACCGGCCGAGCGGGTGGAGCGGCCTGGGCAGGGTGCCCGCAAGGCGGACTGGGTGGCGTACGCGGTATGGCGGGGCATGGCCAAGGAGACGGCCGAGGACTCAACGATCCCGCAGCTCGCCACTACCGACTACGACAACCTCTTCGGACCCGAGCGGCACGCGTGATCTTCGCCGACTACCGGGGGTCAGGCGGCGTCTCTGACCGCCAGAGCAAGGCCATCCGTCCTCTGTAGCGCTCGCGCTCGGATCTATGTACCGCCCGCAGGGCGAGGTAAGTCACGCCACTCCAAATCGGAACAGCGATCGCCACCGGAATGGCCTGTGCCAGCGCCCCTTGTCCGGCCCCTGAAACGAAGCCGGTAATGCCCGTGGTCAGGAGCCCCACAGCAAAGACGGGCAAGAGCTCGCGCGCCGGTCGCATCGGGATATCCAGCCCGTCCGCGACCACCCGCGTAGCGCTGTCACCAACGGCCGCCCACACCCTGGGCAGCGCCCTACCCGCTGCGCCCAGGCTGAACTGCGCGGCCGTCAGGAGTTTGAGCAGCTTGCCGGGACGTTCCTCGACGATCGCCGTCCACTCCTCTGCGTACCCGGCGGCGATGTCCGGGTCGGTCGTCCACCGGTAGGCCGCCCAGCGGACCAGTCGTCGCGCAGCCCACGGCGAGAGGTCCGTCATCTCGTTGACCAGCAGTCCGAAGACGAAGCTGGCCGCGATCTCCCAGCCGTTCACGCCTCACACCAGCCGAAGGCCAGCCGGGCACGCACCGTCGGTGCAGGCTTCGGCTGCCGTGCGGTGATCAGTTCGCGGGCACTGGTCGCACCGTGCGGCGTAAGGCGGTAGTACCGACGGCGGGGCTTGCCCGGTTCGGCATCGTCCTCCCAACGGGAGGTCACCCACTTCGACTCGTCGAGCCGTTCGAGGATTTTGTAGATCGTGGGGCCTGACTTCCCGGTCGTCCGCATGATGGCCCAGCCGTGCAGCTCGTTGTCGTCTGCATCGAGGAGGGCGTTGAGGACAGCCAGGAGTGGCCCGGTGATGCGTACGGGTCCATCCGACATGGACTTAACGATACTAGGTGAAATAAGAGTTGGCGAATCGATCATCCTGAGTGGCGCGGCGGGGGTGATGCTCGTGGCCCGGGTCGTCTGGAATTACGGCGAAGCCGAACGACTCCTCCACTCCGAGTCAGGGCCTGTCGGCCGGGACATGGCCCGCAAGGGTGAACGGGTCGCCGCCGAACAACGCCGCACCGCCCCCGTCTCCCCCGACGGCTCTCACGGCCGCGAGCCCGGCTACATGCGCGACCACGTCAGCTCGAACCTCGGCCGGGACACCCTCGGCCTGTACGTCGACGTCGGTACCGACGCGCGCACCCCCGACGGCCACGCCTACCCGCTCGATGTGGAGCTGGGCACCCGCCCTCACGTGATCAAGTCGAAGGGCAACTACCCGCTGCGCAACCCCAAGACCGGGCAGGTGTTCGGCCCTGAGGTGCACCACCCCGGCACTGACGCGCAGCCGTTCCTGCGGCCCAGCTTGGACGTGCTGCGCCACGAGATGTAGCCGCCAGAGGGGGTGACCCCGGGTGGGCACCTACGTGGACGCCGAACGCGCCGTCGCCGGCTGGATCAACTCCCTGACCGGCAGTCTCGTCGGCCCCGGCCGCCCCCTGTTGAAGGGCGCGCACCTCACCGCACTGCGCGGCGCCGCGTCGAGCTGCTACGCCCTGCTCAGCCTGTTGCCCGGTTCCGTCGCCCTGGGCGTCGAGAACCCCGACCACCGGGCCAGGGTGTCCGCCTCCATCTACGGCCCCACCAAGGAGGCCGCCACCACCGCGGCGATCGCGTACGCGAACGCGCTGCTCACCCTCGACGGCCGCCGCCAGCCGATGACCGGCGCGGTGTGCCTCGTCGTCGACCCCGACAGCATCTCCGGCCCCGCCTGGCTACCCGACCAGGCCGGCCCCCGGCTGCTCGTCGACGCCGATTTCTACCTCCGGGCGGCGTAGCGCCCCCGGCCCTTCCCCCTGTTTTGCCCCAACTTGCCCGGCGTAGCGCCGGGGAGAGGACACCGCAATGCCTACTGCCGTCGCACCCAAGAACGCGCTGGCGTTCGGCGCCGGGTGGCTCTACTACGCCACCCCCGGCACCACCATCCCCGCCTGCACCGTCGGCGGATCGATCTTCACCGACTCGTGGACCGGCTGGACGTTGCTCGGCGTCACCCGCGAGGGCCACGAGTTCTCGTACGAGGTGTCCACCGAGCCGGTCGAGGCCGCGGAGTACCTGGACCCGATCGCCACCGTGTCGACCGGCCGCACCGCCGGCATGTCCTTCGACATGATGCAGATCCACGCGCAAAACTTGCGGCGGGCACTCAACGGCGGCTCGATCATCACGTCGGGCTCCGGCGCGACCCTCCGGTCGGAGTACACACCCCCGGCCATGGGCCAAGAGGTCCGCTGCATGATCGGCTGGGAGTCGCAAGACCTCACCGAAAGGCTCTACGCCGAGCAGGCGTTCCAGGTCGGCTCGCTCACGATCGCCCGCCGCAAGGGCGCCGACAACGCCAGCCTGCCGGTGGAGTTCCGGCTGGAACCGGCCGCCGATGGCAACCCGTTCCACCACATCTTCGCCGGGGCGCTCCGTGGGTAACCCGGCCCGCCCGCCGGTCGAGCCGAGCGCCGACCTACGCCAGTTCGCGTCCGGTGTCCGGCAGATGTTCGTCGCCCTCGTCAACGAGGGCTTCACCGAGCGGCAGGCCCTCGCGGTCATCGGGACCGCGCTCGCCGCGACCATCAACAGCAGCGGGGGTGAACCGTCGTGACCGTGCACGAGTTGCAGGCCCGCTCCGAGGGCGTCGAGATCGTCGGCGGGGCCCAGAAGGTCACCATGCTCGGCGAGGAGTACCGCATCGCCGACAAGGTGGGCTTGATGCCGCTGATGCGGTTCGCGATGACCGCGAAGGCCGGGGCGGACGCCGACGACATGGAGGGCCTGGCCGCCATGTACACCCTCATCCGCGACTGCATCGACCCGGGCGAGTGGTCGAGGTTCGAGAACGACGCGATCGAGAAGAAGGCCGAAGCGCCGGAGCTGATGCAGGTCGTCCAGGACGTCATCCAGACACTGTCCGCCCGCCCTACCCAGCGGCCCGCCGACTCCTCGGCTGGGCCGCAGACCACATCGGAGAACTCGAAGGAGTCCTCCTCCTCCATGCCGGAGGGGCGCACCCCGCCGGAGGGTGCCGGGGAGCTGGTGTCGATCACCGCGCTGCTGGAAGCCCGCTCGACGGCCTGACCCCCCGGCAGGTCTGCAACATCGTCTACGCCTACCAGCGGGCCGACCTCGTGCAGGCCCTCGCCATGGCCACCGGCAAGGAACGCCAGCAAGCCCTGTCGGACTTCGACGCCGCCCTCTACGCCCCCCTCGGGGGGTGGGACGACGCGGACCGACGGCTGAACCAGGCACTCCACCGCGCGTGACGTCGGGGACGGGGGTGCCCGATGGCTATCCCCCTCGCCGAGGCGTTCGTTCGGGTCCGCGCCGACACCCGCGATTTCAAGCGGGACACCGAACGAGACGCGAGCCAGTCCGGTGACAAGGCCGCCGGTACCTTCGCTGGAACCTTCGGGCGGACCCTCGCCGCGAAGGCCCGCGGCATGTTCTCCGGGCTGCGCCGGGACGCGGAGTCCGCCACCGATGGGGCTGGGACGGTCGCCGGCCGCCGTTTCGGCACCGAGTTCACCCGCGACGCCCTGGGCAAGCTCCGCGACGCGCGGGGTCGGTTCGTCGCCGAGGGCTCGGCGGGCGGCGCCGGGTTCGGCGGGGCGTTCGTCCGCGACGCGGCCGGCAAGCTCCGCGACGCCCGGGGTCGGTTCGCGGCCGAGGGCTCGGCGGCCGGAGACGGCTTCTCGTCCGCGTTCAACCGGGGCGCCGGCCGGGGCCTGACCGGCATGGGCATGTTGATCGCTGCCGGGGTCGCACTCGGCCCGGCGATCATCCCTGTGGCCGCTGCTGCCGCCGCGGCGATCGCCGGGATCGGCACGGCCGGTATCGCGGCGACCGCTGGCCTCGGCGTCGGCATCCTCGCGTTCGTTGGGATCGCCGATGCGGTCAAGGCGATGGGTGCAGCGGAGAAAGCGGCATCCTCCGATGCCGCCACCCTGTCGCGGGCTCACTCGGCGGTCGCGTCTGCCGCCGATGGGGTCCGCTCGGCTGAGCAGTCGTTGGCGCGGACCCGCGAGCAGGTCGCCGAATCTAACGCGTCCTCGGCCCGCCGCGTGGCCGAGGCCCAGCGGGACCTCAACCGCGTCGAGGCGGACGCCCGCGACATCGCCTTGGAGTTGAACGACGCCCGTCGGGAGGCCCAAGAGCGGCTGGCGAACCTGACGCAGTCGGTCAAGGAGAACGCGCTCGCCCAGCGGCAGTCGAACCTGGACATCGCCGAGGCCAAGGCCGCCTTGGACAAGGTCATCGCGGACCCGAAGGCCACGGAAGCGCAACGCGAGCAGGCCCGCATCACCTACGAGCGGGAAGTCCTCCAACTCGATGACCTGAAGCGGCGCGGCCTGGACATGGCCGCCGAGCAGGCCCAATCGGTCAAGGCCGGCGTCGAGGGGTCGCGGGAGGTCGTGGCCGCCCGGCAACGCATCGCGGACGCCGATGAGCGGGTCCGTGACGCCCAGACGGCGTTGGCGGACGCCCGACGTGACCAGCAGCGCCAGGAACGCGACGGCCTCTACCAGATCCAGCAGGCCGCCCAGCAGTTGGTTTCCGCGCAGCGGTCCCTGCGGGACGCGACCGTCGCTAGCGGGACGGCCGGCGCGGCGGCGATGACCAAGCTCCGCGACTCGATGTCCGGGTTGTCACCGGCCGGCCAGCGGTTCGCGAAGTTCCTGCACGGGCTGCGCGACGAGGCCCGTGGTCTGCGCGACGCCGCCGCCGAAGGGCTGCTTCCCGGGGCGCAACGGGCGATCGAGAACCTGCTGCCGTACCTGCCCCGGGTGGAAGGCTTCATCGGCCGGATCGCCGGCCGGCTCGGTGACATGGCGGTGCGGGCGTCGGAGGCGTTGGAGTCGCCGTTCTGGCTGCGCTTCTTCACCATGATCGATCAGACGGCCGGTCCTGCCCTCGACGGCATGTTCGAGGCCACGGGCAACATCGTCACCGGCCTGGCCGCGATCTTGCAGGCGTTCCTTCCGCTGAACAAGGACATGGGCTCCGGGCTGGTCGGGCTGACCGCCAGCTTCTCGGAGTGGGCGCAAGGGCTCTCCGACTCCAAGGGTTTCCAGGGGTTCATCGCGTACGTCCGCGAGAACGGCCCGGTCGTCCTCAACTTCTTCCGCAACGTGTTCGTCCTCGCCGGCAAGCTGGTTGCCGGGCTCGCCGGGTTCGGTGCCGGCACGCTGGTCGGCCTCAACATGCTGGTCGGGCTGCTCGCCGGGATGTCCCCCGAAACCCTGGGACGGATCGGCGTCGGCGTCTCGGCCATCGCGAGCGCGATCTTCGTGTTCAGCACGGTGGCGAAGGCCGCCGCCGCTGCCACGGTGCTCTGGAACGGAGCGCAGAAGGTCGCTGCGGCGACGACGCAGATTTGGGCCGGCGTCCAGTGGCTGCTCAACGCGGCCTTGGTCGCCAACCCCATCGGCATTGTGGTCGTCGCGCTCGTCGCGCTCGTCGCCGCCCTGGTGGTCGCATACAACAGCTCGGACCGGTTCCGGGCGATCGTGCAGCAAGCGTGGGCCGGGATCCAGGTCGCGATCTCCTACGCCTGGTCGAACGTGATCAAGCCGGTGTTCGAGGCCCTGAAGTGGTACGTCACCGAGGTCATGGCCCCCATGTTCCTGTGGTGGTACCGGGAGGTCATCAAACCCACCTTCGAGCGGGTGACGCTCGCGGTGCAGGTCGCCTGGACCCTCATCAAGGTCGTCTTCGGGTTGTGGCAGATCTACTTCAAGACGGTCCTCGCACCGCTGATCACCTGGTTCTACGACAGGGTCATCCGGCCGGTCTTCGCCGGGATCTCGGCCACGATCCGGACGATGTGGGAGTCCGGCATCAAGCCGGTCTTCCAGGCCCTCGGCGGGTTCCTCGGTAAGAGCGTCGTCCCCGCGATCGAGGCCGGTGTCAAGGGAGTCGGCAAGGCGTGGGAGAAGATCCGCGACCTGACGAAGATCCCCGTCCGGTTCGTCGTACAGACCGTCCTCAATGAGGCGATCATCCGGAACTACAACAAGTTGGCCCGGGTCTTCGGCGTCGACGAGGTCAAGGAGATCGGCCTCCCGAAGGGATTCGCGAGGGGCGGTGTCCTGCCCGGCTACACGCCCGGCCGCGACACCCACCGGTTCGTCAGCCCGACCGGCGGGGCACTCGACCTGTCCGGCGGTGAGGCGATCATCCGACCCGAGGGCACCCGGGCCCTCGGCCGGGGCTGGGTCGACGGAATCAACCAAGCTGCCCGCTCCGGCGGTGTCAGCGCCGTACAACGCTTCCTCGGCCAGGGCTACGCCGACGGCGGCATCCTCGACCGGCTCGGCCGCGCCGCGTCGGCCGCGCGGAAGAAGGCAGGCGACGTCCTCTCCGGCGTCGGGAACATGCTCACCGACCCGGCCGGGGCCATGCGGACCGTCGTCGACAAGGTGCTGAATCTGGTGCCCGGTAAGGACTCCGGGTTCGGTCGGCTCGTCACGGCGGTACCCCGCAAGGTCGCCGGGACGGTCATCGACAAGGTGAAGTCGTTCTTCACCGGCGGTGAGGACGGCGGGGCGGGCATCTTCGGCCCGTCGCCGCTGGGCGGGTCCGGCGGCATGATGCGGATCCTCCGCGCGAAGTTCCCCGGTTTGAAGCTGCTCAGCGGGTTCCGACCCGGCTCGATCACCCTGACCGGTAGCCGGTCGTACCACTCGACGAACAGGGCGGTCGACGTTCCGCCCATCCGGGCGGTCGCCGAGCACATCTTCACGAACTTCCGGGCAATCACCAAGGAGCTGATCACGCCGTGGCAGGAATTCAACCTGCACAATGGCAAGCCGCACCACTATTCGGGCGCGGTGTGGAATCAGCACAACTGGCAAGGCGGCAACGCGCACGACCACTGGGCGGCGAAGGGCGGCGGGATCATGCCCGCCCGCCTCTACGACCGCGGCGGCGACTGGCCCTCCGGGACCGTCGGCGTCAACCTCTCCGGCCGTACCGAGCATGTGTCGACGGGGGCGAGCATGGACCGCGTCGCCAACCTCCTCGCGACGATCCTCGTCGCGCTGCGCACCCTCACCGACGCGGTCCGGGCCGTCGCCCCCGGTGTCGGCCAAGAGATCAACGGGGCCGCATCCGGCGCCCTGCAACGAGGGCGGGCGATGGGCTGATGGCAACCCTCAACCTCACCCGCGTGTGGATCAACCTGATGAGCACCGGCGAGCCGGTCGCCGCGTTCTCCACCGACCGGGCGCGACGCAAGTCCGTTCAGGGCGAGAACCGCACCTACGGCGGCGGCCGGCGCCGGTCCATCAGCCAGGTCGGCGTCACCGACATCATCACCGTCACGCTGCGTCGGGTCACCACCGCCCAGCGGGACCTGCTTGAGCAGTGGCTGGGCCGGGAGGTGATGTACCGCGACTACCGGGGTCAGCGGGCCGTCGGCGTCCTGTTCGACCTGGACATCCGCGAGTACAAGGCGGAACGGGACCTGTACGACGTGGCGACAGCGGTGCAGGTCGTGACGTGGGTGGAGGGCGCATGACCCCCCGGTTTGAGCTGGTCGGCGCGGTCACTGCTGCCGAGGACGTCAGGTCGGTCTGGTGCGACACCTGCATGTCGTCGAACGCGTTCGAGGCCGCGCTGTTCGCCCTGGTCCCGTCGGGGCTGCAACAGCTCGGCACGTTCCGCACCTGCGAGCGGTGCAACCCGGACCGGTCAACGCTCACCTGCTTCTACTGCGGGACGACCGTCGACGACGGCGGCCGGTTCTGGGTGCACATCCGCGACGTTCACAGCAAGTCGGGAGGCTGACGTGCAGCCGATCACCGCCGCGCCCCGCGAGTTGATGACGGAGGCGGCGGTCACCCGGCTGCTGCGCGACGCGCCCGCCATCCAGGTCGGCCGCGGCCTGGAGTTGATCGACCGGAACCTTCAGGTCGTCGAGGACATCAGCGACGCACTGTCCGGCGGGTCTGTGTCCCGCAACTCGTACGCGACGCTGCACTCGACCGCGACGCTCGCGGTGACCCGACAGTTGGCGTGGTCGTCGGCGCTCGTCCGCCCGTACATGACCCTCTCCGACGGCGTCGGCGAGGCCCGGTTCAACCTGGGCGCGTTCTACACCAGCGCGCCCATCGTCGACCTCGCTGAGCAGCCTGCTACCTACGACGTCACCGGCTACGACATCCTCCACGGCCTCTACTCCCCCACCGGCGAGGCGTACGCGGTGGACGCCGGTGCCAGCTACCTCGCCGAGGTTGAAGCGATCCTCCAGCAGCAGGGCTACACCCGGTACCTGATCGACCAGACCCGCGCCGACGCGGTGTTGCCGTCGGCGAAGGTGTGGCCGTTGGACGACCAAACCCGTTGGTTGTCCATCGTCAACGACCTGCTGGGGGCGGTCGGCTATCAGGGCATCTGGTCGGACTGGGACGGGCGCCTGCGGTGCCAGCCGTACGTGCTGCCCCGTGAGCGGGCGCCGGAGTGGTTGTACGACGCCGACCAGCGGACGTCGATGCTCGGCACCCGGCAGGTGGAGCGGGACTACTTCGACGCCCCGAACCGCTGGGTTGCGGTGCGGCAGAACGACATCGACGGCCCACCACCGACCGAAGGCGCTGGCGTCTACACCGTCACCAACACCGACCAGGGCGACACCAGCGTGCAGAGCCGCGGCAGGGTCCTCACGAAGGTGATGTACGTCGACGCCGCCGACCAGGCCGCGTTGGAACGCTTGGCCCTGGTGACGATCGACGCGGACATGCGTATCCCCACCACCCTGCGTGTCAGCACGTCCCCGGCGCCGCTGCACTGGCACTTCGACCGGCTCGTGGTCGACGAACCGGCCATCGGCCCGTACGCGGATGTCCTCGGAACGTCATGGACGCTGCCGCTCGACGGCAGCGATATGACCCACGAGTGGAGCGTCTTGTAGAGGGGGCCGCCGTGTTCGGCCTGGACCTGCTGCGACTCATCGACGCCCGGATTGAGTCGGCGCGGGATCGGGCGACCGCGACCGGCACGGTCCAGGAGCGGCAGTCCGCCACGCGGGCCGCGGTCACGTTCGACGGGTCCGCGTTGGCTGTCCCCGTCAAGGTACTCACCCACGTGCAGGTGCGGGAGAACTCCCGGGTCACCCTCGTCAGGTTCGGCAGCGAATGGGTCGTCGTGGGGGTCTTCGGTGGCGCGGGGAACCTCGTCAGGACGTGGACGGCCTCCACGAGCTCGTCGGGGGTGTCCGGGGAGACGGCCGTCCTCGCCGTCACTGACCTGACCGTCGAAGCGCAGGCGGTGTACCGGCTACGCCTCGGCGGGCAGATCCAAAGCAGTGCGGCCGGACACAGCCTGTGGCGGGTCCGCGACCGGGTCACCGGCCCGTACCCGGTCGACTGGGGCCTGTTCGGGCACTACAGCACCCCCGTTGCCGGTATCGCGTTCGGCATCCTCGCCGAGCATTACCTGGCCCGCACCGCCACCACCCCGTTGGAGGGGCAGACGATCGCGGTCACCGCGCAGGCGTCCACGGGCACGGTCCAGCACATTGGCACGGCCACGAAACGCCGTTACCTGGAAGTCGAGCGGATGCCCGGCACCCCCGCCGACTACCCACACGCCACGGTCATCTGAAAGGGGTCCTGGTGGGATACATCGTCGACTCCAACCTCACCGATCCGCTCGGCGGTGCCCCCGCCGCCGCTCGCGTCGACCGGCAACTCAACGGCCTGCTGTGGATGGCGATGATCGCCAACGGCAACATCGGGGTCGTCTACTTCCGGTCGACAGACAAGGGTGCCACCTGGACGTACGCGGGCGGCTGGAACTTCTCCGTCACCATCCTGGAGATCTCCGGCCTGCACATCACCTCCGGCGGAGAGCTGTGGTTGGCGTACCGCGCCAACGAGAGCAACCGCGACGGGATCTCCATCATCCGCGCCCTCGGCACCGCCACCACCTTCAGCTTCGGGGTACCGATGGCGGTCGCCCTACCGGCCAACGGCGGCGTCCCGGGCTCCGTTCACCAGGGCATCGAGATCGCCGTCATCGGCTTCCCCTCAACAGGGCAGGCCCGGGTGATCGTCGCCGCCGGCACCCGCGTCGGCGCCCAATCCGGGGTCACCCTGTACGGCGCGAACGTCGCCGCCAACGGCACGATGTCCGTCAACAACGCCCTGATCAGCGGCAAACGACAGTGGCTGTATGACTCGCCGGCAGGCCGCGTCACCCCACAGATGGACATCGAGCACTCCGGCGACGGCAAGGGCGCGTCGGTCCCCCACCTGTGGGTCTGCTTCGGCCGCACCGACCTCCGGGTCGTGAAGCTCGCGTGGAACGGCACCGTGTTCTCCGGGCCCACGAACACCGTTTCCCTGGCAACCGGGTTCACCGCGCAGAACGGGGTCGGCGGCCGGTGGGACGGCGCGCGGTTCATGATGGCCGTACCGAATCCGACGGTTGAGCCGACCGACCCGGAGATGGTGCTGTTGCTTGAACGCAACCAGGCCAACAGTGCGACCGTCCGCCGCACCACGCCCGTCCATCCGGCCGGAGTGGTCCGGAATTGCACCCTGGCCTACAACGCGGTGTCCGGTGACGTGCGGATCTTCGCGGTCGGCACGAGCACCAACGTCGTCTGGTACGTCGACTACATCCGGGCGAGCGGCACATGGACGTCGTGGGCGACCGCGAACGCCACCCCCGTGATCAACGGTAGTAACTACTCCGTGCGGCACGAGTCGTTCGGGTCCGCCCGCTACGACATGATCACCGCCCACGCCGGCACACCCAACGACGTCGTGTCGACCAGCCTGGCATTGACCTACGCCCCGAACGCGCCCCGCTGGCTGTACGGCACGAACCCCACCACCCCACCCGCGAACGGCGCGGCCATGGACGTCACCCAGGCCCTGCTGCTCGACTGGGAGTTCTCCGACCCCGACCCCAACGACGCGCAGACCGCGTGGGCGTTGTCCCGGCAGATCGGGTCCGGCACGATCGAATACCTGCGGGCGTCCGACTCGACGTGGCAAACCACCGAGCAGACGAACTCCGGCGCCACCACACAGATCAACCTCAGCACCGGCCTGTGGCTCGGTGGTGGTGGGGCGGCCGATCCGGCGCACACCTACCGGGTGCGGACGTGGGACAGCGCGTCCACGGCATCGCCGTACTCGTCCGCGCTCGTCATCGTCCCGTCGGCGAAGGTCGACCCGACGATCACGAGTCCCACCCCGGACGGCGCGACGTGGACCAGCGACACGGTCACCCTGTCGTGGAGCGTCGCCGAACAGACCGCCTACCGGGTGCAGATGCTCGACGGCGCGTCGGCGCTGGTCCACGACACCGGCTGGTTGGGCGGGACCGCCACCAGCTACGCCCCGCCCGTGGTCGTCGCAGACGGCGGCACGTACACGCTGCGGCTGTGGACCCGTAACAACGAGGGCTTGTCGTCGTCACTGGTCAGCACCGGCATCGTCGTCGACTACGTCGAGCCGCCAGTCCCGGCGGTCACACCGACCGCCATGCCGGGCCTCGGGTTGATCCGGGTGGTGATCGCTACCCCCGCCCCGTCGGGTCCGCAGCCGGCCGTGCTGTCCGTGGACCTGATGCGCCGCCACAGCGGCGTGGCCTCGGGCACCGACGTCACGATCGCCGCTGGGCTCAGTGACGACGCGACGTGGGACGACTGGACGGCCCGCTCGGGGCAGCCGTACGAGTACCGGGCGCTGACGAGGGGCGCGAACGGCACCGTCGGTGTCGGCTCCTGGACGGCCTGACCCCTGCCCGCCGGCCCGGCCGGCTCTCCCACTGCGGCCCTGCCTGTCCGGCGGGCCGCCACCCCTACTGGGCGGAGGTATCCCCATGACCCGGGCCCCGGCGAACCTGTTGGCCGTCCGAAGTCTCCTTCTCACGCACCTCAACGTCGACTCGAACACCAACCGCCCGGCCGACCTGGAACCGGCGGAGGTCGGGATCGTCGGCGACCCGGCCCACCGGGGCGGCTACCACTGCGGATCAAACCGTGTGGTCACCGGCGACTACTCGGTGGTGGAGTCGTCGCGGGACCGCAACGGCCTGACGCTCGACGCGGCGGCGTTGGACGTCGGCGGTTTCGAGGTCCGCTCCGGCGGTCGCACGCACACCCTGGCCAACTTCTCGCTCTGGTGTGTCGGCGAGTGCCAGCGCAACGCGCCGGACGCCCGCGACATCCGCGAGATCATCTACAGCCCCGACGGTACGACCGTGAAGCGGTGGGACCGGCTCGGCAAGCGCAGCACCGGTGACAGCTCGCACCGCTGGCACACCCACTTCAGCTTCTTCCGCGACGCGATCAAAGCCGGCCGCGACCAGCAGCCCCTGTTCCGTCGCTACCTCAACTCCATCGGACTTAACCAGCAGGGAGGTTCGCTGCTCATGTTCTGCAAGCAAGGCGACAAGGGCGAACACGTCCAGGCAATGCAGTACAAACTTCAGCTCTGCGGGTTCTACACCGGCGAGCTTGACGGCGACTACGGGCCGAAGACCGCCGCCGCGGTGGCGGCGGCGCGCGCCTCGGTCGGGTCGAAGCAGGATGGCACTCAGTACGACGCGCACGCCATGGTGCAGATCGACCTGTGTTTCGCGCGCAAGTTCGGCCCTGCGGCTTCGCCCGGCCCCGCCGGTCCGCAGGGCAAGCAGGGCCCCGCCGGTCCCGCCGGTCCCGCCGGTCCCGCCGGTCCCGCCGGCCCGGCCGGGCCCATCGGGCCGCAAGGCTTGCCGGGCAAGCTGGAGCTGCCGTCGACGTTCTCGTTCATCGGGACCGTCGTTCCCGGTGAAGCGACCGAGCCTACGGGATGAGCCCCCTGCGGCCGGTCCAGATCGCAAGCGGCCGGCACCCGTTCGAGGTGGCGGTCCTTGTCGCCGCCGTCGCCTGCGGCATCGCCCTCGTCGTCTTCGACCGCCGGCCCGCGTCCGTCAGCGCCGCCATGCCCGCCACCGTGCAAACGCTCTGGGCGGCCGGGCTCATCACCGCCGGTGTGGTCGGCCTCGTCGGTGTGATCTGGCCGGGTGACCTCTCAACGTCGATGGGCGTCGAGCTAATCGGCATGATCCTGCTCGGCACCGTCACCACCATGTACGCCATCGCGCTTTACTTCGTGTCCGGTGGGGCAGCCATCGCGGCTGGTGCGTTCGTTATCGCCGTCGCGGTCGCCTCGTGGGCCCGCTGCGTGCAGGTGGTCCGGGACCTACGCCGCGTCGGCCGCGCAGCCCAGAAGGGGCACACGGCGGACGTCCCTCTGCTCGTAGAGGGGGACCGATGATGGTGTGGGCCGTGATGGTGTGGGCCGCCGATGTGCCCCCGTCCGCCGGGGGTTCGTGGGTGCAGACCCTCATCACCGTCATCGGCCTACTCGGCGGGGCCGGCGGTCTAGCCGCCCTCGCGGCGACCCTCCTGCAACGCCGCAAGATCCGCGCGGACGCCGCCGACGTGATCACCGACACTGCGCTCACCCTCGTCGAGCCGCTACGTGGACGGGTCAACGAGTTGCAAGCCGAGGTGGCCGAGGCCAGGCGTGAGGCGACCGGCGCCCGGCAGCAAGCCGAGGCCGCCAACGCGGAGATCGGCGACCTGCGCAACGCGGTAAGGGAGCTGACGCACCTGCTGCTGCGGTGGCGCAACGCCGTCCTCGAAACCGCCGGCACCCCCGACCCTGGCGTTGCCCTGGCGCGGCTACGGGTGATGGTGTCCGCCGACCACAACGGCACGAACGGACACCGGCCCGGCTAGCGAGGCAGCTTTATCACAGCAGTACCGCAATGCGACCCAGTCTTGATCTTCAGAGGCAGGAATTGGCAGCACGGCATGGTTCGCCCAGCGATTGAGTTCGAGGTCTTTGACGGCACGACGGTGCCGCAGCGCCCAGAAGTTCCAGCATATACATGATGCCCGATACGTCCTGTGCAGGCAGAGACAGGATGGGTCACCCGGATCGCAGTCCCACTCTTCGCCCAACAGCCAACCCGCAGCCTGCCGCTTGCTTCGGACCCGACCGAAGACCTTAGTCGCGCTCACACCGCGGGCCAGGCTCCCCGTGACAGGTTTGGTTCGGGAGGGCGACTGACACCGCTTGTGGCACCGGAAGGTGACCATAGGGAGCGACCCCGCGGGAAACGGCGGCGGGGTTGGATCGGACGTTTGCGCAGGCGTGGCAAAACCTTCTTCTGGTACGCGAGTCACCCTTAACAATCGGGGCACCGGAAATTTCAATATCGAACCGATCCGCTCGATGCCGTTCATGTTGTCTCAACTGAGCAATGACAGAAAGAAAACTGCCAATACGCACTTAAAGCGATTCTCGACCTTTAGATTGAATAAGCAAAGTTTGCCCAAAACTTCTGGAATGTACTGTTAGTGAGATTTATTGACGTTGACTTCGATGGGTGCCCCGCTGTAAGTTGCGAATTGCACTTGCTGCTAGTTCTAATCCACGGGGAAGGTGTCACCTTGTCAAAACCTGTATTTCGGCTTGCTAAAGTCGTGGCGGCTGCTCTATCCACTGCCTGCCTATCTCTACTCATGACCGCAGTGCCTAGTAGCGCCGCTCCGACAGTGTCGAGTAGCGCCGCCCCGATCTCGACGAACAGCTACGACTGGCAGTCGTCGACGGTCGCACCTACCGCAGAACAATTGGCGGCCGGCATCGCGGACGTCTTGAAGCGGACGCCGGGATCCCGTCAGATTAGTCAAGCAGAAGTTGAACTAGCCCCTGGATTGGTACTGCGGCTACCGCAAGCCAGCGGCGGGGCAAGAATGATGTCGGACCCATGTCCGAGCCTCTATATGTGCGCCTATGCAAATCGCCAGTACGGTGACCCGAGCCTGAACTTCACCACATGTGGCAGGGAATGGAACTTGGGCAACTACGCCTATCCGGGCGGCGGCGTTTGGAATGACAAGATTTCCTCCGTCAACAACCAGCAGAGTAGTGGAACCTGGGGCTTCTTCTTCAATCACCTGGGCAACAACAATTGGACTAAGATCCTGTCAGTCGCAGCTGGCACAAAACGAGCAAACTTGGCGCTAGACGCCGACGAGTCGACTGGCATTGGTAACGTCAACGACAAGATCGACGGTGTCCATGTCTGTGGCCCCGTTCGTTCACCATGGACGCCAAACTACCCGTGACGTTGGAACACCGGCAGGCGTGTCCGGAGAGTGTCTCCGGACACGCCTGCCGGCTTTTGCCGAGTGTCAGGAAGATCCCTTGGGGGCCGGTGTAGGCGCAGCAGGAGACGTGGTGTCGCTGGCTTTCGAAGGTAGCGACGAGGTGCTTGGACGTGGGGGAGCCACCTGGAGACCAACGGATCCACAGGCCTCTGGGGCGTTTCCAAACTTATCGCCATCTAGAACGTAGACCAGTTTTCCGCCAGAGGGCTGGTCTGGTGCCTGTGTTGCAGCGGTCGGTCTGCCGATTACGCAGTAGAACAAATTCCGCGGCGCTTTGTCGCCGAAAGATCGATGCCATACTCTGCGGCACGCATCAGCCGGCCGCTCTCCTTCACGAAGGGTCGTATCCGTTTGCTTTTGGAGGCCTGCGGTGGAACACACAAAGGCCGAATCAGAGGCGGGCAGGTACTCGGGCGAGGCAACTGGAGCGTCGTAACGGGCGATCGCCGCAGTAGCCCCGCCAGCGATCAGCACCCCCAAGGTTGTGGCTACGAGCATCGCGCGTCGCGATGGACGACGGCGCCGAGCAGGCCCTCGTTCTGCAGCAAGCACGTCGTTCAAAACTGCCCGCCCATCTTCACTGCTGACAAATCCATTAGACGGTTCCGGCCTGGAGTTGATCAGGAGTTGCTCCACCTGACCCTTTGAAATTTTCAACGCATTACTCCTGCTTGAAGATGGTCTGCAATCGAACGGGCGTCTAATCCATTCTCAATGACCTGCGCTTGCACCGCTTCAGCGAATCTGCGCTTCGCTCGGTGCAAACGGACAGCGAAGGCCGCTTGACTACATCCCGCTGCGTGTGCCGCATCCCTTCCTGTCAGGTCATACCAGTAACGAAGCCACAGAACTTCGCGATCCGCCTCGCTGAGGTTGCCCAGCGCGGTTATCACCTTGCGACGCTCGACGATACCGTCCGCCTGATCATCAAGGTGCTCGTCTGGGTATTCCCGTAGGCGTTGGTGCAACGCAATCCAATCAGCTGCCTGCCGTCTTTCGGTGGCAATGACGCGCCGTGCGACCCCGAATAGCCATGGACGTTCTTCTCCAAGGCGGATCGAGTCGAGCCGACGCCACGCCACCGCGAAAACCTCACTCACGACGTCGTTAGCGGCTTCAGCGGTCACCTTGTTTCTGGCGTATGCATGTATCGCGTTCCCATGCTGAAGAAACAGGTCGGTCAGCCGCTGTCGATCTGCTGCTGCTGAGGCAGCGCGGTTCCGTTCGGCGTGCACTATGCCTCCAGGGATGCGTCTGCATGTACTTGCTCCGAACCTCGGACTCTCTTACACCCCCACGACGTCGATCCTCCTGCCCCCGTCGTGGCGTGACAGCGGAACCGGGCGTGTACTGGCCCGAGGTGGCCTAGCGGGCTCCTGGCCCGAAGTACGGGGCGGCGTCGACATCGCTGTGGGGCGGCCACTGCTGCACGTCCCCGCACACCCCGCAGGTCCACGTCCGGTGCAGCCCTGAAGGGCTGCACGAGCACGCTGCCGTGCCCAACGCCACCCGGCCGGGCTTGAGCGGGTGCCGATCGGCCCCGGCGCATGTCTGCGGGATGGCCTCCTGCCACACCACCACCTTCAGGGTGGGGTCGAGCACCGCCCGATGGGCGGCCCGCCCGCAGTCCCGGCACGCCGGCACCAGCTGCTGCCACGGCTGCACGATCCCGTGCACCGGGCACGCGTACTGGCCCGGCCGGGCCTTGATCTGCCCCCAGTCGACCTGCCCTGGCTCGTCCACGCCCGGCAGCGTACCCGCCCACCCGTGTCCGCCCGGCCGCCCTCGCTCAGGGCCGCCGGGCTTCTTCCTGTCTGCCCTTGCATCCCCGGGAGGGGTCATGTCCGTGCCCACCAACCTGCCCGCGAAGGTCACGATCTTCGGCCGGGAACCCGCCGTGCTGATCATGGCCGCCGCGTCGGTCCTCGCCCTGTTCGTCGCCTTCGGCGCGGACTTCCTCACCGCCAAGCAGGCCGGGGCAGCCGAAGCAGTCTTGGCCGCCGCCGCGTCCACCTGGCTCGCCTTCAAGGTTCGGCCGCTCGCCCCAACGCTGTTCGTCGGCCTGATCACCACGTGCGCCACCCTCGCCGCCGCGTACGGCTTCGAACTCAA
The DNA here is from genome assembly GCF_026342015.1 of Micromonospora lupini. Taxonomy (NCBI): domain Bacteria; kingdom Bacillati; phylum Actinomycetota; class Actinomycetes; order Micromonosporales; family Micromonosporaceae; genus Micromonospora; species Micromonospora lupini. The sequence continues at coordinate 2,782,456 of NZ_JAPENL010000001.1, forward strand.
TCAGGAACAGGTCGGCTCTATCACTGCCGCGTCGATCGCCCTGATGACCGCCCTCGTCATCCGCCCGCAGTCCACGCCGACGGCGGACCCCCGCACCATCGACGGCGTTGTAGTTGCCGGTGACGTCCGTATGGCCTACGTACGGCCCACGTCCCGGTTGCGCTGATCACTTCTGGTAGCCGGCTGATCGCCGCTGGTATGAGGCGACCCCTGCTCGGCGGTAAACTGGACGAGGACCGCTCCTGAGAAAAGTTGATCCTGCGCCCCGCTCACCCTCACGGGTGGGCGGGGCGTTTTGGTCGTCCTGGGCTCAACGGCGGCGGCCGGCAAGCTCACGGCGGAACGCCTCCAACCGGGGCCGGCTCCACTCCCGCAGCTCGCAACCCTGCGGGGTGCATTGGTGGCAGGCGCGGTCGTTGCGGTGCAGGTCCTCGATCATGCTCGCGACGACCAGGTCACCGGCTGGTGCGTGCCGGTCAGGGCAGCCGCACGGCTCCCTCCGGCCGTCGACGACCACCACCCCAGCGCAGTCGTGCCCCAGATCCAAGGGCCGGCCGGACCGGCAGCCCGCGCACCACTGCATCACGCCGCCCGGGTCAACAGGTTCGGCACGTACGGCGGCTCCCCCACGACTTCGAGGTAGTAGGCCGCGTTGCCTCGGGCTGTACACGCGGCCACGCGGCAGATGGGGCACCGGTCAGGGCTCGGCCAATGATCGTCAACGATCGCTTTCGCGGTTCGGATCATCTGCGTGCGCAGATCACCCAGATCGTCGAAGAACGGCCCGCCGTCGGTCATTTGCCCACCTGCCGATCCTTCACCGGCCGCCGACGGCGTGGCTGAGCGGCCGGCGCTGTCTTGTCCGGCCCCTCCGGCGCCACCCGGGCAGCGGGGCGGGACCACGCGACGATCCGCTGATACAGCTCCTCCGGCGGCGTGCCAGGAAGGTCGACTGCCGCGTCGTAGTAGTAGCCGGCCAAGCTCATGGCCAGGCCCTGTGCGTCTCCCCTGTACAGCTCCGACAGGTTCACTTTCGCTGGCGCGCACGGCCACGGCTGCTCGCACACAAGGCAATCCCAACCCGGCTTGGTGGGTGCGTGCTCGATCGGTTTCTGCGGGCTGAGGCCGGCCATGACCGGGGGCCGGGTCACCTCGGTCGCCCCGACGATCGGTGGTCGCTGTCGGAGTCAGGTGCCGAGGGCGGATCCGCTTCGTCGTCGGCGCGGTGGTCGGGTAGAGCCCCGGCGCGGTTCCCGTAGAGGGTCGCGGGTCCGGTCCGGTCCAAAGGTCCCGGCTCTGCTCTGCGCCACCACCTGAACAGCTTCACCGCGCCGCCCTCCTGCCAGAAGGGTGGGGGCGATCTCCTCCCAGGCGGGAGGTGTGGACCGCTGACGATCGCCCCCACCCGGAATGGGTGGGGGCGACGACGGTGCACGCACACCACGCCGGATGCGGGTAGACGCACCGTCGTCGCCCCGGTCGGTCGATACCGTGTCGGGGGGACCGGTTCGGACGACCTGCAACAGACCGTAAGGCGGCGGTCACGCAGCCGGCGTCACGGCGTGGGGGACTACCCCGCAGCGGGGTACCTCAGACCACGCCCACCCGCTCGGCGAGGACCCGCAGGTCCGCCCGGGTGGTGGGGGTTTCCCGGATCAGCAGCTCCCGCACTGTGGAGCGCATCAGCAGGTTCAGGCGGGACTCCTCCGGTGACTCCCGGTCGGCGCGCAGCAGCATCGTGATCGACGCCAGGTCGTCGCGCTTCGACGCGTACGCCCGCGCGAGGTGCGTCAGGTGCGAGTGCCGGCGCTCGATGCTCGGCGACCGTTCGATGTCGACGCGCTCCCCGATGCGCAGGGCCTCCCCCGGCCGGGACAACTCGAGAACGGCGGCGGCGCGGTGGATCTGCACGTTCGTCGGCCCGAAGAAGATGTGGTGGTGCTCGGTTTCGCCGGTGCGGCGGGCGATCTCGTCGGCCCGGTCCAGCACCGCCAGCGTTCGCCGTTCGTCGCGGGAACGCGCGTACTGGATGGACAGGAGCAGGTGCAGGCCGCCGAGGACGGACAGGCGCACCGGGTCGCCGTCGCCGGCCCGTTCGAGGTCAGCGATGGCCTGCCGGCACATCTCCACCGACTCTTCGGTGTGCCCCCGGTTGGACAGCACCTGGCCCATGTTCCACGCGCTGGCGGCCCGGTACGACGGGTCGTCGGCCTCGTACGCCGCGGTGAGCGCCCGGTCGGCGGCCAGCACGGCGATGTCGTTCGCGCCGACCCGCTTCGCATACGCGCGCACGAGCAGGTACAGGTCTGCGGTGACCCGCTGCGCGTGCCGCCGCTCCGCGCCGTCGAGGCCGACGGCGACCGCCCGCGCCGAGTGGACCAGCTCCGGCAACACCGGAGCCGTGTACGTGTACCGCTGCCGCGACTGGTACCAGGTCGTCCACGCCAGCCGTACCCCCGCGTCGAGCTCTCGCAGCGACGGCACCTGGTCGACGACGGGCGCGTACGAGTGCATGGCCGCGCGCAGCGGCCGGACGCTGTCGTGTTCGGCGGGGTCGTCGGGCATCGCCCCTATCGGCAGCCCGGTGAGCCGGTACAGGTCACGGACCCGCAGGATGCGGGCGATGTCGATCCAGTCGCCGAGGCTGTTGACCGAGCGTTCGCCGGATTCCCATTTCCGCCAGGCGGAGACGGTGACGCCCTTGAGCTGGGCGGCGACCTCTTGGGTGAGGCCGGCGCGCTGCCGGTACAGCTTGATCCGCTTGCCCGGGGGCATCGGGTCGTCGACAAGCTCCATGGTGACCTCCTGCACGAGGTTCAGCTGCCACCATCGACGGTACCGCGTGGACGGTCGATATCATTGTGTCGTCGCCACGACGACGCGAGGGGGAGCCGGGCTGCACACCGGGCTCCCCCTCGGCGCGTCCCCGGACCGTGATCATCGGCCGGACACGCCCGGGACAGGTCGGTTTCAGCGGAACTCGCGCTGCCAGGCGATGTGGGAGCGGGTCGACGTGCCATGCGTCGGAGGGCCAGTCGATGGCCGCTCCCTGCTCGTGCCCCTCGACGACGATGGGTCACCGCCGACGGCGATCGACCAGACGTGGCTGTGGATCGAGTACGGGGGCGAGCTTCTGGACGCCGACGTCGACGGCGTGTACGAGTTGGAGAGTCAGGCCGGCGCCGGTCCTCCCTGGCTGTACGTCTGGGCACCCCGGTAGCGCCGGGTTCGTACTCTCTCCGGTGTGCTGTCGATCTACGTCCTGCTGTCCGTGTGGCTGTCCCGCGCCGAACTCGGTGACCTGGCGACGTGGGTGGGGGCGCTCGCCAACGTCGCCACCCTCGCCTTCGCCCTTGTCGCTGCCATCGTCGGGTTCCGCGTCTACAAGATCGAGTCCGGGCGTGACCGGCGAGCCGAGGACGAACGACGGGAACGGGCGCTCGACGAGAGGCAGGGTCAGGCTTCACTCGTCTCGGTCTGGTTCGACAAGGAAACAACCAACGCCACCCCAAGACTCGGCAGGGTCCAGTGGCCCATGACTACGTGGGGCGCGCACATTCTGAACGCCTCGACCTTACCGATCTACGACGTGCTGATCTTCTTCCGCTTCTTCGGCCTATTGGACACCTGGACGGGGGGTCAGGTTCCGGTGGTGCCGCCGCATAAGCGCGACGTTCAGGAAGTGCTGCCGCAGGAGATGTGGGATCTGATCCGCCTCAGGTACCCGCACGGTATTGACGGTTTGAACGTCGTCCGGGTCGCCATGGAATTCCGCGACTCGGCCGGGCGGCGCTGGCACCGCGACTGGGATGGGGTCTTAAGCGAGTTGCCCAACTACCAGCTTCCAGTGAGGTCACCACGGTCCGGCGGGGCGGACGTTGCCGTTCAAGCAGCGCCGAGGAGGTAGCTACCCGCGCCAAGCGCCCCGACTAACAGTGCCACCCACACCACCCGCTCCGCACCACTGCCGGTGCGGAACCGCAGCCACCGCGGCGACCCAACCGGCTGCCACCGGCACCCGCGCACCCGCAGCGGCCACCACAGCGGGCACCGGCTCAGCGTCATCGCGTCACCCAGGCAGTGCGCCCACGCCCCCCACGCCGCCGGCAGCCCAATCCACCACCACCCCGGACCACCCTCGGCGAGGGTCGCGCCGACCGCGACAGCCACCACCATGATCCCCAGCCAGCCGCGCCGCCGCCGGCTGACCAAGCCCCGCACGGCAAGCGCCGCTGACACCCCCACCACCGGCACGCCGGCCGCCGCCCCGACCCGCCACCCGGCCACCCCGAGCAGCACACCCATCACGACCGCGAACGCGCCGGTGTGGGTGAGCGCCCGATGCCCGTCGGAGTCCCCGTCGCAGCACCCGCAGGTCACCCGCGACACCACCCGACTCACCGCGGCGGTTACCCACGACATAGCGCCGGTGACCGGGCCGAGGCTGATCGACGCGGTCGCGTTCGGGTGGTCCAGGTCAGGCACCAACGCCCACCCGGCAGAGATCACCGCCCCCGCCACGACAACGTGGGCCGGCACCGGCTCGGTGATGGCGGTGAGGGCGGCGCAGCCCACCAGCCAGCCCGTCGCGCCGCTCAGCGCGTGGGTGCGGCCCATCACCGCGACACACCGCCCGAAAGCGACACAGTGACGAAAGTCGTACTCATCTGAGACACTGCGTACATGACAGCGCGTGAGCAGGACCGCCAGCGGTGGCTGGAGCGGTTGACGGCTGCGGTGACTGAGGCCACCGACAGCGGTGCCACGCCCGACGACCTGCGCGACGCGTTCGACGCGGGTGTCCGGGCGGCGGAGGAGCGGGACCGGCTGCGCGCCGGTGTCCCGTCGCCCCGCCGCGCCCAGGCCAAGCAGCTCACCTGACCACCTGCCGGTAGTACGGGCCGCTCGTAGAGGTGTCGTCCCGCTCCACCTCGCCGGCCCTCACCATCGCCGCGAGCACCTGGCCGCTGCGTGACCGATTCACGTCGACGCGCGTCTCCGCAGCGATCCGGCGGCGAATCTCGGCGTCGGTCAACCACTCGGTGCCGGCCTGCCGCACCACCATCCGGATCAGTTCCCGGACAGTGGTCTGCACCCCGTCGCCGGTCGCGACGGGCACAAGGTCGGTACTCGGGCCGGCGGGGCGGGGCCTGCTGGCGAACACGTCGGCCGGCCCCACCTCCCGTTCCCGCTGTGCCGGCACAGCGGCGCCGGCCGGAACAACCTCCGGTTCGCGGCTGCGGCGGAACGCCTTCGCGTCGAGGAGGAACTTCTCCACCAGCGACCCGGGCTCCGCAGCGGTTGGCCGGTCGGGGACGTGCACCCGCACCGGCTCGTCGTCGAACTCGGGCACGTCCTCACCACGTAGCTCAGCGAGCTGGCGGGCCGCCCGGTCCCACCGGCCGGCGTAGGCACGGCCAGCCTCAACATCCCGCATGACCGGGTGTCGGGCGATGTCCGGGAAGTCGCGGGGGTCCTTGCCGCCGAGGACGTCGCGCACGGTCACCCGCGCGGCGACCTTCTGCGCCCGCTCGTCCAGGTCCGGCCGCAGGTGCGCGGTGGCGATCGAGTGCGCCTCGATCATGTCGGGCGTGACGTCTTCGGTCTTCGTCTTCACCGGTCCCTCCCCCGACTCGGGGAAGTTCACGAACATGTCGCCGTTGGGCATCGGCCCCTTGTAGCGGGGGTCGACGCCGAGGACGTGCCCGTACTCCTCATGCAGTGCCATACGCAGGCACACCATGACCGCCATGGCGGTCTTGAGCGCCCGGTCCAGGAGGTCACTGGTGCCCCGCAGGATCGACATCACGACGCGGACGCCCTCTGCGCGGGCGATCTGTGCCGTGCGGGTGATGCCCATCTTGACGAGCTGGCCGATGAGGGTCGTCGCCTGTGCGATTTCGGCGCCCTCGTCGGTGATGAGGATGATCGCCGGCAGGTCCTTGTCGACGGGCAGGACCGTGGTGTTCTTGGCCTTGCGGCGACGTCGAGCCTCGGGACTGATCTTCCGGTCCTTGGCGACGGCCTGGGTGATGGCGACCATGACGGCCGCCTCGAACTCGTTGTCGGCGACCCAGTCAACGATCGGCTTGGTGGCGAGTCCTTTCGCGTATGCCTCGACCCACGGCCACGCGGTTCCGCCGCCGTTGAGGTCGATCACCCAGATCAGTGCGTCGACCCAACGGGCCATACGCATGATCAGCCGGTGAAGGAACGTGGTCTTGCCGGAGCCGGTCATGCCGCCCACGAGCATCGACTTCTCGCGCAGGTACGCCATGACGTGGCCACCCTGCGGCAGCCGCGCCAGCGGGATCCCTTCGTTGATCGACGAGGGAGTGATGTCTTCCTCTGCCCGCCGGTACTCGGCCAGGCAGTTCCGCAGCATCACGTTGAGGACGATGACGCCCTGATGCGCGCCCGGCTTCGTCTGGACGGTGCACCCCTGCTCAAGCTGGGCGCGGGTGGCGATCGTCGAGCAGGCCCCGATGAAGCTGTCGAACGTCAGCCCGTCGGGGATCTCAACGACAACCTCCTCGCCGTCCTCCGGCACGTTCCAAGGGACCACCCGCAGGACCGGCACCTGCTGTTTGAACGTCCGCCGCAGCACTTCGGCCCACCACGCCTCGCGGGACGTCGACGCGGCCGGCACCTGCTCGACGAGCGGCTGCGGGATACCTCGGATCACCCATTCAGTCGGGGCAAGCCACCGTTCGAACAGACCCACGAGCGCGGCCCCGCCCGCGAGCAGAATCACGCTCGTCCATGGCCAGCCCACCGTGGCGATGTACGCGGTCCACACGCCACCCATCACCGAGGCCGCCGCCCGGTGCGCTGCCGCCTTATCTCGATCCCCGATCACGCTGATGAGCACCGCGCCGAAAGCGCCGAACAGGCCAGCTCCGACGGCGAGCGCCCACGCCCACCCGATCGCACCGGACTCGGCGCCTCGCCGGAGCAGGCCCGCTACGACGAGCACCGCGAGCACCCAGAAGGGCACCCATACGGTGCCGCCGGAGCGGACCAACTCCCGCTGAGGCATGGCCTGCGGCCTCCTTTCCGTTGTCGTTGTCATGGCCGGCTCAGGTGTCCTGCTGGGCGTAGGTGACGTCGGCCTTCTTCTCCCGCTCGACGCCACCGCGGGTGCCGTTGAGCCGGTTCTCGTCGCCCTCGTGGCGGTTCTTGTACATGCCGGGCAGCGCTTCGGCACGCGCGGACACCCGGCGGAACCGGCCCAGCGCCTCTTCGTAGTCGGACAGCGCTGTTGCTGCTTCCGCCTTGATCGCTTCGACTTCGGCGACGACGAAGTTGTCGGCGGGCAGGTCGTCACGGCCGGCGACGACGAGGTCGTCGATTGCCTTGACGACGCCGGTCAGGAGGTCGGCCTGGGCTGGCATCTTCTCGATGGCCTCGTCGACGACGCGGCTGATGACTCCGATGCTGCGGCCCCATCCCTGGAGGCTCGAATCTGCGGCCATTGTGGTCTTCCTTCCGGTTGGTGCCCCTGGTTGGGGCGTCTGGTTTCGGGTCGGCTCCGGGCGCTGCTGGGCCCCGGACTGCCGTTGGTCCTTCTGCTGTTGGGCGTCGGCTGGGCGGGGCGTCGGCTCGGCTCGGGTCGGCTCCGGACGGGTGGCCTGCGCCGGTTCCGGCTTCCGGGCCTTCGTCTCCTGACCGGTGTCGGTCTGCTCCCCCTTCGGCTTCGGCACGCCGACGCCGTTGACTGCGTCCGCGCCCTCCCCGGCACCCGTTTTCAGGTCCCGGCCGAGGCGACGCCAGAACCCGGGCTCCTTGCCGCCGCTGCCGGTGTCGGTGTTGGTCGAGGTGCGGTTGTCCCCGTTCCCGCCGCTCCTGTTCTTGCCGCCGCGCTTGCCGCGTCGGGTGGGTCGCCCGCCGCCGCCACCTCCGCCGCCGTGGTTGCCGCCGCCCCCGTTCGAACCCGACGAGTGGCCTGCACCGGACGGCTTCCCGCCCTTGCGGCGGAGGAACGACGGCATCTTCAGCCCGCCGAACTTGCCGCGCTTACCGCCGCCCCCGCCATGGCCGCCGCCGGATGGCTGGCCGCCACTGCCGTGCCCGGCCGTGTTGCTGTGCCCGCCGCCCTGCTTGCGGTTCCGGCCGAACCGCTCACGCAGCCGTCCCAGCGGACCCCGCTTACCGCCCCCGTGACCGCCGCCATGAGCGCCGCCCCCGGCGCCGCCACTGTGGCCGCCACCGGCCCCGCCACTGTGGCCGCCGCTCGGCGTCCCGCCGCCACGACGTCCCGTGAGCAGTCCGGCGATCCGGCTCCGCAACCCTGGGCGGCGGTGCCGGCCAGGACCGCCACCACCGCCATGAGCGGCGTCACCCGACCCGCCGCCGTCACGGCCACCACCGTCACCACGGCGACGCAGCAGACCGACCAAACCGCGACGGCGGGTGTCACTCCCCTTGCTGTCCTTACCGCGGGCAGCAGCTCGGGCCGCGGCCTTGCGGGCGACCGCCGAGCGACGCCACGCCAGCAGCGCCCAGAAGACGATCGCCCCGAGGATGAAGTTGACGGCCAGGGTCCACACCCACCCGCCGACCAGAAGCAGGAGCACCTGCAAGCCGACAACGGCCATGCCAACGGTGGCGAGGACCGGCGGGGTCAGCAGCTTGGCCATCGCCTTGGCGACGAGCGGGTGGACCTGCTTCACGCGCACCTTCGGTTCGGCGTTGGCGGTGGTCGCGCCAGGCGTGCCGGTGGTGGTCGTGGTGGGTTGGGCGCCGGTGGTCGGTCCCGTCGTTGGGGCGGTCACGCCGGCGGCTTGGGGCGTAGTGGTGCCTCCGGCGGCCGCCGGGGCGGTGACGCTCTGCGACGCGTCAAGGGGGGTGGACGTCGAGGGGTTGACGGAAGAGGAAACACCCCCCGTTGAGCGCTGGGCGTCCGTCTCAGCCCCCGCGTCAAGGGGGGTGGACGTCCACCATGTCAAGAGGCTACCGATACGCACAGTGACTCTCCTCAGAACGCCTTGGCGACGAACCCGATGAAGGACTGGATCCAGCCGATCAAGCCGAGCAGCAGATTGCTCAGCAGCCCGTCGCCGGCCGAGGCGATGACCACGCCCAAGAGCACGGCGGCCAGCGTGTCGAACCAGGTGAAGCCGGTGCGCCAGGTGCGGAACAGCACGTAGAGCAGCAGCAACGCGCCGATGACGGCGATGGGGACGATGGTGGCCGGCTTCCCGGCGGCGGCCGCGGCGAGCGCGGTCATCGGGTGACCGCCGCGACGATCAGGGCAGCCACGACCGCGCTGACGACGATCGCGGGCCACGAGGTCAACGCCTTGACCGTCCGGGCTCGGGCCTTCGCCCGGAGCTGCGTGGCTGCGTGCTGGCGTACGGCGGCGTGCCGTCGGACGGCCTTCGCGCTGAGGTGACCCGGTGGGGTCGTGTCGGGTGCCATGGTGGATACCTCCTGGTCAGCGGGTTACGGGTGTGCCGTTGGTGCCGGACAGGGCCGGCTCCTTCGGGGCGGGGATCAGGCTGGTCGGCACGGCGGCGAGACTGTCGAGGTGCTTGCGCCGGTTGTCGAACCAGCGGCGCACGCTGCTCTCCCCCGCGCCGACCTCGGCGGCGATCGCGTCGAAAGTCCACTTCTTCTTGTCGGCGTCGCGCAGCTTGAACGCTCGCTCCTGCTGGGCGCTCCACGGCGGGCTGCTCGGTGAGCGGTTCGCCGACCCGCCGCCGGACCGCTCACCGCCGGACCGGCCGGCGCTCGCGGGTTGACCGCTCGCGGCGCTGCCGTGAGCACCACCGGCCGGAGCGCTCACCGGCCTGCTCGCGGCGGCGCTCGCGTGAGCAGCCTCCACGGCGGCGTCCCGCTCACGGGCGAGCCGCTCGGTGGTGGCGCTCAGCTCGGCCGCGTGGCGGTCGGCCAGCACGTCGAGCTGCCGCAGCGCGTCGGCCGCCGCCCGGTCAGCGTCGGCGCGCACCTGGTCGAGCCGGGCGGCCAGCCGGCCGCTGTCGTGCTGGGCGGCCCGCAGCTCCCCGGCAAGGCGGGTGATCTCGTCGGCGCGGTCGGCGGCGGTCTGCCGGGCAGCGGTCGCGTCGGTACGCGCCCGGTCGGCGTCGGCCTCGGCTGTGGTCGCCCGCGCCTCGGCGGCCGTCCCGTTCGCGTGGGCCTGGTCGAGCTCGGCCGACGCGGAGTTGAACAGGTCGGTCGTCGCGGCAAGCTCGCCGCTGACGCGGTCCAGCTCGGCGTGCACCCGCGCCAGGTCGGCGGCGAACCGCTCCTGCGCGGCGGCCAGCTCATCGGCGGCGACCTTCACCAGGCGGGCCTGCGCCTCGGCGGCCTCGGTACGGAGCGTGGTGCGCTCCTCGGCGGTCGTCTGCCGCAGGTCCGTCAGCGCGGTGTCGAGCTGCCGGACTCGCAGCCACGGCCAGATCCGTGCCCACCCGGCAGCCGGCAGGGCGGCGGCGGGGACGTCGAGCCGGTACCGGGCGATCCGCTTCGCCCGGCGGACCGCTTCGAGGTGGGCGACGGCGTGCCGCACCGACCCGTACCACGCCTTCTGCTCGTCGGTCGGGTCCGCGCGCAGGGGCCGCGGCGGGTGGTTCCGCCATGCCAGCCACGCGGCGGCGGTGTTCGACGGCCAGGTCACCCAGCGGATGCCGAACACCGGGTTGACCCGGATCACCAGGGCCGCGCCCTCACCGAACAGGTCGAGCAGTTCGTGGAGGATCGCCATGCCGAACAGGGACAGCAGGGCGAAGTACCCGCCGCCGAGAGCGGAGCCCCCTGCGGCGCCGGCTTCGTGGGTGAAATTGATGAGCGCCGACGCGATGGTGGCACCCCACACGACGCGGTAGGCGCGGGCTGGGCTGCGCTTGCGTTTGATGGCGAGGAACGCGAGGAAGCCGAAGGTGACGGCGACGCCGTCGAGCGTGGCGGGGACGAGGAACTGCCACCCGTCCTTCCAATGCAGGGTGTCTTCGGCGAACTCGATGAGGCTGCGGAACGAGCCGGCGAGCACGGCGACCCAGAACAGGACGGCCGCGGTGACGGTGGCCTTGAACAGCGCCCCGTACTCCTCGCCCTCGTCGTCGGTGGTGGTCTTGCCGGTGGAGGCACGGCCGGCGGCGCGGATGGCCTTCGCGGCGCGGGAGCGCAGGACGAGCACGACGGTGGTGAGGACGGTGAAGCCGAGCAGCCACGCCCAGGCGGGGATGTAGTCGACGCCGGTCATGAACGCGTCGAGCGCCTGCCGCCACAGTGGGGTGTCGGCCGCCGAGGCGACGGTCAGCCCCGGGGTGGTGGTGTGCTCGGCGGTCAAGGTCACTGGCGTTCCTCCCACGTTTTGGCTGCTCAGACATCGACCTGACTTGACGGTCGTGGCACTATGATGGCACAAGTTCCGGAGTTTTCGTAGTTTCTGGAGGTGGCGGAAGATGTGGAAGACGGGTTGACGGTCGTTACGCCTCTACCGCGTGGATCTCGCACACCGGCTCGGCCGTCTGCCACACTGGGCGCGATCTGGAAGACCCGAAACACGCGGAAGATGACGGGGGCGGCACCGGTGGCAGATGAGGGCGAGTACGTGTCGCCGACAGAGGCGACAGAGCTGGTTCGCCCCCGCCACGGCGCGACGTCCATCCGCGAGTTCGCCGACGCCGGCCTGCTGCGCGTCACCTACACGGCCGGCGGTCACCGGCGGATCGAGCGCGCCTCGATCGACGAGCTGAACACCTGGCTCGCGATGCGACCCGGCCCGGAGAAGCAGGCCGCCCGGGAAGAGCTGATCCGGCGGAACCTCGGCACTGGGTAGTCCGCTTCCGGACTATCCGCCGAACGCGTCACGGCGGACTCCATGTCGCCGCGAGGTTCTACCCTCAGCCACCATGGACACACACACTGATACGTCGGCCGTCGAGGTCGCTCGTCGTCGCGCTACTCGCGCCACCATGGCCTGCTGGATCTTCTCGATCGCCGCGACCGTCTTCAGCGTCGTCGGCTTCTCGCCGCTGGAGCGGGTCACAGCCTTCTGGCTGGCCGGGCTCCTCGCTGCGGTCGTCATCGCGTTGCCGTCGCTGCTGGCCCGCGCGTTCGCCCTGGGCACCTCCGGCGTCACCAGGGTCGGCTACACGGCACTCGGGCTCGCCGGGCTCGCCTTCACCGTGGCCCTGCTGTGGGGGTACGGGGAGCAGATGGCGCTGTGGATGGGGATGAACGGGGCCGACAGTCCGACCACAGGCGGTGAGCGGTTCTCGAATGTCGCTTTCGTGGCGGTCGCGCCTGCGGTAGGGATCCTGGCGGGCTTCGTGCACGAGTGGAACAAGCTGCGGGAGGCCGGGCGTGTCGGCCGCCCCGGATAGGCTCTATACGTGAATGTGCTGCTCAGTGGTGGTCCCGGCGCCGGCCAGGTCGCAGAAACGACCGGCGGGGACACGCTGGTGTGGCGGGCGTGCCTGTACGAGCGAACCGGCGAGACGGGCCGGGCCGGCGGGGAGTCGCTGCGGGTGTACGCGCACCGGGAGGACTGCTGCGAGGCGAAGGGGCGCGGGTCCGAGGACCGCTGCGAGTAGCCGGCCACCCCTCGGCGGGGTGACCGGCCTGGCCGCTTTGGGTCAGAACGGCGGCTCGACGTCCCCACCGCGTGCAGGACGTCGCCGCACCAGGCCGCGCAGCCGGGCGCGCACCAAGTCGCCGCGGCTCGGCGAGCAGTTGGGGCACGAGCGGCGCCGGCCGAACCATCCGCGTACCGTCCGGCTGTCGCTGCACTCCCAGCAGTCGGGCTCCTCGCGGGGCGGGCCGATGCAGTCCTCCGGGTTGCCATCCGGGTCGAACGTGCAGCAGTCAGGGTCGTACGGGTGGTCGGTCACTCGCCACCTACGTAGGTGTCCCGGCCGCAGTCGTGGCCGGTTGGGGTCTTGAAGAACTCCTCGAACTCGGCCTGACTGCTGCCGCCCGTCTGCACGGCCTCGATGCCGGCGGTGGGCGACCCGCCGAAGTAGGTGCACAGCAGCCGCTGCTGCCCGGTGGTGAGGCATCGGGCGTGCGAGCAGTGGGAGTCGTGCGGGTTGCCGGCCTTGACGTTGCAGCCGTTGCACTGATCGGCGTGGTCGGTGACCGTTGGCAGGGCCGCCGGGTCAACCTCGATGCCAAGGGCTGTCAGGTCGATGCTGGCGTACTCGCCCACCTCGACGGTGTCGGCGTCGGCGCGGCCCATGCCGAGGATCTGCACCACCAGACGACCGTCTTGCCACACCACGGCCAGGGCGCCGCGTGCCCCGCCGCCGCCGTCGGGCCACCAGAACCCGGACAGCGCCACGGCCGGGTGGTCCTCGGGGACGTTGAACGAGTGCGTCAGCCGGAATAGGTCCCGGCCGCAGGCGGCCTCTGCGCTGTGAACGCTGTTGTCGGAATTCCACTGCCACGGGGACTCTTCGAGGAGGAACCCCAGGTAGGTGCCGGTGTGGTCAGCGGCGGCCATGGCCGGGTCGATCCGGCGGGCCTGGTAGACGGTGCGGGCCGGCCGCTCCGGCAGGGTGACGGCGAAGACGACGTATCGGCCGCACAGGCTGCGCCACACCCCCGGTTGACTGTTCGCCCACTGAAGCTGCACGGTCACCGTGCCCCCATGCGGTTTCGGAGGCCGGGCACGAAGCGTCGCCAGCCCTTGTAGGGCTGGGAAAGGGGCCAGAAGTTGAGCACGGCGATCCTGTCCGCCGGGAAGTTTTCCGCGCGGCTGATCGTGTGCCGGAACTCGTTGATCGTGGCCTGGTCAGTCGCTGGGCTGCTGCTGCCGATCGGGAGATGGCCCAGCCCGATCCGGCCGCCGTCGGTCTCGGCGGCGTACGACACCAGGTATTGATAGGGCAACTGCTGGCCGCGCTCGAATTCGGGCGACGCGCTGTTGGGCTCACCGCCTGGCATGGTCACAGCCCGGCCGCCTCTCGTGGTGCGGTCGCGTGCTCGGCGACCAGCTCGTCCAAGCCGGTGAGCCGGACCTTCCGGTTCGTCTCCCGCCCCAGGCCGCGAGGGCTTTCGATGACCAGCCCGTCCGGGTCGGTGCGGAAGTAGTCGTACCGCGTCGACGTCTCGGTGCCACGGGTCACCTCGGAGCGCAGGACCCGCAGTTGGTAGCCGCCGTCGCGGGTCTTCCCCACGGCGGGGCACCAGGTGATGCCGAACCAGTAAGAGGCGAGCTGGTAGCCGGCGACCAGCGCGGCGGCGGGCATCTCCCGCACGGTCCGGCTGCGCTTCGGCTTCGTGGTCGTGCTCGGGTCGGTCATCGTGGTGTCTCCTTCGGGTCGAGTTGGTCGCGGAGCATGTCGCAGTGGGCGGGGAACACCTGCCCGCCGTAGGTGTCGGCCAGGTGGGTGACGAGGTCGGTGTACGAGCCGGCGCGGATCCAGGCGGCCCGGCGGGCGTCGTCGGAACCGACGACCAGCGGCCGGCGCCGGGTGAAGTAGATGCCGAGGTGAGTGCGGGCGAGGACGGTGACCATCCACGCCTCGTCGGAGGCGCGCGGGTCGGGCACGTACCGGGCGGGGCTGACGCGCCAGTGGGCGCCGGGCAGGTGCAGGCCGGTTTCCTCGCCCAGCTCGCGGATCGCCCCGTGGAGTGGGGTTTCGCCCTGGTCGACCTTCCCGCCGGGCAACGCCCACCCGTGCCGGTCCTTGCGTTCGATCATGAGCAGCCACCGGTGGCCGGCGGCGTCGCTGACGGTGACCATCGCGTCGGCCGCGACCTGCTCACCCCAATGGCCGAGCTGGTTACGGCCGTAGCGGATACCGGTCGGCGCGTGCGGGTTGACCGGACGCCCGTCGACCACCTCGAAGGGGATCAGCGCGTCGGCCCGCCGCCGCTTCCAGTTGATGCGGGTCGGGTCCATCTCCGGATCGGCCCAGTCCTTGCCGGCGGCGATACCGGCCAGCACGGACGGGTCGGTGAAAGTGCGCGCGGCCCCGGTCATTGGTCGACGCTCGACAGGTCGAGGTGCCAGTAGGCGTCCCCGTCGTGGGTTGCCTCGGTGATGTCGTCGACGTGCCAGACGCCGTCCTCGTCGACGATCACGTCTCCTTCGACGACGGCGTCCACGAAGACCTCCACCCCGTCTACCTCGACGAGGGCGGCCGACGGGTAGATGGCGCAGCCGTCACCTTCGGTGTGGGGCCGCTCATGGACGGCGGTCGCGTTGCCGTCAGTCATGGCGCACCGCCGCAGCTTGCCGGCGCAGGATGTCCCGGATACCTTCCACCACGGCCATCTCGGGGTCGTGGTGGCCGGCGTCGAGCTTTGCCCGCAGGTCCGGTGTCAGCGCCGGGTACCGGCCGACGAACTCCCGCACCGCGTTCAGCTCGGTGGCCTGGTCCTCGACCTCCAGCCGGACATCCGAGGCGTCCAGCAGCGGAGCCACCCACTCGGGTGCCGTCGCCGCATCGCCGGCCCAGTCGAGGCTCCATGACTCCTCGTGCCGGTTGACACCAGCCGTGCCGTCCTTCTTGGCGTTGGGCCCCTCGATGACGAGGCGGGTGGGGGTGCCGTTGAGGAACGTCACGGTCACCTTGTCGGGCAGGATGCGGACGCTCCTGTACTTGGCCGGTACCAGGTCAGCGCCGGTCACCGCGTAGGCGCGGATCACGGTCACGTCGGTCGGTGCGAAGGTGGTCATGGTCGGTGTCCTTACTGGTGGTCGCGGATGGCGGCGTTGCGGGCGGCGGCGCGGGTGCGCTGCCGACGCGGGCGGGAGTCCTGTGGGCCTGCGGCGCCGGAGCGGCGGCGCTCCTGGTCGGTGCGCACGTAAGCCGGGTTCGGGCCCACGGTCCGGGTGGCGCGGGTCTTGGCGGCCACGGCGGTCACTCCCCGGCCTGCTCGATCGGGTCCACCCACACGTCGACGGTGTTTCCGGCGATGGTGAGGTTCGTGGGGAGGGACACCCCGGGCGAGCAGGTGCAGGTTTCGCACATGGCGTGCTGGTTGAAGAACGCCCCGCCGATCGCGGCGTTCAGGTCCCCGTCGACGTAGCCCTCCAGCAGGGGCAGCAGCTCGCGGGCGACGGCCACGGAGACGACGTCGGTGCGGGCGTTCAGCCGGTCGTACAGCTCGTCGACGTCGGGGATCGTGCCGCGCTCGGCGTACCGGCGGCCGGCCGGGAGCTGCTTTTCCTCGGCGGCGAGGCGGGCCAGCTCGGGATCGGCGGCTTCGCAGACGGCGCGGGAGACGATGACGGCCGGGTGCAGTCGCTCGTACTCGGAGCGCGGTCCGAACTGGATGCGGTACCGGCCGGTGGTGATGAAGTACCGGCCGTGGTCGTTGGGGCCGGTCACGGTGTGGGCGGGAATGGCCATGGCGGGTGCTCCCTGGTCAGCAGTTGGCGGGGTTGATGGCGTGGCGGGTGGCGGCGGCGGCGTGGTCGGCGGCGGGCCCGAGGTCGGGGCAGGAGGCGTGGCCGGCGTGGCGGGCGACGTCGCAGAGCATCAGGGCCAGTTCGAATGCGGCTCCGCGCTGGTTGGCGGTGAGGTCGGCGAGCCGGTCGGGGGTGGCGGGCTGGTCGGCGAGGTAGTCGCGGACGAGGTTGCCGGCGATCTGGCGGGCGGCGTGGTGGCTCGCGCCGAGGTCGCGGAGCAGGTTGACCATGAGTCCGTCGCGGATGTCGGTGACCAGGGCCTCGCCCATCACAACCCCCAAGATTGGTAGCGGTTACGTCTATCAAGTTACGCCACGATCGGGCCTGCGTCCACGACTTCTACCGATTTCCCCGCGCCGTGTTCAGCGGCACCGCGTGCACCCGCAGGCGCACGGGCCGGCGCAGCCGTCCGGGTCGGTCGAGGTGCAGACGCACCGGTCGGCGTAGACGTACTGGCCGCCGGTCCACGGGGTGCGGGTGAGCAACATCGCGCGGCGGGCGAACTGCTCCAGCACCCGCCACACGGTCCGGGTGACCGCGTCGTCGGCCTGCGCGGGGGCCTCCATGAACGCGACGATGCCCTGCTCCTCGACCATGACGAGCACGTCGCAGACGACGCCGAAGATGTCCCACTCCTGGTCGGGGTGGAACTCGCTGACCCGGTACCAGCGCATGACGATCGACTCGAACCGCTCGGCGGCGGTCTGGGTGACGAACTCGGCGGTGGCGGTCATGGCGGGCTCCCTCACGGTTGATGGTCGGCGGGTGGTGGCCCCGGTCGGGGCGGGGCCGGGCGGGTCAGTCCTGGCCGGCCCGGTAGGAGGCGGGGTGGATGGTCTGGTCGTCGACGCGGATGCCGAGGATGGTCACGTCACCCCAGGTGCGGCCGGCACCGTGGCGGTGCAGGATCGCGGTGAGCGCATCACCGATGACCTTCGCCTCGGCGGTGGGCTTCACGACGTCGCCGAGCGCGCCGTGCCCGGTCGTGAGCGCCCAGTCCCGGTCGACGTCGGTGACGGCAATGGTGACACCGCTGCCCAAAGAGAAGTTCTCCGAGGTGATGCGGATCTTCGCGCCGTCGGGGAGGACGAGGGTGCCGGCCTTGCGGGCGGCCTTGATGTCGGCGCGAGCGTTGGCGGCGATCTGCGCGGCGGGGGTGAGGGTCCTGGTGGCCATGTCGTCCTCCGTAACTCGGTAGCTCTTACAACTACCAAGTTACGGCAACGGCAGAGCCGTCACCGCTACTTCTACCAAGTTCTGCGCCACGTCACCCAAACGGGTGACCGCCGGCGGCCGACCCCTACAGGTCGACCCCGGCATCCACCAACGTCCGCGCCGCCGACGCATACTCCCGCGCCCGCGACTTCGACATCTCGAACCCGGCCACCAGGCCCTCGGCCACCGCGTCCACACTGCGCGGATGCTCCCGACGCAGCTCCACCGCCCGACGCAGAATCGGAGCCTCGAACGTCCGCACCTGGTCACCCACGTGGACCTCGGCGACACCCTTCGTCTGCCTCACCGTCACGCCGGGCGTCACGCGCCGGACCGGTGCCTGCTCGGGCCGCTCCGACCGCTCGGCCTTCGGCCGCACACCGCCGATGCCGTCGCCGGGCTGACGGCGCGGGTGGCGCTCAAACCAGGCGACGATGTCCTGCTCACGCTCTAGCGCCCACCACGGCTTCTTCCCTTTGCCCGCGTACGCGCTGGGGGCCGGGAACGGGTCCGAGGCGTACTTCCCACGCCGGGTGCCGCCAGTCTTCACCGGGATCGCGCTGCCTGACTCGAACAGGTGCTGGCTGATCGTCTTCGGCTGCATGGACGCGACGCCCTGGACTCGTGCGCCGATCTCGGCGATGTCGGCCATCGTCAGGAACGGCTGATCCGGCATCTCGTCGTCCCCCATAACTTGGTAGTCATCGGGGGCACCATACGTCAACGTGTCGCTCATCGTGGCGTTCACCTCCTTCTCATGTTGATAGATGTCACGTACCAGGGCTGGTACGTAACAGTCGGGGGAATGGCCGGTCAGGTGGACACCGGCCGGCGGCCGGAAGCGTCGAGCACCGCCAGGACGTCATCGAGGCCACTCCCCTCCCCTGCCGCCGCGCGAGCCCGGTACAAGGTGTCGACCCGGCGCTTGATCTCGTCCAGGGCCGCGTCACCCTCGGCGCGGACACGGAAGTACCGGCGGCCCTCGTACGGGCTGAAGTGCTGGGCGTGGGCGCGGGCCTCCCCGTGGATACGGGCCAGCTCGACCAGCGAGGCGTCCGCGAGCACGACGTCCCGGTCATCGAGCCGCACCGAGGTCGGCTCGACCTCAGCGGGCCGCGGTTCCGTGAGCGGCACGGCGGGGGCCGGCACCGGGCCGGGTTCGGCGTCGAAAACCCGAACCTCGTCGGCCCACCGGACCGTGACCCCGTCGGGTGAGCCTCCGTCGACGGCGGTGAGGTACACCGGGATTCCACCGGGGCCCCGGTGGCCGATGTTCTTGACGGTGGCCTTGCGGCCGTGCAGCGGGTCAGTGTCGGCAGCCACCTCAACCCGCGTGCCGGGGCCGTAGTCGCGGCCGTCGCAGTCCTTGACGCTGCGGGGCTTGGCCGCCCGCTCCTCGGCGCAGTCGGCCACGCTGTGACCGACAGCCCGGCCGCAGGTGGTGGCAGCCAGGGCTGCATCACGGTCAGTCACCGTTATCACCGGCTCGTGGTGCACGACGGTCTGTGTCCGCTGCTCAGCATCGCCGCAGCGGCCCGTCTCGTCGAATTCGCCCGAACGCCACCAGTTGCCCTCACGCCGGGCCACCGAGGCGTAGAGGTAGATGTAGTGGCCGCAGTGCTGGCACGTCGCGACCTGCGTTCCCGCGCTGTCAGCCAGTAGAGCGAACGCGCCCTCGGCGAGGGGAATCACCTGCGGGGAGTGCCCGCGTACCAGGCGAATGTGCTCGACGGTGTGCGGGTGGCAGAAGGTCTTGGCGTGGCTGCTGCCGGGCGACGTCCAGTTGACGACGTTGACCGCGCGGGCCGAGCAGGAGTTGTCCCCGCAGGAGGAGGTCACCTTGACGACCGCCCGGAGAGCCGCCTCCTCCGCGATCCTTACGTCGGCACCCATGGCCAGGCAGCCCTCAACGGTGATGCGGTGCCGGATACGACCAGTGCCGTCCCCCCAGGGCTCCTCGATCGCCCAGCCGTTGGCGACGCTGGCGTTGATCGGCCGCCGGTCCCCCGCGAGGGTCATCGCCTCATCGGAGACACCGCCGTCGTCGGCGATCTTCCGGAGGAACCGGGTCTCGGCGGTGGTGGGCTTCGGCATGGCGAGCTCCCTGCGGGTGCGGGTGGTCAACTAATTGGTAGTAGTCATATCTATCAAGTTACGGCATAGGGGTCGGGCGGGCAATCGCTTCCGACGCATTTCGGGGTGGCTGGCCCGCCCGACCTGGAACTCAGCGGGAGGCTCCGACTGGCGTGCCGCAGGCCGAGCACTTCGGATTGCGGTAGATCCGGCAGCGGTTGCACAGTGAGCCGAACAACCCGGGTGCAACCGCGACGGCCACCGGGGCGGGCGCGATCACCACCGGGTCGACCGGGGCCGGAACCGCGGCCACCGGGACAGCGGGCATCTCGAAGTCGTGCGCCGGGTCGCACTCCTCGTTGGCGTCCAGGTGGACGCCGGTGCAACCGAGCTGCCCGCAGTGGAAGGTCGCGCTCTCGGCCCGGTCCAGGACCAGCGGCGCCGCCTCGTCCCGGCTCGGCAGCGGTGTGCGCGCCACTTCCTCAGCAGGCGACTCCATCCGGCCGAACGTCTGCACGTACTCGTCAACCCAGACGAGGCCGAACCGGTCGAGCACCTTCCGCGCCCGGGTGACCGCCACGTAGGCCAGCCGCAGTTCGTCCTTCACCAGCACCGCTTCGCCGGTCTGCTTGTCGCGGCGGGGCTCGCGGAAGTCACCCGCGATCTTCACCCGGTCCCACTCGCGGCCCTTCGCCTTGTGGGCGGTGCTGACGACCACGTCGGCGCGCTTCTCGTCGACCAACCCGTTGACGACGTTGATGATCTCGGCCGGGGTGTGGTCGTCGATCAGCTTGACGAGCACCTGGAGGTTGCCGGAAGCGTCGTCGTGTTGGGCGTGCTCGCGGACCTGGTCCCAGGTCTGGAAAGCGACCAACTCCGGGTGGCCGGTGGGGCGGCCGTCCATCAGTTCCTCGGCGGCCTCGGCCAGCCGGCGCAACTCATCGGCCTTCCCGACGAGGGCGACCCTGCGGCCGGCCGCGGCGGCCTGCATGACCTGGCTGATCGCCCCAGCGTTGGAACGGCACAGAATCGCCTCAGGCTGGTCGAGGTGGGCGAGCCGCGAGCCGGCGGGCGGGAAGCCCCGCAGCCTCAGGGGCGCGTCGAGCAGGTCGAGCCACTTGTTGGCCTCGTCGGCGACGGCCGGGCCGAACCGGAACGACTGGGACAGGGTGAGTCGCTGGTCGGCGTGGAACTTCGCCATGGCGTCGATCGCGCCCCGGAAGGCGTAGATGGCCTGCGCGGAGTCGCCGACCATGATGCGCTGCGCGTGGTCCTGGAAGTGGAACAGCGACGCCATGACCGGGGAGAGGTCTTGGGCTTCGTCGAGCAGGACGTAGTCGACGGGGATGCGGGGCCGGGTGAGCTGGTACATCTTCAGGTAGGCGTCGGGGGGGAACTTCAGCAGTCCGCCGCGCTGAAGTTGGAGGTCTTTCCACGCCTTGCGCATGTACGGCAGCAGGTAGGTCGCGAGGTCCCGGGTCTGCTCCCGGGTGTAGCCGTCGACCCGGGCGACGTGCTGGACGCTGGGCTCCTCGTCGGCCGAGTTGAGGAACTTGCCGACGGCGTCGAGGGTGAGCCGGCCCAGGGTGTTCGGGACGAGCGGCGCCAGGTCGTCGGCGATCTGCACGGGTGTGTGGAAGCCGAGGATCTGCGCGACCCGGAAGGCGGGAACGCGGGGGCCGTCGAGGCGGTCCCGGTAGAAGCGGCCAACCGGCCCGAACGCCAGGGAGTGCGCGGTGCGGCAGTCGACAGCCGAGGGAAACTCTTTGCTCGCTTCGAGCTGAAGCGCCTTGCTGAACACGACGTAGAGGCCCTTGCGGTTGGGCTGGGTGTGGGCGGCCATCTTGAGGGTGGAGGACTTGCCGCAGCCGGCGCCGGCCTGGACGACGAGGGTGGGTCGGTCGGCGGAGGTGAAGGCGTCGATGACGGCCTGCTGCTCGTCGGTGGGCCGGTGGGCTTCCATGGCGCATCTCCCGTACTCGGTAGCGGTTACAACTACTAAGTTAGGGCATGGGTGGGGTGCTGTCCACGACTTCTACCGAATTCCCCCCGGCGAGTTCCCCCACGCTGACCAGCGGCGCGGCCGGACCGGCGATCACCGGCCGGAACTCCTGACACCCGCAACCCTCGATCCCGCAATCACCGTTCCCAACCCCCGGCACCTGCGTGTAGTCGGCCTTCGACGAGCTGTGCGACGCGCACAGGTGCCGGCACGCACACAGCCGGAAGTCGTTGTCCTCGACCCACGAACGCACCCCACCCAGCCCGGCGGTGTGCCAGGCCAACCACCGTTCGGCCGTCGACCGGTGGCAGACCAGCACCACCTCACCGGTGAGGGTGTCCCGAACCCGCGCCTCACTGCCGGCGATCTCACCCAACCGGAACCGGCCAACAGCCGCCGCCCGCTGCTCGACGACCAACTGCGCGTGGATGCAGTCGCGGATGCCCGCCAGGCGGTGACCCAACGCGCGGCTGCCACCCACCCCCGGCAGCCGATGGTCCGGGTCCAGCGCCATCGCCTCGTTGAGCAGCCGGGCCACCTGAACGAGGTCATCAGCCCGCAGCGCCCGCTGGGCCTCGTCCACGATCGCGTCAACCCGGGCGGTACGGGCCTGCGCGTCAGCCGCGGCCTGCTGCGGGGACCGTTCGATCACCGTCGGGTCCTGGTCGATGACCTCGGCGACGGCCTTCCATACGGTGCGCCAGGAGTGCCGG
The DNA here is from genome assembly GCF_026342015.1 of Micromonospora lupini. Taxonomy (NCBI): domain Bacteria; kingdom Bacillati; phylum Actinomycetota; class Actinomycetes; order Micromonosporales; family Micromonosporaceae; genus Micromonospora; species Micromonospora lupini. Next base: position 2,804,825 of record NZ_JAPENL010000001.1, read on the forward strand.
TCGGCCAACTGCTTGCCCAGCTCCCCTTCGGCGAGGTAGCGGGCGACGTTGGCCCGGGAGCCGCCCCCGAGGGGTGAGGCGAAGATCCCAGGGCCTCGGTCGGCGACCGCGTTGCGGACCCGCTGCTGATCCTCGCCCGTCATCAGGTGCAGCCGGCGGTCCGGCGCCGGGGCCGTCATGCCGGGCTCCCCTGCTCGGCGCTGCGGGCAGCGGCGATGCCCTCCCACACGTGCCAGCGCCCGTCCCGAGTGATCGTGGCGTAACCGGACTGACCCGGCCGGTCGCCGAGCTGGTCGGCCGCAGCCCGGTCGGCCGCGTCCCGGGCGACCGAGTACGACAGCGGCCCCTCCCAGGTGCTCCGGTCGGCGAGCCAGAACTCGCGACCGGCCTCCACCTCCTGGCCGACATCCCAGACGCCGCGGGTCTTGCCGGGCAGGACCAGGGGCACGGCGACGGTGTCGGCGCCGGCCGGTGCGGCGGCGAGCATCGCGACGGCCACGCGGATCTGCTCGTCGGTGGGCCGCCAGCGGGCGGCGAGGTCGGCGGCTGCGGTGAGGATGGACATCGGCGTTCTCCTGGTTCTGGTGTGGCGGTTCAGTGGGTGCGTTCGTGGGTGGCGCAGTCGCGGCAGAGCCAGCCGCCGATGCGGCCGATCCAGCGGCACCGCAGGGTCAACTTGCAGCGGTCGCAGCCGCGGTTCTCACTGCGGGGCATCGGTCGTCCTCCTGGTCGTCGGGTGTCCCGCCCGGGTGGGCGGGCCACGTGGCGCGTCAGGCGCTCGCGGGAGCCTTCGGCTTGTGGGCGCGGAGGCCGCCGTTGACGTTGATGTACGGCCTGTCGGAGCACTCGGGGCACTGGCCGTAGAAGCGCATCCCCTGCTTCTTCCTGGTGCCCTCGACGGGGGGCCGGTCGGTGCCCTTGCACCGGTCGGTGCGCTCGGTGTGGACGGTCCACTCGACCGGGGCGTCCGGGTAGCACACCGTGCACAGGACGTAGGCGCGGCGGTCGAAGTGAGTGATCGCCTCGGCCATCGACATCCCGGAGAGGTCGGCGTTCCAGCCGAACTCAGTGGCGTAGACGCCGCGGTTGCAGGTGGAGCAGTTCATCGAGCTGTGGATGTGGCCGTTGTGCTGCTTGACGCTGAAGAAGCGGGTCCAGCCGCCCCGGCGGGCGAACTCGGCGTTCAGGGGGTCGGCTTCGGCGCGGACGGCGTCGAGGGCGGTGACGGCCGTCTCGTAGGCGGTGAGGCTCTTGGCGGGCGAGCCGCCCCAGGGAACCTCGCGGTACTCGGGGTCAGCGACCCGGGCGCGGACGGCGGCCAGGGCCTCCTCCGTGGTGGTCGGCCACGTCTCCCGGCGGCCGTAGCGGACGCGCCTCTCGTTGAGGGCGTAGTGGAGGCCGCTGGTGGCGCTTATGACCTTCTGCTGCGCCTGCTGGGCGCGGCCGTAGATGTCGGCGAGCTTGGTGTCGATCTCGGCGGGTGTGGCGGTGGTGATGTCCATCTCCGGGCCTCCGGTAATCGGTAGCGGTTACAACTATCAAGTTACCGCAGAGGCGTGCCCGTGTCCACGACTTCGCCGAACTGCCCCAGCGTGTTCCGCCCCAGACACGACCGAGCGCCCGAAGGGAGGGCACTCCCCCGGGCGCTCCTCGCGGACTCGGAAGTCAGTCCTCCTCCGGCAGCATGATCGTGATGACGGGCTCCCCCTCGTCGCCGGGGCCGATGACCATGGCGAGGGTCGTCAGGCGCGGCCGAACGCCCCGGCCGGCGACCGGCACCCGAACCAGCTCGAACGGCACCCGCTGCCGATCACCGGCCCGCCGGGCGGCGAGCATCGCCATGGTCAGGACGTCCCAGAGCCGACCCTTCTCGTCCTGCACGGTGCCCTTGCGCTCACTGTCGGCGTCGGTCCAGGCCACACAGTCGGCCCAAGCGGCTTGAGTGAGGGCGAGCGGGATGCGGAACCCGGCTTCGCGGGCCACGGGGCCGGCGTCGACCAGCGCCCCGTCGGCGAGGGCCTGGGCGCGGGTGTAGGCGTGGATGATCTCGGCGTCGACCCAGAAGTCATCGGCGGCGGGCGGAGTGCCTTCCTCGAAGCCGGCAAGGCCGGGGTGCCACCGGGCCGAACTGTCCGCCGTGTTGGCTGCCCTGTGCGTCGGCTCGCACAGTTGGCCGCAGTACGCGGACCCCGGACGCGGTGCGGCGCCGCACGGGCAGTCACCAGCGACGGCCCGGTCGATACGGGTAAGCAGGGACATGATGGTGCCTCCTCATGCAGGTGGTGGTCGGGTCAGGCGTGGGCGAGGGCGTCGGCCATGGCGACGTCGAACGGAATGACGCCCATCGCGGCCTCGTGGTCCTCCTGGGCGCGGGCCGCCCAGTAGCCGGCGTCCTCCAGGGCGCGCTCCCCGGCCAGCTCGGCGGCGTGGTCGGCCTCGGCGGCGTCCTCTTCTTCCTGCCAGCGGCGGTAGCACTCGCGGACGGCGGCCACATTGGCGTGCCGGACCGGGTCGGCGGTGTGGTGGTTGCCGCAGCGGACGCCGGTGTCGGTGGCGACGGGGAATCCGAAGTCGTCGTAGGCGATGCCGTCCATCTCAACCCCCGGTACTCGGTAGCGGTTACAACTACCAAGTTACACCGGGACGGCTGCTTCTTCACCCAATCCGCAAAGTCACCTCGCTGCCACGTCGCGGCAGGCGGAGATCGCTACCCGCCCTCGCCGCAATCGGGAGCAGGCTTCCGCGTCCCAGGGACCTCCTCAAGCCCTAACTTGGGAGTGCGTTCAAGCGGCGGCCAATCCTCCTCGGCCAGCGGGACAGGCGCCCGGACCGCACCCAACTCGATGCTGTCCTCCGTCGTGATACGCCACCAGCCAACGGTGTCGAGGAACCGCATATTCAGCGGCCAGTCGTGCATCGGGACTGTCGGTGGGCCGCCAGGATTTCTTTGGATCACCCGGACCGTCAATATGGAGCACGGCGGGGCGTCCAGATCGCCCCCATAAAAATAGCTTGGTTCTGGTTCTACGCTGCCGCGATCCATCTCGAAAGCGATGCGCATGATCGGCACTGGCGACGGGTTGTAGATCAGGAAGGTGGGGTAGGGGTCCACCTGGCCCCCCGGCGGGCTATCCGCCCACGAAAAGGACACGCGGGCGGCGTACCGCCCCTCATACCGCTTGTTCTCAATTTCGGCCAACCGCACCTGCGCCTGGTTGACCTCCAACTGCGACCGGTTGATGGCCTGCTGGTCACGCCATGTGACAACAGCGATCACCAGTGCGGGAACCGCCGCCAGGGCCGCCACCGCCTGAAGCCAATCCGTGACTTTCGGACGCTCCGCGGACGTCTTCCGCCTACGGCGGCGGATCGGGATCGTCCGCCGCCGCACTGCCCTCCTGGCCACAGCCACCCCTTCTCCCGGTGTGGTCAACCGCCCTCGCCGCAGTCTCCCGCCGACTGCCGTGTGCCCGGCACCTCCGACGCCAGGAAGCGCCCGCTCCAGCCGAAGCGGATCGGGGGCTCAGTCCCCTCATGTGGCCGTAGACCTCTAGGTGCATCGATTGGCGAAGGATAGCCAGTCCGAGGATGCTCCCATCGCCCCACGGCATCCGTGAACCGTAAGGTAGTCACAAAGGGATGATGCAGATCCTGGATATCCTCAAATACGTCCGGCTCAACTTGCACTTGCAGTCGGAGCGTGAGAATCGAGCAGGGCACGGCGATTTCGCGGGCCGGGTAGACATCTTGGTCTTCCAATTGCACTCCGGAATCGTCGTCCCACCCAAACACGATGATCCGGATTTCGGTGATCGGTACGGGCGATCGATTCTGAACCTTCACCACCAGGAAGTCCTTGCCATCCACGCTCATCCACTCGACCCAATAGCTGACTCGAACGGCGTACCGCTCCACATAGCGCCGCTGCTCTAATTGCGTCGACTCAAGCTGAGCGCGAGTCACCTGCACCTGGTCCCGATACGTGGCAAGGCCGACCCAGAGAGCCGGCGCAGCGAGGATCACAGCCAGTAGGGCGGCGACCGCTTGCACCCAGTCGGTTGGCTTGGTGCGGTCGCCGCCGCCCACGGAGTCGTCCGGTCGGCGCACACCACTGCGAGAGACGCGTAGGCGGTACGGAGCACGGTCGGTCAGGCGGCCGAGCAGGCGACGAGGCACCGTTCACTCCCAGTGGAGGTTGGGGCCTCCCATAGTGAGGGTGGCTGGCAACCTCGTCGCCTCGCATCACTCGTCGAGCGCCACCGACGCCCACGGCACCGTCATCGTCGTCTCGTGCCCGTGCACCGTCACCGCATCGACGGTTGCGTCGACCGGCCACCAGCCGCGGCCCTCGCCCTCCACGATCAGCGTCGGCGGGTCGCCGGCCTCGATCGCGGCGAGAATTCGGGCGATGACGGCCTGGTCGCCGACGTTGACGCTGGTCATCACCTGGTCGACCACCGTCCGGTCGGTGGCGTCGGCGTCGGTGGTCACGCGGTCCACCACGGCGTCGTCGACGTCAGGGTGCCGGCGGGGCCGCACGCGGCGGCGGGCCGGGGCGGTCACTGGGCTTCCCGCCGGTTGGCCACGTCGAGCAGGCCCTTCGCGGTCAGGGCGGCGACGACCGCGATGGGTATCCCGATGGGGATGCGCCAGGTTCCGGCGTGGATGTCGGGCAGGGCGCCGCCGGTGGCCCGGTCGATGAGGAGGAGCAGCAGCCCGACCACCGCGAGGAGCGCGAGGAGGAAGCCGACGGTGCGGTATCCGCTGGGGTGTCGGCCGTCCATCAGTCGGCCTGCGGGAGCAGGGCCGCCGGCAGGGGCAGCGCGAGGATCGCGGTCGCGGCCCGCTTCCCCACGACGGGGACGACGGCGTCGTGCAGGTCGTCGAGCAGTTGGGTGCGGGCGATCAGGTCCGGGGTTGCGGCCATCCGGTCGAGGACCAGCCCGGCGGCACGCTCGATGCGGGGGACGGTGCGGGTGCGGCGGGTGCCGTACACCACGGAGAGTTCCACGACCGACAGGGCGTGGTACAGGCCGCCCTCCAACAGCAGCGACGTCGCCTTGCTGCGGGGCTCGTCGTCCATCCGCTGAATCCCGTGCAAGGTGCGGTGGAGCACGCCGAGACGGTGGGTGGTGCTGGCCAGGCGCAGCAGGAGGTCGGCCCGCTGGCCGGCGTCGACGACCTGGGAGAGATTCGCGCGGATGCTTCGGAGCTGTTCCTGGTGGTAGGCGTACTTCCGTTGGTCGGAGCGGCGCTGCTGGCGGCGGGTGATCCAGCCGCGCAGGCCGGCTCGCTGTCCGGGCAGGGTCTGCGTTCCCAGCAGCACCCGGCGCGGCTCGATACTCTCAGCCATGGTTGGCCTCCCTTTCGGGTTGGTCGGCCCCTCCCACGGCGTTGCGAGCGCCGATGCGGGGTGGGTCCTCACGGGCTGGGGACAGCGGGGGCGGCCGGCGCCGTAGGAAGCAGTGGCCGCCCCCGCGCAGCGCTACCGGCTGCGGCTACCGGAGTTGCCGGAGCTGCCGGAGTTCCCGGCGTTGGTGGTGGTCGCCTGCCGCTGCTTGTTGGGCGACAGGTCGCCGTACGAGGAGCCGGTCGTCTTCGGGTCGTTGTTCGGCACGTGGGCCTCCTGTGAGTCAGGTGTTCGGATTGGGTCCGCCGGGTCCGGCGGCCCCCGCGCGCTGCCCGCTCCCCCTGAATGGCGGGCAGCGACGGGGGCGGCCGGCTACCGGAACAGGAGCACCGCCGTCGCGTAGTCCACTGCGGTCAACGCCGCGACGACGGGGGCGTACATCAGCCCGTACACCGCACCTCGGACGGCCTGGTACTTCCGCCGAACGATTCGGGACAACCAGCGGATCTCGCGCTGCTCGTCGACCTGGTCGGCGATGATGGCCCGCTCCAATTGGGCGGGGGTGTTGGTCCGGGCGTACGCGACGAACCCGTAGTCGCCGGTGAGGATCGGGGCGACGGCGTTGAGCAGCCGCCACAGCGACCACAGCACCACCGCGGTCCCTGCGCCCGCGCCGACCCGGACCGCGTCCGGCACGTCGGTCCGGACGAGCGCAGCCCCGAAGAGGCCGACCGCGCCGAGGTTGATCGCGGACAGGCCGAGGGCTTTCGTGTCGACCCGGCCGAGCTGCGCGCGTAGCTCGTCACGCACCCGGGCGTAGTCCGGGGCGGTCACCACTGGCCGCCGATCGCCTTGATGACGGCCCGCTTGTCCCTGTAGGGCAAGCCGAGCTGCCGGCCGATCTCGAACACCAAGACGATCGAGGGCCGTCCGTGGGCGAGGTGGTGGAGCCTGACGGCGATGTAGAGCGCGAGCTGGTCGTCGGTGAGCGCACCGAACCAGTCACCGGTCACGCGCGCCCAAAGACGGCGGGCGAGGCGCACCATGCCGCCGGTCAAACGCGCCCAAAGACGGCGGACTGGGCCCGCCATGCGGCCGGTCATCGTCCGGCCTGCATGGCGAGGATGGCGATGGCGGCACCGGCGGCGAGCAGCAGCACCGCACCGGCGAGCTGCCTGGCGGTACGCAGCCAGCGGCGCCGGTGGGCGGCCTCCGCGACCTCGGCCGCCCGGTCGGCGGCCTCCGCGTGAACCTCGTCCCGCCCTCGCTGCCGGGCCTGAACGATGGCCTTCTGCACGGCCAGGACGCGGGCCGAATGCAGGAAAGTGAAGGCGAACCGGCCGGCTCGGGTGAGCTTTAGCCGGGCCTGGTCCTCGACGCCGACCTTTGCGGCCAACCCGAGGTCGATCGCGGTGCGGGCGTCGCGGGACACATCGATTACCCACCGGCTGCCGATGGCGACGACCCGGCCGTGCCGAATCGCGGTGACCAGCTCGTCGAGGGCGATGGTGCCGGCGCTGCCGGCGGCCGGGGTGGGGCTGTGCGCCTCCTCGGTGAGCAGCGCCATCGGCTTGCTGTCGGCGGTCATCAGGCGGTACCGAACTGCGACGCGGCGATCGCGGTGCGGTCGGAGGTCTGCCGCGACGGGCGGCACGGCCGCTGCCGGCGGCGGATCGGCTCCCCGTCGGCGTTGGTGACCTCAACGATGACCGGCCGGCGGCGGGCGCGGACCTCGACGCGGGCGGCGCGGCGGGCGATGACGGCGATGCTGTCCATGACGTACTCCTGACGTGGGTTGATGGACGCTCTGGGTAGACGGGTGGTGCTGTGCCGGCCCTCGCCCCGGTGGCGGGGCCGGCGGGTGAAGCGGGGAAAGGTCAGGCGGCGCGGGCGGCCCGGTCGCGGGCGTGGCCGGCGGCGAACTCGTCGCGCAGGGTGGCGAAGGTGCGCTCCACCGGGCTGGCGAACGCCAGCGGCTCGACCTGGTCGAGGGCCCGGTCCAGTTCGGCGACGCGGGGCTCGTACCCGGCCCGGTCGCGCAGCTCGGCGGCGATGCACACCAGCCGCTCCCGGACCACGTCGGCGATGCCCTCGATGCTCACGCCGGCGATGCCACCGTCGCGGATGGCGCGGTAGATCTCGGCGGCGTCGAGGTAGTTGCTGAAGCGCAGGCCGGACAGGGCGTCGATCCGCTCGGGCCCGGCGAAGGTGTTGAGGGCGACGCCACCGCCGACGCAGAGGTTGGCGACGAGGGTGAGCGGGCCGTAGACCTGGCTGTCGTTCTGGCCGACCTCGGTGAGCTTCGTGATCATGTCGGGGACCTCTCCCGATCGGTGGCCCCGGTGGTGTTGGTAGCACCGGCCGTTGCCGCTAGCGGTTACAACTACCAAGTTACACGAGCAAACGCCCAGGTCAACCAACTTGGCAAAGTTGGTTGGAACTTTTTGGACTCTGTGTGATGATCAGGGCATGACCGACCATCAGACCCGACTACGGGAGGGGGGTGAGGCGTATCAACGCGCCAAAGAAGAGGCGAAGCGGATCGTCGAGGAACCCCGAGACAAGCTCGCCGACGCAGCCCGAGCGGCGTACGCCGACGGGGTGAAGAAGGCCGACATCCTGCGCTGGACCGGCTACGCCTGGTCCGACACCTGGCTCAACACGATCCTTGCCGGCGTCGAACGGAAGACCACCCCGACGACCTGACCCACACCAGAAATGGTGCGACCCGGGCGGTGCTACCAACACCGTGCTCCCGGGTCGACTCACCCAGAAAGGTCCTGGGCTGTGCAACAGAGTAACAACGCTGGTCCGCCTGCCACACCAACCACGATGCCGTGGGGCATGGTCCCGATCTGGATCCTCGATCCCGACCAGTACCTCCCCGCAGTCGACCCCGCCACGCTCAAAGAGGGCGACGACAAACCCCTCAACGGGACGGACATGCGGGTCTACGTGGCACTGCGGTCCTTCGCTGACCCCGACGGGTTGTGCTGGCCGACGACGCGCACAGTCGCCGAGCGGGCCAAGGTCGGGAAGTCCACGGCTGAGAAGGCCATCGGGAAGCTGCGGCGGACCGGCCTGCTCACGTCGGAGGTGCGATCCCGGCCGGACGGGTCAATCTCGGGGTGCCTGTACCGGCTACGCAACGACCCGCCGGCCGGCGGGCACACCCCCTCGGATTCGGAGGGGGGCACCCTCGAATCCGAGGGTGGGGTACCCCAGGATCCGAAGGGGGGTACCCCCGAATCCGAGGGGGAGGTACCCGCCGATCCGATGGGGGGTACCCGCCAATCCGATGGAGCAGGAACTAACCAGGGAACACACCAGGTGAACACCCCAGAGGAACATCCCAACGAAACACCCCCCTCTTCTCTCGCCCCCGGCCCGTCACCACCGCCGGCTGCGGCGCGCTCTCGGTCAAGGCGAGGAGAGAAGGGGCGGCGAAAGAAGTCTCTCGACGAGCAGGCCCGCGACGAGGGAACGCGGCATCTCACCGACCTGCGGGACTACCAGCCCGCCGAGGCCACCTACCTCGTTGACGAGCTGACCCGCCGTCACGCCATCTTCTCGCCGCAGTGGTGGCGCACCGCCCACGAGAACGGCACCCTCGACGACCGCATCAACGAGGTGATCGCCGAGTACCAGGCGGCCCGCGAGCCCGGAGCGGGCGCGGCGCCGGCTGGCATTCCGGGCCGGCGGTCGGGGCACGCGCCTTTCCAGAACCAACCCGCTCAGGCGTACCTCGACTGGGCCGGCCAGTCCGATCCGGAGGCAGCATGAGACGACACGCACCGATGCGCCGCTGCCGGCCGTAGGCTCCCCCGAGAATCCCTCATGGACGGAGCTGCCGATGACCACCGCCGAGCACGACGACGACCTACAGAACGCCGGCCAGAACCTCGCCGACGGGTTTGCCGAGTTCGATGCGACGTTCCTCGCCAGGCTCACCCCCGAGCTGCGCGCCGTGCAGCTCGACGCCCGACGCCGCCTCTACGAGCACATCGACGCGGTGTGGGAGCGGCCCAAGCACGCCGGGGTGCACCCGGTCGACATGGGCGGCTACGGGGCGGTGGCCGGCCTGCGGGACCTCTTGGAGAACCTGGTCGGGCACGTCGAGCAGGCCCAGGAGGTAGCCGGCGACGACCCGGACAGCTTCCGGGTGAAGTTGAGCATCGAACCGGTGGAGTGACCGCCGGGTCACCGGATCGGGTGCTTCTCGACGCGCCGGGACGGTAACTCGGTATATGTTATTGCTATCGAGTGGGCGCTGACGTACCGTCCATGTTGCGGGGCCGGCTCCCGGGTGTGCTTCCTTCTATCGACTACTCATCGGCTGAAAAAGCGCGCTCAATCACCGGCCCCGCACGCATGTCCAAATCCAGTTCACCCCGACGAAAGGCCGGTGATCGGCATGGCAACCACGACCCCCACCAAGACCACCCGGACCCGGCCGGCCGACCTCGTCCGGGTGCTCCTGCGTCGCCGCGGCCTCGTCTACCCCGGGCCCGTCGGCGGCCAGTTCAACCCCGACGCTCGCGCGGGCGTGGCCCTCCTCGAAGCCGACTTGGTCGAGCGAGGATGGCTGCTCTCCCCCGCCCTGTACGACGCGCTGCTGCGCCTCGACACCGCGCACCTCATCGGCCTGGGCGCGCGGCTGGTCGCCGACTGCGACGAACTGCTCGGCGCAGACCGCGACCACACGCCGCTGTTCCGGCGCTTCCCCGCCGACGTGCCGGCGAACACCTTCGGATTCCTCGTCGACCGGCTGCTCGCCGCCTGGTTCCAGACCCCCGAGCAGCCGTGCGTGCTGTGCTCCACCACCGGCAGCGTCCAGCCGCTCGACCCGTGCGCGCACCTCGTGTGCACCTCCTGCTTCGACCCCAACGTGTTCTCGGCGTGCCCGATCTGCCACCGGCAGCTCGACCCGCGCGACCCGTACCTCGTCGCAGGCCGCGCGCCGGAGGAAGTGGACCGGCTGCGTGACCGCCGGCCGGTCACCGGACCCGGGCCGGCGCGGCTACGGGTGCTGCACCTCGGCACCGACCTGCGCGGCGACGTCCGGGCCGAGCTGCGGGCGCTGCTCGCCCGGCCCACCGCCCTGCCGCCGGCCGACGTCGACGACCTCGGGCTGCTCCTGGCCGGCGAGGACCGCGCCGACGTGTCGTGGCTGCCCGCCACCGTGCCGGGCCGGGAGGCGAAGGCCCGCCTGCTGGCGTGGCTGCTCGCCGACCCGGTCAACCCGGCCGTGGTGCAGGCGCACGTCACCAACCTGGTCGACACGGCCACGGACGTGCTACGGCTCCTCGTCGCCCGCTCGGGCGGGGAGTCGCTGATCGACCGGCCGCGTATCGCCCCGGTGGCCCGGCCTCTGCGCCGGGTACTCCTGGCGGCCCTCGACGCGATGGGCACCGTGCAGCTCGTCGAGGACATGCGCCGGCACCGTCGGGCGTGGATCGCCGTCGGCGAGCGCCTACACCCGGGCGAGCACGCGCACCGGTGGCCGAACGTCGCGCTGGCGATCGCCGCGCTGCGCGGCACCGTGCTGACTCCGGTACAGGCCGGGTCGCTGATGCTCAGCGGCGTGCTCAGCGGCGGCGCTGCCCGCACGGAACACGTTCGCGTCCGCAACGGCCGGGTGTTCGTCGCCATCCGGGCCCGCCGGGTCGAGGAGGCCCTTCGCGACGGTGACGTCACCGCCGCTGTGCGTGCGCTGCGCGCCCGTCCGGGCGAGCTGCTGCGCCGCGCCGACCACCTCCTGCGCATCGGCGCCGGCCGGCACGCGGAGTTGGTCGAGGAGATCGGCCGGGCCGCCCGGCAGGCCGCCCCGGCGGTGGCCCTGTCGGCCCTGGGTGAGATCCGCACCCGGGCGGTCACGCACGAGCGGCGGGTGTTCTTCCCCGCCGGCCGCACCGGCACCGCACACGTCATCGGCGACACCCGCGAGCCGCTGCCCCTGCACCTCGTCGCGCAGGCCGAGCGGGCGTTGAAGGCTGCCGTGTTCGAGCGTGCCGCCGCGCTGCCGGCCGTCGACCGGGCCGTCGTGGACACCGCGTTGGAAGGCGTGATCGTCCCGTTCGCGGAGCGCACCGCCTTCCGCGCTCTCGTCACCCTCACGCGCGGTTCGGTGCTGCCGATCCCGGCGGGCCGGGTCGTGCGGCTGTTCCTGCACTGGATGGAGTCCGACGAGCGCGTCGACCTGGACCTGTCGGTCGCCATCTACAACGCGGAGTGGGAGTACGTCGGGAAGTGCGACTACACCAGCCTGCGGATGCCCGGCGCGGTCCACTCGGGTGACTTCACGTCCGCCCCGGCGCCGCGCGGCGCGTCCGAGTTCATCGACCTCGACATGGACGTCCTCGCCGAGCAGGGCGGCCGGTACGCGGTCATGTCCGTGCTCAGCTACAACAACGTGCCGTTCGTCAACATGGCGGAGGCGTTCGCCGGGTTCATGGTCCGCGACCAGGCCGGCGAGCGGGGCGAGCCGTTCGACGCCCGCTCGGTGGAGCAGCGGTTCGACCTCACCGGGCCGGGCAAGGTGACCATCCCGTTCGTGGTGGACCTGCACGCGCGGACGATGCGGTGGTTGGACGTGGCCGCCCGGGTGACCGGCACTCACCACTCCGTGCACCGCCACAGCGACCAGTTCGCCTCGGCGGCGCGGGCCCTGGTCGACTCGTTCGAGGCCGGTGGCCGGGTCACCCTCGGGGAGCTGGGCCGGTGGATCGCCGCCGCCCGCGCCCGTGAGGTCATCGTGCGTGGCCCCGGTGGGATGGCGCTGTTCCGCCGCGCGGAGGGTGAGTCGGTGTCGACGTTCGCGCTGCGGTTGCGCACCGGGATCAGCGACGCCCCAGCCACACCCCAGGATGCGGCGACGGCCGGCTTGCAGTTCGTGGCCTGCGGTGACCTGCCGGCGCCGGACGGCGCGGAAGTGTTCGCGCTACACCCCGGGCAGCTCGACGCCGGTCGGGTGCGGCTGCTCGCGGCTGCCGACGTGCCGGCCCTCCTCGCCGCGCCGGCCGCCCAGCAGTAGACAGGTGCCCCGCCGTGGGGTAGTCCCCCACGGCGGGTCAGCCCTCCCGTAACCCCCCGCCTACGTTGTGTTAGATCGACGGCGACCACTGAGGATCCTCGATCTCCTCGGCAGTCGCCGCCGGTCACTGCACAGGCAAGGCCCACGGCGCGGAACCAACACCGCGGCGACCTCGTCACCCGTAGGAGGAGTCTTGAGCACAACCACGAACCACCCGGTCGGCACCGAAGCGGACCCCCGAACGCTCGTCTCGAAGGGCACGTTCGACGAACTCGCCGGCTACTTCGCCGCCCGGCAGGAGGTCACCCACACCTACGCCGAACGGGCCGTGGGACAGTTCCTCGTGTTCCTGAAGGCCCACGCCGACGCGGTGAAGGCCCCGGGCTTCGGGATGAAGCTGCCGGGCGGCGAAACCTACCGCGTGGTCCCGACCACACCGGTCGACGCCGTCTGGCACGCGCTGTTGCAGAGCAGCGAGGCGTACACCGCCGCGTGCGAGCAGATCGCGGGCGGGTACGTGCACCACCGTCCGATCCTCACGCGGGAGATGGAGGACGGCACCGCCATCGCGTACACGCTGATGGCGTTGCGTGGCACCGGCTATCTGGTGGACATGGAATTCTGGGACGGCGCGGCCGAGAGCTGCTGCCCGCCGAACCCGCCCCAGCCCGGCAATAAGGGCTGAGGTCGAACGGAGAAGATGACCCATGCGCAGTGACTGGACCGCCCTGCCCGCAACCGTCACGTACAAGATCGCCGAACGGGTCGGCGGGGCTTTCGACGTCATCCCCGCGACCACGGGCGACCACGCCGAGATCGCCTCGACCGTCGTCGGACCGGACGCGACGATCTTCGTCAAGGCGGCCTCCGGGCCCATCAGCGTCCCGTCGCTGCGTTACGAGCTGGCGGCCACCACGATCATCGACCGGTGGCCGCCAGCCGTGCTGTGGCACTTCGAAGTCGACGGCTGGTTGGTGGTGGCGACCGAACACCTGCACGGCCCCCACCCTGACCTGTCGCCCGGCAGTCCCGACCTCGATGTGCTCGCCGCGGCCCTCGACCGGCTTCAGGCAACTCCGGCGCCGGCCGGCACCTGGTACGACCCGGCCAGCCGCCTCGGGTTCGAGCTGCCCGCGGCGGCCGGCCCGGGGCTGGTTCACACGGACCTGAACCCGACCAACCTGATCATGACGGCGGGCGACCTGCGGATCGTCGATTGGGCGTACACGACCAAGGCCGCGCCGTGGGTGGAGTTGGCGTTGCTGGTGCAGTGGCTGATCGGCAGCGGCCACACCCCGGAGCAGGCCGAGGCGTGGTTGGGGCGGTTCCCCGCCTGGGCGGCGGCTGACCGGCTTGTGCTGGACCGTTTCGCGTCGGAGTGCGCCGCGAAGTGGTTGACCAAGTCCCAACGGAGCACCGCGCAGTGGGTGCACGGGCTGGCCACCTGGACGGGCGAGTGGGCGGACTACCGACGGATGATCGGGCATCGGGGTCTATCCGTTACGGGCCGTCACTAGACCCGCTTAAAGGCGTTACCTTCGGCGTACTCCGCACGGCGTGGTGTATCTCACCAGCGGCCGTGTTTACTGACGTAACGCGCAACGTAGGACAAAAGGTCAGCCGAGCGATAACAACGGCGTAACGTTGTCCTTAGAACCATCGTAGGCAGCCGCTACCCTGTGACCGCCTCACCACCGAGGAGGCACGGGACTCCCCCCATCCCGGAGGTGATCGACATGGCCCGCATCGAAACCGTAGCCGTCTACGTGCTGACCCAGCTCGGCCCGATCACAGCGATGAAGCTGCAAAAGCTCTGCTACTACGCCCAAGCCTGGCATCTCGTCTGGGACGACGAACCCCTGTTCGGTGAGCGCATCGAAGCGTGGGCGAACGGGCCAGTCATCCCCGACCTGTACGCGATGCACCGCGGCCGACTCACCCTCAGCCCCGCTGACTTCGACGGCGACCCGAACGAACTCAGCACCGCCGAGCGGGAAACGATCGATGCCGTGCTGGAGTTCTACGGCGACATGACCGCACATCACCTGTCCGACCTGACCCATCACGAGGACCCCTGGGTGAAGGCTCGGGAGAGCGCCGGACTCGCGCCGATGGCTCGTGGTCACGCGGAGATCACGACCGCGTCGATGCACGAGTACTACCTGGGTGTGGCGACTTCGACCGACGGCGATTCGGAGTAAGTTTCTCCGTGTGGCCAAGGGTTCTGGGAAGAAGGTCCCAGCGTCCAGAGTCGACGCTGGGGCCCCCCGGAAGGCGGTGCCTGCCCGCGCCGGCCGCCCTGCCCTGTTCACTGCCCAAGCTGATCATCTGCTGCGGGTGAGGTGGAACCGGTTCGACTACGGCGGTCCGTGGTGTTTGTCGGTGTCGTCGTCGGACGAGATCGTCGCGATGATGCGGCGGGTCTGCGACATGGAGCAAATGCCCCCGCTCCAGGTCTTCTCCGGCGAACCAGGCAAGGACTACGGAGACCCGGCCCGCCTGCCGAACAAGGCGGCGAAGGACCGACTGGTCGAGCTGGGCCTGATCGACGAGACGTGCGTGAGCCGGCTGCGGATCAGCGGCCCGGGGCGGCTGTACGGGTTCCGCCGTGACCCTGAGTTCTACGCGGTGTTCTGGGATCCGAAGCACGAAATCTGGTCGTAGCGGCACTCCGTGACGAAACTTCAGCGGGAACTCGGTAGAAGTTATTGCCACCGGCCCTGCCGTGTCGTACCGTCAGTAGTGCCACGGTTACCCGGTGGGTGAGCAAGCGGACGGAAACTCCGTTGCTCGCTTGCCCGCCGGGAACCTACGGTCAACACCAACCGAACGAACCAATGAGGAGCAGCCGGTCATGATGCGCCACACGAACCCAGAACCGCAGCAGCGTTTGTCGCTGCGCGGGGAGTGGTGCGTGGCCATCACCGCAGCCTCCGTCGACAACTTCAAGCTCGGTAGGTGGGGCGACTAGCCCGGTCCTCGGACTCGGAAGCCGCCCACCCGCAAGGGGCAGGGCGGCTTTTTCGTACTCGACAGAAGTTCATAGGGGTGTGGCGCAACTGGTAGCGCAGCGGCCTCCAAAGCCGAAGGTTGCAGGTTCGAGTCCTGTCACCCCTGCTCAACGTCCCGACCATTCGTGGCCGGCTTGGCGATGATCATTCTTAACTCCACAGCGGATGGCATACAGACGACACCCGGCCGGCGGCAGCACCATTGCCCGCCGCCGGCCGGGGTCGACATCTTGGGGCCGTAGCTCAGTTGGTTAGAGCGCTGATCTGGCAGGTCAGAGGTCATGGGTTCGATTCCCTTCGGCTCCACGAGGGTGTGTCAGCGAATACGGACCCGGGTGACCCCCGGCCGGGCGGCTCGTCACCGCCCCCGCGAGCAAGCGGGGCAAGCTGGGACACCCTGTGAGCGGCGCGGGCGTACGGCCGCGCAAGTCGTCAGGCTGCGACCCCGTTTGACTCGGGGACCGGGTACGCGGAGCGGGGTGGCCACCTTGCCCGTGGAGGGTTCGACTCCCGGCGGATGCCCGCAGACTGGCGCACCTCTCGCCCGCTAGGCCCCAGCGGTGGGGCGCCCGGTTGAAGCCCGGGAGTGGCACGGTTCGACTCCGTGAGCGGGCACGTTGGCAGGGGGGAACCTCCCGGGCGAGGCTCCCGGCCCCCTGCCGGCTTCATGGGCCGTTGGAGCAATTGGCAGCTCACCCGGTTCTCAGCCGGAAGGTTACGGGTTCGAGTCCCGTACGGCCTACGTACGTCATGCGGTGCTAGCTCATCGGGTAGAGCGGCAGCCTTCCAAGCTGCTGGGCGGGGTTCGAGTCCCCGGTACCGCTCGACGGGGCAGGGAAACAGGGGCGGCGGACGCCGTGAAACCAGAGGCCAGGTTGCGCAGCTTGGTCGACGGCCGGCGCGGGGTAGCTCCCCGAGTCAGCGCGGAGGGTCACCGCCCCCGAGTACCTGCCCTGTTCACGCTTTGGGGGCTCGGCTAACGGGCAGGCCACCTGATTTTGGTTCAGGCCGTGGGGGTTCGAATCCTCCGCCCCCAGCTCGATGCCCTGCTACCCCAACTGGCACGAGGGCGCCAGCTCAAACCTGGCGGGTTGGCGGTTCGAATCCGCCGCAGGGCACCATGCCAGTCTCACGTATTGGTGGCTACCCTCCAAGGTCAAGAGTCCGGGGGGACCACATGGAGCAGACAGCACAGGACAGGTTCTCAGCGTTCGTTCGCATCGCCATCGACAACGCCGCCTACGAGCAAGGCAAGCCCATCAGCGAGGTAGTCGACGGACGTGTTAGCAAGTCCACCGTCTTCCGATGGATCGCTGGCGGCTGGGCGACCACGCCAGGGCTGGACAAGATCGAGGCGTTCTGCAGGGCCACCGGCGCCGACTACAACGATGCCCTTGCGGCTCTGACCGGACGGCCACCGGCACCGAAGGCCACCGCGGCTCCAACCGAGCAGCGCCCGCCTCAGGCATCTGCCGCAGCGGCCCGATGCAGCCTGACTCGGCGGTGCCCGCACTGTGCTGCTGGCCGCCCTTCGGCACCGCAGCGTCTCACCGTCGAGGACATGCCGAGGATCGCCGGACTGACCGAGCCCGCCCGGCGGGCGCTCCCTCCAAGGTTCCACCGGCCTCACTGGGATGAGGTGCGTCGGCAGTGGATGTGCCTGGTGTGCCCGAGGCGGCCGTGGCCGTGCCTGGTTGCCCAGGCCCACGGCGACCTCGTCGGGATCTGACCCGGTTCGTACACCGGACGCCTCGTTGTGACCACGGTAAAACCGTACGACCGGCCGACCCGGCACCAGCGGGACCGAATCGCCTCAGGGGCGACAGGTACGTTCCCGCCCATTGTGGGAGAGGCACCCACGCCGTCGTAGCTCAGGTGGAAGAGCACACCCTTGGTACGGGTGAGGTCCGGGGTTCGAATCCCCGCGTCGGCTCCACGCGGTTGTAGCGCAGTTGGTAGCGCGCCACCTTGCCAAGGTGGAGGTCCCGGGTTCGAGTCCCGGTAGCCGCTCAATGTCTCTTAGATAGAGACAAAGCGACATCCCGTCGCGGTCCACTACGACACCCGAGGGGAGGGACCTGGTGGACGCCGTACTCGTCATCAACGCCGACCTTGGACCCCTCCACCGGGTCACGGTCGCCCACGCGATCCGGATGCTGTGCCGCCGGGTCGCCGAGATCCACGAAGCCGAACCCGACCGGACCCTCGGTGTGTTCCCCATGCCGAAGGTCGTCCGCCTGGTGCGGTACGTCGTCACCCGGTGGCGGTACACCCACGGCCCCGCCTGGTCCAAGGGCGGTGTCCTGGCCCGCGACGGCCGCCGGTGCGGCTACTGCTCGGGTCCGGCCGCGACGGTCGACCACATCCTGCCCCGCTCGCGGGGTGGGCAGAACACCTGGCGGAACACCGTCAGCGCGTGCGCCCCTTGCAACCAGGCGAAGGGCGACCGGACCCCGGCCGAGGCCGGCATGGTGCTCCGCATCAAGCCGCTCGTGCCCGCGTGGGGGTCGCTGCCGCAGCGCTGACCCGGCCGGCGGGCCATCACCCCGCCGGCCGCGATGCGGGCTGGTGCAATCTGGCAGCACACCCGGTTCTGACCCGGGAGGTTGGAGGTTCGAGTCCTCCGCCCGCAGCAAAGGAACCCGCCACGCTAACGGACCTGCGTGCGGCCCGTATCGACCAGTCGGGCCGGGTTCTGGGTGGGGGTTGATGTGGCGGCCGGTAGCGCTGCTGAACGCCACACCGGCCCCCACCACCGATGCTCTCGTAGCCCAACGGCAGAGGCGCTGTCCCGAGATGGCAGTCATGTGCGCGTTCGACTCGCGCCGAGAGCACCAAGCCGGCGTAGCTCAGATGGCCAGAGCACCGCCCTTGTAAGGCGACGCGCGCCGGTTCGATCCCGGTCGCCGGCTCCACACCTTGCCGCCGTAGCTCACCTGGTAGAGCGACGTCCTCGTAAGACGTAGGCAGTCGGTTCGAGTCCGACCGGTGGCTCTCTCGCCGACGTAGCTCAGGTGGTCAGAGCGCTCCGCTCATAACGGAGAGGTCCGGGGTTCGAGTCCCCTCGTCGGCACGCACCAACCACGCGCTCGTGGTGGAACCTGGTAGACACGCCGGCCTCAGAAGCCGGTGCCGCAAGGCGTGGGAGTTCGACTCTCCCCGAGCGCACGACAGGCCCGCCGCGGCCCAGCCAAGCACGGCCCGGCGGGGCGGTGTCGAGGGCGAACGCGGAACCCGGCAACACGGCGCTGACGCGGCGCGGTGACCGGGAACACCCGGAAGGTGGATGGGCGCCACCGCCCCGCGACAACGGGGAGATGCGGTTCGAGTCCGCCCGGGTCTTGGGGTCGTAGCTCAGTTGGTAGAGCGCTGCTTTCGCAATGCAGAGGTCGGCGGTTCGATTCCGCCCGTCTCCACCAAGCCCTGTTGGTCCAGCCAGGAGTGGACGCCGGATTGTCAATCCGGAGATCGCCGGTTCAAGTCCGGTACGGGGCGCGCACGGAGGGGTGGCATGAGCGGTCTATGGCGCTGCCCTGCTAAGGCAGACCGGGGAAACCCGGCCCGGGTTCGAATCCCGGTCCCTCCGCCAAGCCGTCGTAGCTCAGCCCGGTAAGAGCACCGACCTGATAAGTCGGGGGCCGCTGGTTCGAATCCAGCCGTCGGCACGCAGCGAGAATGCCAGCCAGGCGACCGCGTCGAGCCCACCAGCTCGCCGAGGAACGTCCGGGCTCCGCAGGGCAGGGTGGTTCCTAACGGGAACCCGGCGAAAGCCGCGGGACAGTGCCACAGAGAACAGACCGCCGGCAGCTCGACAGCCGGTAAGGGTGAAACGGTGGGGTAAGAGCCCACCGCGCTGCCGGTGACGGTGGCGGCACGGTAAACCCCACCCGGAGCAAGGCCGAACAGCACGCGGGCTGCCCGCCTGATGCGTGCGGGTTGGCCGCTAGAGCCTGCCGGCGACGGTAGGCCGAGATGGATGGTCGCCCCCACCTTCCGGGGTGGGACAGAACCCGGCGTACCGGCCGGCTTCCCTCGCTTGCAACATGCCCCCGTAGCTCAGTGGATAGAGCACGAGATTACGGATCTCGGTGTCGCTGGTTCGATTCCAGTCGGGGGCTCTTTCGGGATATGGCGCAGTCAGGTAGCGCTCCGGTCTGGGGGACCGGAAGTCGTCGGTTCGAATCCGGCTATCCCGACTCAACGGGTTGTAGCTCAGTTTGGTGGAGCGCGCGGTTCGGGACCGCGAGGACGCAGGTTCGAATCCTGTCAGCCCGACTCATGGAGGGTAGTGCGGAACAGGTCCGCAACCGGTCTCGAAAACCGGCACCGGGTGAAAGCCCGAGGGTTCAACTCCTTTACCTTCCGCCATGCGCCGGTAGCTCAGCGGCCAGAGCTGCTCACTCTTAATGAGTAGGTCGTGGGTTCGAGTCCCACTCGGCGTACCAAATCCCCCGGTAGCTCAGCGGATAGAGCGCTGGTTTCCTAAACCGGGTCGTCGCAGGTTCGAGTCCTGCCCGGGGGACGTCTATTTCGGGCCGCTAGCTCAATGGCGTAGAGCTGCTGACTTTTAATCAGTAGGTTCGGGGTTCGAGTCCCCGGCGGCCCACTGCGGGGTAGAGGAGTTCGGTTGTCCTCGCCGGCCTCATAAGCCGGAGAACGCGGGTTCGAATCCCGCCCCCGCCACCACGTCCCTATCCGTTCGGGTCGGCCCTGGCACAGGGAGTGCCGGGCGTAAGCGCGGCACACACTCCGCGACCAGCCCTCTACTCCTTGCCCTGGTAGCTCAGTGGGAGAGCACCGGTTCGACAAACCGGGGGCCGCTGGTTCGAATCCAGCTCGGGGCACGCAACGCGCGTTCGGTTATGGGTAGGCCCTGGGTCTTTCAAGCCCATGAAGCGGGTTCGAGTCCCGCACGCGCGACCATTCCGGCGTCGCCCAATTGGCAGGGCAACGCACTGTTAATGCGTACAGGTGCAGGTTCGAGCCCTGCCGCCGGAGCCAAGCCCGCGTAGCTCAACGGGAGAGCGCCTGGTTTACACCCAGGGGGTCGGAGGTTCGACACCTTCCGCGGGTACTGGCCTTCGGGCCGCAGTTGTGGCTGTAGCTCAATGGCAGAGCGGCGGGTTGTGGCCCCGCAGATGCCGGGTCAGTACCGGCCAGTCACCCCAACTCCATGAGGACCCCGGCGCGGCTCGGTGGCCGTCGCAAACCGCCGTCGGTACGCTGCTAGCGGCTGCATCTTCGTAGTAGGGATGTTGCTACCGTGGACGCGGCAGTGCCGCGTACATCAAGGGGCCCCGGCTACCGTTTCGTCCTGCAAGGCGACTCGGCCCGGGGCTTTCCCTCCCCCGCCGACTCCTCGTTGTCTTGCGCGTCGTGGGCGGCGGCACGCCCCCCGGACTGTAAATCCGGCGCTTTCGAGCAGACCTGGGTCGGCACCAGGGACGCGCACCATGCCCCCGTAGCTCAGTGGATAGAGCACCGGCTTCCGGAGCCGGGTGTCGCTGGTTCGATTCCAGTCGGGGGTACGCAGGATCGAGTGCCCGAGTGGTCAGGGAGCGGTCTGCAAAACCGCGCACGCCGGTTCGAATCCGGCCTCGGTCTCCAACCTGATGCCGTCCGCCGTGGGGTCTGGCCCCTCCGACCTGCCCAGGTCGGAGGGGCCTTTCGCGTGGGGGAACTTGGTAGAAGTCGTGGCCTAACCGCCCGCCTTGCCGTAGCTTGATAGATGTAACCGCTACCAAGATTGCCGGGAGGTTGGGCAGATGACCAGCAACGAAGAGGCCCGAGAGCCCATCGCGGTGCCCCGCCAGGCCATCGCCGGACTCCCTCAGTGGGCCGACCTGCTCCCTACGAACGCGGACCTGATCGCCACCCTCGGGGCGCTCGACGCGATCCGCGCCGCGCACCTCGACGCGGTCACCCGGCGCAACGCCGCCGAGGAAGACCCGAACTACCGGAGCATCCCCGAGTTCGTCTCCCCGGTCGCCCTCGGCGCGGTGGACCCGGACAGCGCGGAGTGGGACGCGGCCATGGACGCCGTCCTCGACGCCAGCCGTGATTACTACCTCAGCCTCAGCGACGCGCAGCGCGCCGCCCAACAGGCCCACCAGGACGCCGCCGGGCTGGCGATCGACCTCAACAAGATGATCGTGTTCGCCCAAAGCCACCAGGTCATCGACGGGGTCGCCGTCTTCGTTCAGCACTCGAACACGGGCATGGAGTCCATCGGGATCGGCAGCAACGCCACCGACGTCCGCCGGTACGTCGAGGCCGAGAAGCGGGGCGGCCGGTGGCGGGTGCAGTTGGGTGACCTCGACACCCCCGGCCGATTCATCGACGACTGCTCGACCCTGTCGGCCGTCGACGCCGACGAGGTGATGCGGGTCGGCCTGGCCCACATCCTCGAACCGCTGCGCCTCGCCTCGACGGGCGGGCGGTGACAGGGGTGGACAGCGAGGCACTGAGCCGGGCGCTCGGATGTGACCTGTTCGTCGAGATGCTTGACGGCCTGGAGAACGACACCATCCGGACGCACGTGCTGGAGAAGACCGGCACGGAAGCTACGGACGAGCAGGTCGAGGACGTCCTTGACGAGTGGATCAAGGTCCGCAACTACCTTCGACCGACGGGCCGCGAAGTACCGACGGGACGCCAAGTGAGTCGGCGGCGTGCTCGCCGGGGCCGGGACCGGGTGGCCGAGATGGACCAGCTCTACGCCGAGCTGCCCGAAATCGACTGCAAGGGCCTGTGCCACGAGTCGTGCACCGCGATCGTCATGACCCCCGTCGAGCAGCAGCGCGTCCGTGAGCGGGGTGTCGAGGTCACCCCGCTGGACATGCCGTGCCCGGCGTTGACGCAGCTCAACCGCTGCTCCGTCCGCGACGTTCGGCCGCTCATCTGCCGGCTCTACGGCCTCGTCGAGCAGATGGCCTGCCCGCACGGGTGCCGGCCCGAGGGTGGGTTCGTGCCGGAGGCGACCGCCCGGCGGCTGATCGAGCGGTCCATGGTGATCGGTGGCCGCCCGGCGGGGCTCGGATGACACCGCCCGCCGAGGCCCTTGCGCCGGCGCCAGGGTATGCGGGGATCACCTACGTCGTGCCGTGCGGCGGGCAGAAGCTCGACCGGCGGGCACCGGCCCGGGACCTGTACGTCGGCAGCCTGTTCCGGCACACCTTCGAGAACGCCGAGCGATCCGCGCGCCTCGACACCGAGGAACTGGGCCGTCCAGCGCGGGTGCTGATCCTGTCCGCCATGCACGGCCTGATCGACCCGGCCACCGAGTTGGACCCGTACGACCTGCGAATCGAGGAGCCCGGGTCGGTCACCGCGGCCACGCTCGCCGGCCAGGCGGCGGCGTTGGGCATCGACTGGGGCAGCGATGTGTACGCGCTGCTCCCCCGCCCCTACCTGGCCCGCCTGGACGAGGCCCTGCGGACCCTCGACGTGTGGGTGCAGGACGTCTACGAGGCGTGCGGCGGCAACGGGGATCAGCGGCACGTCAACGCAATCATCGGCCGCCCCAACGTAACCGCGGCGACCGCCCCCGAGCCCGAGCCCGACTCCCCCGGGCCGGTTGTGTGGCTCGGTGGGGACGTGTCCGCCCTCTGGTGGGGTGTGCGGCTCCTCGTGTCGTACGTGCGGCTGCGCGGGGTGGTGAACCTGCCGGTCGCGGTCGAGGAGTGGCTGCTGGACTCGGGCGGCTACGACCAGATCATGCGCTACGCAGGGTGGACGGTCCCGGCCGGCGCGTACGCGGCGGACATCCGCCGATACGGGCAGGAGATCGGCCGGCTCCGGTGGGCGGCGCCGCAGGACTGGCCCGCCTCCCGGCAGGCGTTGGCCCGCACCGGGCTAACCGAGGTCGAGCACCAGCGGCGCACCCTCGCGTCGGTGCAGGAGCTGCGAGCAGCCGACACGGGCGTGCACATCGCCGCCCTGCTGACCGGGACTACACCGGCCGGGTACCTGCGGCACGCCGCCATGTACGCGGCGGCCGGCATCGACCTGCGGGCGGAGCCGGCGGTGGCGGTCGGTGCGCTGCTGCGGCGGCCGGTGCGGGAGGCCGCGGCGATCGTGCGGCTGCTGCACGCCGCCGGCCTGACCCGGCTGCACACCCTCGGCGGGAAAGGCCCCCTGCTGGACCAGGTGGGCGGCCTAATCGCGTCGACGGACTCGGCGGACTGGTCCGGTGATGCCCGCAGGCATGTCGGGTTGTGCCCGCACGGCCTGGTGCGGTGGGAGACGAACTGCCCTCGGGCGGCACAGGAGTGGGGGGCGGCGCAGCGGGGACGGGCGGCGCGGTCGCAGGTGCAGCCGATGTTGCCGCTCGCCGCGACCGGCTGAACTTGGTAGAAGTCCTGGCAAGCCGGGTCGACATGCCGTAGCTTGATAGATGTAACCACTAGTGAGATCCGCGAGAGGCGGTGGCCCCATGGCCCTCCCGACGTTCCCCGACCTGCACCTGAGCGACGTCAACGACCGGGAGCTGACCGCGCTCGCCGACTGGCTTGCCGCGAGCGCCGCGACCGTCGCCGCCGAGCAGTCCCGCCGCGCCGCCGTACAGGACCGGGTCCGGCGGGCCGCCACCTGGCGCATCGCCGCCGAGGCCGGCGACGACCCCCGGTGGACACCCCAGCAAGGGGACGGGGCGCGGATCTGCGCCGGCCCATCGACCGGCTGGCAGGGGTTCGTGATCGGCCGGTGCGGCGACGGCTGCGAGCAGGTCGACGGCCAGCCCCGCTGGCGGCTGCACAGCGCCGTCACCGGATGGCAGACGTGCATGACCCGGGAGCACCTGCGGCCAGTCCAGACCGTCCGCCGACCGGGCTCGCCGGGCCGGACCCGCTGCGACCACGGCTGCCTGTGCTGCATGGGCGACCCCCGCGACAGCTTGCCCCGAACCCAACTGCTGGCCACCGGCCGGCGCTGACCACCACCCGCCGAGGAGGCAACCAGCATGAGCTACTTCGTGAGTATCACCGGTGAGATCGAGATCGTCCCGCCGATCCCGTGGGGGCAGATCAGGGACAGCGTCTTCCTGCCCGACAAGGCCCGCCACCACAAGGACGCCAAGTTCCGTATCGAGGAGCAGGAGGTCGAGACGGACGAGGGTGTCCTGAACATGCGGTCGGCGACCGCGCTGCTGTCGACGTGGGGCGATGAGGCGCAGGGCCGTCACCTCGTCAAGGACGTGCAGGAGGTGATCGACGCCTACCCCGGCCACGAGTTCATTGGCCGGCTCGACTGTTCCGGGGAACGCCCGGGCGACCTGTGGAGGGTGGAGATCCACGGACGGCGCGCGGTGAGGGTGGAGCCCCGCATCGTGTGGCCGGACGGGTCGGAGGGCGTCTGATGCCCGGATTCGACGAGTACGGGCACCCGTCCGAGGACATGGTCATGGACTGGGAGGAGCACAACGCGCACGCCGACGACGCCGAGCCCGACGACGAGCCCGCCAACCTGATCGGGCCGCTGACGGCCGAGGAGTGGTGCGAGTTCCGCCAGCGCGACGAGGACGACCTGTTGCAGTGCTGCGGGGTCACCTCAGCGTTCCGCGACGCCCTGTTCCACCTGCTCAGGATGGGCGGGGACCGGGCTTTCGCCCGGATGCTCGCCAGGTTGTGGCCGGCGATGGAGGCCCACGGCTTCCCCCAGGGCGACGAGGTGACACCCATGCTGGACAAGCTGCGGGCCTACTACATCGACCCGCCGGCCACAGGCCCGGAGGCGACATCGTGACGGGCGTGGTGGCCGAGCTGGGCGCGCTCGCTGACCTGCTCGACGCCGGCCAGGTCCCGGCCCCGCACGGGCTGCACATCAGCTTCGGGGAGGCCGACGCCCGGTGGGCTGCGGTCGTCGCCGCCGATCCGGTCGTCGCCGGCAAGGTGGGGTTGCGCCCCCGATTCCTTACCCACCCGGGCCGCAGCGTCGGGGGCGTCGAGTACGTGGAGGTGCGGCTGTCGTGGCTGTCCGACGACCCGGCGCCGCAGCGGCAGCGGATGGTCGATGCGGTGCGCGCGGTCGCCGGCCTGGTCGTGGCGGCGGAGATGCCGCCGCCGATCCGGGTGGACGCCCTGCACGCCCTCACGCACGTCGGCCTGGCTACGCGGCAGAGGGTCGGCCACGCCGCCGCACTGCTCAATGAGCGGCCGATCGCGGACAGTGGGTCCGCGCTGGTAGCGAAGCGGTTCGGCCGGGTCGTGTCGTACACCGTGCACGGGTTCCTGCGATGAGCGCCCGGCCAGAAATGCTCGCGACCAAGGGGTTGCCGGGGTGCGGCAAGACCACGTTCGCCGAGCAGTGGGTCGCCGAGGACCGGTCGAACCGGGCGCGGATCAGCCGCGACGACACGCGGAAGATGCTGCACGGCGGGTGGATCGGCACCGAGGAGCACGAGCGGCAGGTGACCGTCGTGACGCACGAGGGCATCCGGGGCCTGCTGCGCCTCGGGGTGTCGGTGGTGGAGGACAGCACCAACCTCGACGACCTGCACCTGCTGCGGTTGGCGGAGATCGCGGAGCAGGTGGGTGCCTGGTATCGGGTGGTCGACTTCACGAAGGTCCCGTTCGAGACGTGCGTGGCCCGCGACGCCCGCCGGGAGGGTCCGGCACGGGTGGGCCGGGCCGTGATCCTGGCGATGCACCAGCGGTATTTGCAGGGCGGTGGGCAGGACCGGGCGTTGCCGCCGTCGCCACTGCTCCCGGTCCGGTGAACTTGGCAGAAGTCCTGGCAGGTCAGGCCCGCTTGCCGTAGCTTGATAGATGTAACCACTACTGATATTCGATGGGGGACGTCATGGTCACCGCCACCCAAACCGCGCCGAGCACCTACGTCCTCGACGCCCCTCGCGTCGCCCAGGGCCAGCAGTTCACCGCCCACGGCAACACCTTCCACATCGTCGGCGAGCCGATCGCCGCCGGCTGGAACTCGGCCACGGTCCGCGTCCGCGAGGTCGGCGGCACCCACGACGGCAACGAGTTCGCCGCCTACCTGCACGCACGCTGAGGAGCCATAACCATGACCACCTGCCCGGACCTGACCGCCTTGCAACTCGCCGACGAAGCGCACACCCACGACGAACCCCGGCTCGGTCCGGGCGTCTACCCCAGCAAGGGTCACGCCCTCCTGGTCGGCGTCAACCGGCGCAACCTGACCGTCCTCGACCTCGGCGGCGCGATCAGCGTCGGGGGAATCGAGGTCGAGAACCCCGACGACCTCATCGCCCTCGCCGACCACCTGCGCGAGCGGGCCGACCGCATGGCCGAACGACTGCGGGCACGGCGATGAGCCTGTACCCGACCAAGACCCGCGTGCGGCTGCTCCAGGACGTCGCCGACGGTCTGGTGCAGTTCTCGCCACACGGGCACCCGGCCGTGGCGAACGTAGCCACCACTCCCCCGGCGAACGTCCTCGCGGCGGCCAGCGAACAGCGGCAGGCCGGGTGGATCCACGTCGACATCACTGAGGGCAAAGACGTCCTCGGCGCGTACCCGTACAACCCGACCGGCGCCGGCTGGGGCATCCTCGCCGCCCACGGCAACCCGGACCTCGACAGCTTGCCGCCGGTGTGGCTCCTCGACGTCGACGGCGTCGTCAACGCCCGCGAGCCCGGCTGGTCCGCCGCGGCACGCGAGGGGACGGCGTACTACTCCGGCGTCGACTACATCCTCCGGTGGGCACCCGCCCTCATCGAGCGCATCGAGGCCCTGCACCTGGCTGGCACGGTAGAGGTGCGTTGGTGCTCCACCTGGTGTGCGTACGTGGACCAGCTCGAACGGCTCTGGTCGCTGCCCGAACTGGGCCGGGCCTTCACCGAGGACATCAACGGGTACGCCGCGATCTTGGCGAAGATCGCCGCCGCCCGCCGGGTCATCGCTGAGGGCCGCCGGCTGGTCTGGACCGACGACGACGTGGTGCCGATGCCCAACGACGGCCCCCTGCACGGGGAGCTGACCGCCGACGGGCGGGCACTGCTGATCCGCCCGGACCACCGGGTTGGGTTGCAGCCCGAGCACCTGGACGCGATCGAGGCGTTCGCCCAGCAGACCGAGGATGCACGCCATGGCTGACGGCACCCGCAAGGCCATCGGGCTGTCGCCGCCGATGCTCGAACTGCTGACCGACATCGCGACCAAACCGCAGATGTTCATCACCCGGTGGTCCGTCTGGGACCGCACCGCTCGCGCCCTGATCGCGAGAGGGCTCGCCGAAATCGTGGGTGCCAGCTACTACCAACAGTACGAGCTGCGAATCACCGACAAGGGACGCGCCGAGGCTATCCGCAGGGGTATCGCCGGAACCCCGGCCGCCATACCGGAGCCGAGCGATCCCGAATGCGACGGACTGTGCGTGTCCGCCGCCGACATCGGCGTGGGTCGCCCTGACCAGATCGCTTACCCCCACCCTTCGTGCCCGCTGCACGCACCCGGCGAGGTTTGCCAGTGCGGCCAGCCTGACCGGTGCCTGTCGCCGACTCACAGCCGCGCCGAGGCCCCCCGTGAGTGACCTCGCCCCGCAGCGCCCCGACGTCGACCCACTGGCCGAGCTGCTGGCCTCCCTCAGCCCTGAGGAAGCCGCCCGACTCGCCACCATGCGCGCGGACCTCCACGGCTGCGGCTACGTCGACACCGACGAGCACGGCCGCCTCCGCCCCGGGGTGCGGGTCTACCACCGCGGCCACCAGTGGCCGGGGGCCTCGGACGGCACCGGGACGGCTCTGGTGTTGACCGAGAAGCCGGACTCCGGGTGGTCCCGTAGCTGGGGGGCCGCCGACATTGAGTTGATCGTCCTGTGGGACAAGGCCCAGTTCGGATCACGGTTGTCGCAGGTGGCCCAGTACCACGTCTACGCAGTCGAGGTGCTGCCGGAGACGGGCGGGACGACGTGACGACGCCCAGCGTGGAGGTGATCGCGCGGCCGAACGGCAAGGCGTACCGGCCGCGCAAGGCTGGGCTTCGTGCCCGACCGTGGGAGGACGACAGCGGTTGCGGGGTGGTGGTGTTCGGCACCCTCGACCCGGATCGAGCCCGGCGCTTCGCTGGGGAGATGTGCGCTTACTGGTACGACCTGCCGGCGGTGGTGAACCCGCAACCGGGCTGGTACCGCGACGGCTTCCGGTACGGCGAGCGGGCCTGGGTGCGGGACGAGAAGCGTGGGGCGCCGGGCGTGATGTTCGCGGCCGAGGATGGTCCGCTGTGTCGGGGGTGACTGCTGTCGCTGCCCCACCGGCAGCCGGCGAGGTTGACGAGTTCGTGGGCCAGTGGCCGGAGTTCCTGACCCGCGCCCGCGTGCGGGAGATCGTCCCCGCCTGCGACAGCGTCGACCCTGCCCTGTTCTTCCCCGGCCCGGGGCAGAGGCCCGACGGGGCCAAGGCGGCGTGCCGGGGGTGCCCACTGCTTGAGGACTGCCGCGCGTGGGCGCTGTCGCGGCCGAAGTATCAGCTGTATGGCATCTGGGGCGGGATGACCCGGCAAGAACGCATCAACGCTGCGGCGGCGCAGCCAGGAAGGACCACCATTCGATGATCGAGATCCTGCATGAGAACCCGTGGCTGTCCCTGCGGGCCGTCCGCGACCCAGAGCGGGGCATCAACGGGTACGTGTTCTCCCACGAGGACCGCTGCCAAGGCCGCATCGTTGCGGTGCTGCCGTTTATCGATGCCTGCTCCGGCCGCCACTACCTGGTCCGGAGCGAGGTAACCCCCTGCTGGTCACTCGACCCGCAACTGTCGGCCCTCACCGGCGGCTACGAGGGCGGCGACATTGAGGACGACGCGGTGCGGGAGGTGCTGGAGGAGTCCGGGTACACCATCACCCGCGCCGACCTCATCCCCCTCGGGGAGAGCTACGCCAGTAAGAGCGCCGACACCGTATACAGCTTGTTCGCGGTCGACGTCACCGGCCGGACCCAAGAGGCGGCCGTCGGGGATGGGAGCCTGCTGGAGGCGCAGGGGTCGACGGTGTGGCTCGACGACGTCGAGGTGTGCCAGGTGCGTGACCCGCAGGTCGCCGTGATGGTCATGCGGCTCGGACACCATCGGCGATGACCGTCCAGGATGTCGCCGGCCAGGGCAAACCGGAGCCGACAACGGCGCTCCGCTGCCCCGACCGGGCACGCCGACGTGACCGCTGCACCGACACGTTTCCGGTCCCGCCGGCAGATCCAGACGCGGCCCTGGCCGAGGTGATCGCGCACCTGACCGGCGACCGGCACTGCCTCGACATCGCCGACGCCACCCGGCTCCTCATCGTCATCGACGAAATCCAGATCCTTCGGGAGGCAGCGTGAACGTCCTCGGCTATCTGCTCGGCCTGGCGACCATCCCCGCCCTGGTGGGTGGCTGGTGGCTGCTCCGCTTCGCCAACCAGCAGGTCCGGCGAGCCGTCAACGCGGTGGTCCTGCGGGTGGAGCCTCAAGACGGACGGGAACGGGCGAGGCTTGGCGCGGCGGCGGCGTGTTCCCGCCGGGTCTACATGACCGAGGCCGGCGGTGTGACCGTCGCCGTGCTGCTCGGGCACGACCGGTCGCAGTGGCCGGAGCTGCATCGGGTAATCCGGCAGGTGATCGCACCGGTGAGAGCACCGCGAGTCCGGGCGCCGGGCGAACGAACCCCGCACGACCCGGGCATCGACTACACCGACCAGGACGTGTGATGTCGGACTTTTGGATGGGGGTGCTCGCCACGTTCGCCGCGGTGGTGGGCTTGCCGAGGGGCTGCGGCGGGCCAGGAGGGCCATGCCGCCTGGTGAAAGCTGAGCTACCGCTCGGTTTGTAGCAGGCGTGATACGGCGTGGCACCCTCCTAACAGCGGAGCGTGCTGGGACAGTTACTCCACTGTGGGAACACTCGACGGTGAAACTAGCGGACCGTTCGCCCGGCGAACTGGGGCGAGCCGGCCATGATCGGTGCCCGACCGGAGGTCAGGAGCCGACAGCCGGATTGATTGTCGCAGGACAAGCGCGACACTCCGCCTCGCCGCCGCCACGAGACATACGATGAATGTGACGCTCCCGCCACCCAACGTTCACCTCCGGACGGGCGCGTTGGACCGGAAGTCCCGCTCACGGGATCGAACAGGGGGTACAGAGTTGACAGGCCCGCCCCGGCGCCCCGCAGCCACCACCCCGGCCGACGCCATCACGAAGCGAGCGCAGATGCGCCGCGAGCAAGCCGTTGAACACATCCTCGCGCGACGCCGCGAAGCCAAGCCCCCGCGCCGATACACCCAGGTCACGCTCCTCGTCGCCGCAGCGGCGCTCGTTGACTGGATGCTGGTCGTCGTGCACGCCGCAATCGACCGGCACCAACCCGTCGACGCTGGCCTCGCCACCCACCTCTGCGTCGCCGGTACCCTCGCCGGCTGTGCTGCTGTCCTCGGCGCAGGGTGGGCGCTGCTCAAGGACCGCGCGAACCGCGACAAGGACCGCGACGAGATCGAAGAGGACCGGCAGGAGCGGTGGTCTACGTGGGTCGATCACGTCATGGAGTCCATGCGTGAACGGGAACTAGCCGCATGGGCCGATGGGATTCGGATCGCGGGTAGCGGCCCGACCGAACCCGCGCAGGCCCTCAGGCAGGCGAGCGGCGGTAGCTCGAACCCCAACGATGAGCCGACGGTGGTGCTGCCCCGGCCGATCCGGACCGCGCCAGCGAAGGGCCGCGCCGCGAGTCCGCGCTTCGGGCACAACGAGGGGCGTCGGTTCCCCCACCAGGGTTAGACGCCGCGCATCACGTCAATGCGGTCGTACGCCCGCTGCGCTCGCGCTCCCTTGGCGACCGACCCGTACAACAGAAGCATCTGCCTCGACTCCCAGCCGTTGAGTTCCATCAAGTCGCCCTCCTCCATCCCAGCGTCAAGGCAATTGTGGGTGAACGTGTGCCGGAACAGGTGCGGGTGAATCTTCATGCCGAGGCGGGCGCCGCGACGTCGGACGATCTGGCGCACCCCCGACGGCGTCATCGGAACGCTGCGCCGCACCCCAATCCACAAGGCGTTGGTGAACCTCGACGCCTTGTGTTCAGCGCGCTTGCGCAGGTAGCGGTCGAGCGCGAGCGCGGCTTTGACGTCGAACTTAACCACGCGCTGCTTGCCTCCCTTCCCCGTCACCAGGGCGGTCCGCTTGGCCACGTTCACGTCGTCGAGTTCCAGGCCGGTGATCTCGGCGAGCCGGCAGCCGGTGGCCGCGAACAGTCTCAACAACGCGGCGTCGCGGCGGTCCTCGAAGCCTTTACCGCGCTCCGCATCCTTGATTAGCACGGCCATCTGTTCGGTCTCGATGATGGGTTTGCGCTTGGCCCCTAATTTCTCTGGCGGCGGTGCCTTGAACTTGTCGAACGGGTCCGGGACTTCCTCTTCGGCGGCGTACCACTTGAAGAAGGCTTGCAGCGCGCGGCCGATGTTGTTGCGGTAGCCGCGGGCGTACTCGATCTCCTGCATGTAGAGGAAGAACAGCCGCAACTCATCGCGGCTGACGTCGCCCCATGAGCGCACCTTCGTGGTCTTGGTCAACCACTGAGCGAGCCACCTCGCCGCGTCGGTGTAAATCTCGATCGTCTTGGGCGACCGCTCCGCGATCTGAAGTGACAGCTCAAACGAGCCGATCCAGGGTCCGAACGCCCCGATGTCCGTGGGCAGATCACCGCGTCTACTGGCCATGGCAGCCTCCATCGAGCACCCGCGTGTGATTCGAGGGCTGTCGGGAACGACGGCCGGAGGGCACTACTGGGGCGCGATGACGCCGCTGAGGGTGCTCCTGACTCCAACCGTGCCTCGCTGGTCCGTCTACGGCCGTCTGGCGGGCCGGCGGATCGGCGAGGGCTGTTCCCGCTGCAACGACTAAGCGGGTGCTCGCTGAACGATTAAGCGTATGGAAAGTGCTGCACGCCCTCGACGTTTTGCCTGGTCGGAGGGGGGTTGTGGGCGCGGCAGGTTTCGAACCTGCGACCCCCCGCTTGTAAGGCGAGTGCTCTCCCACTGAGCTACGCGCCCGGATCGCCCGTGTGCGGCGGGCCGGTGGCTGGCAAGCCTACCTGTTCGCCGCCGACCCGGCCGCACGCGTACCCCTGTCAGGCGGTCGCGTCGGCGATGGCCTTGCGCCAGCCCTGCTGGTCGCGGGCCTCGCCGGGGCCGTTCAGCTCGGCGAAGCGGACCACGCCGGCCTTGTCGATGACGAAGGTGCCCCGGTTGGCGAAGCCGGCCACGTCGTTGAAGACCCCGTACGCCTGGGCGACGGCGCCGTGCGGCCAGAAGTCGGCAAGCATCGGGAACTGGTAGCCCTCGCGCTCGGCCCAGATCTTGTGGCTGTAGGCCGAGTCGACGCTGACGGTCAGCACCTGGACGTCGTCGTTCACGTACTCGTCGAGGTTGTCCCGCACCTCGCTCAGCTCACCCTGGCAGGTGCCGGTGAAGGCGAGGGGGTAGAAGACCAGCAGCACGCTGCGCCGGCCACGGAAGTCCGACAACCGGACCTCCTGGTTGTTCTGGTCCTTCAGCACGAAGTCCGGCGCCTCGGCGCCAACCGCGATGGGCATGCGAACTCCTGGGGGGGTCGAGTCGGGGACGACGCCAGCCTGCCACACCCGGCGGCGCGGGCCGCCGGGCGCGAGGGGAGCGGATCGGGCTACTTCTTGGCCTTGGCTCCACGGCGCAGCACCAGGCGGGCGCCGCTCCAGTCCCGGCCGGCGTTGACGGTCGAGGTCTGCTGGAGGCCGGCGGTGGGCGCGGACTCCGCGACCTCGCTCGGCTCGACGTGCCCGTCACGCCCCGCCTTCGGGGTGAGCAGCCACACGACCCCGTTGTCGGCCAGCGGGCCGAGGGCGTCGACGAGAAGCTCGAAGAGGTCACCGTCGCCGTCGCGGTACCACACCAGCACGGCGTCGACCACCTCGTCGGTGTCCTCGTCGACCAGATCTCCACAGCGGTCGGTCAGGGCGTCGCGGAGATCCTGGTCGACGTCGTCGTCGTACCCCATCTCCATGACGACCATCCCCGGTTCGATGCCGAACCGGTCCGCCAGGCTGCGTACCCCGTCGGCGGCCTGACCAGCGGTCGCGCTCACTGTCGCGTGCCTCCTCATCTCGTCCCTGCTCGCGGCGTCGGACCGACGCCGTCAGGCAAAGTCCACACAGTTGTTCCTCTGCGCGCAAGTGGCGCACCGGGTGCAACGGAATTTACCGTGCCAGCAGCGTACGGGCACCGTCGGTAATGGCTTCCGGGGAGACCAGAACGTGACGTGCTGCCGGACCTAATGGTACAAACGAGTCAACTCCGGCCACCCGTCGCGCGGCACCGACATATCCGGCGTCGACAAGCGCGGCGATCACTCCCTCGCCGACCCCGCCCGACCGGCGTGTCTCGTCCACCACCAGCACCCGGCCGGTGGCCGAGGACTCCCGGATGATGTCGGCCACCGGCAGGGGCGCCAGCCAGCGCAGGTCCACCACGCGGGTGCCCACCCCCTCCTCGGCGAGGACGGCGGCGGCCCGCAGCGACATCCGCACCCCGTTACCGAACGTGATGATGGTCAGGTCGTCGGCCGAGCCGACCCGGTAGACGCGCGCTCGGCCGATCGGCACGTGCCCGGCCACCCACGAGCCGGGCTCCGGATAGCCGGCCAGCCACTCCCCGTCACCCTCGGTGTACAGGTCGCGGGTGTGGTAGAGCGCGATCGGCTCCAGGAACACGCAGACACTGCCGTCCACCGCGGCACTCGCCAGACAGGTCCGCAGCATGGGCGCGGCGTCGTCCGGCCGCGCCGGCACCGCGACCACCAGACCCGGCACATCCCGGAGTACGGCCACCGAGTTGTCGTTGTGGAAGTGCCCCCCGAAGCCCTCCTGGTACGCCAGCCCGGCCACCCGCACGACCATCGGGTTGCGGAAGGCGCCCCGCGAGAAGAACTGCATGGTGGCGGCCTCGCCGCGCAGTTGGTCCTCGGCGTTGTGCAGGTACGCCAGGTACTGGATCTCCGGCACCGGCAGCATCCCGGCCAGCCCGGCGCCGAGGCCCAGCCCCAGCACCGACGTCTCGTCGAGCAGGGTGTCGAAGACCCGAGCCGCCCCGAACCGGTCCCGCAGGCCCTTCGTCACGCCGTACACGCCGCCCTTGGCGGCCACGTCCTCGCCGAAGACTGCCATTCGAGGGTGGTCGAGCAGCCCGTCGGCGAGCGCCGCGTTGATGCTCTGCGCCAGGGTGAGCGGGCCGGCCAGCTCCGGCGGTTTGCCCCCGAACGCCTCCTCCCGCACCGCCGAGCCCGGCCCGCTGGCCCGTGCCGCCGAGTCGGCAACCGCCCGGGCCACCCGCACCGGACGGCGGGGCGCCAGCGCCGACACCACGTCGGCGGCGGAGGCCAGCTTCGGCTCGCTCAGCACCTCCTCGGCCAGCCGGCGGACCTGCCAGCCGGTCTCGTCGTACCGGGCCAGCAGCTCGTCGGCGGTCGCCACGCCGGCGTCCACGAGCTGCCGGGCCGTGGCGGCCACCGGATCGGCCTGGAGGTCCTCGGCCAGCTCGGCGGAGCTGCGGTACGCCGATTCCGCGTCCGCGCCGGCGTGGCCCATCAGCCGGACCGTGCGCAGGTGCAGCACGGCGGGCCGCCGGTGCCGGCGCACCCAGGCGGCGGCCTCCCGCGCCACCTCGTACGCCCGCACCGGGTCGGCCCCGTCGGCGCTGAGGTAGTGGATGCCCGGCTTGGCGCGCAGGGTCGCCTCGACCCAGCCCTCCGGCGAGCGGACGCTGATGCCCAGCCCGTTGTCCTCGCAGACGAAGAGCACGGGGATGCGCAGCCCGGCGTGGTCGTACCAGCCGGCGGTGTTAAAGGCGGCGGTGGCGCTGGCGTGGTTGACCGACGCGTCGCCGAACGAGCAGACCACTATGGCGTCCGGTGGCCAGGGGGCGTGTGCCGCGCCGGCCCCGCTGCCGACCCGCACCCCGGCCCCGGCACGCCGTCCGGCGGTGTCCAGCCGGCGCAGCCGCTCCACCGCCAGCCCCATCCCGACCGCGCGGGGCAGGTGCGAG
Source organism: Micromonospora lupini (assembly GCF_026342015.1). Taxonomy (NCBI): domain Bacteria; kingdom Bacillati; phylum Actinomycetota; class Actinomycetes; order Micromonosporales; family Micromonosporaceae; genus Micromonospora; species Micromonospora lupini. The sequence goes on from NZ_JAPENL010000001.1 coordinate 2,840,233, forward strand.
GCGATGGTGGAGGTGGTCGGCACGATCGCCAGGTCGGCGCGGCCGAACACCTTGTGCCGGCCACCGGCGATCGGCTCCTCGCTGGAGGCGACCATTCCGCGCAGCACGTCCCGGGCCGCCTGCGCGTACGCCGCGAATCCCCCGACGGGTGGCGCGGACCCGGCCGGCTCGGGTTCGGCGGCCGACTCCGGCTCGGACGCGGAAGCGTCGGCGGCGTCGGCCACCTGGGCGGCGCGGACGCAGTAGAAGGCCCCGGAGCGGTAGTGCAGCAACGCCGGGTCGGTGGGGCGCAGCGCGGCGGCGACCACCGCGTTGCCCTCGTGTCCGGCCGAGCCGATCGTGTAGAAGCCCTCGCCGAAGCTACGCAGCCAGCGGCCGGCCAGGTCGAGCTGCCGGCTCGTCACCTGGGCGTCGAACAGGTCCAGCAGCTGGGCGCCGGTCAGCGGAGCGTCGTCAGTGACCGGGTCGGCGGGGTCGCGCCGCCGCTGCGCGGCGGGGAGTGCCGCCAGCGTCTCCCGGAAGCGGTCGTCGAGATCTTGCGGGGTGGTCACGTCGCACAGCATTACCGACGCAGGCCCTGGTCGCCCAGTGGGACACGGCCGCGCCGCGCCGACTCACCGCCTGTCGCACTGCTCCGGGCAGCCGTCGTCGGACACCTTCCACACCAGGTCACGAAGGGTGCCCAGCTCCTCGTCGCTGAGCGCGGCCAGGAGTCGGGAGTCGGACATCACCTCGATCACCCCGGCGCGTACGCCCCGGCCCGGACCGGTCACGACCAACGTCTTCTGCCGGCGGTCGGCCGGGTCGGTGCGGCGCTCGACCAGCCCGGCCTGCTCCAGCTTGTCGACGAGCGCCGTCACGTTCGAGCGGTCGCAGCCCAACCGTTCGGCCAGGTCCCGGGCCGGCGACGGGCGGTCCGGGTCCAGCTCGTGCAGCGCCCGGGCGGCCGCCGGCGTGAGCCCCAGCGCGGCGAACGCGGAATCCTGCCGGTGCCGCAGCGCGGCGGAGACGTGGGCCATCCGCCGCACCACGTCGGCCGCCAGGGCTGCGCGATCCTCCGGCCCACCCGCTCGCGTCACGGCTCACATCCTACGCAGCGCGCTGTTCGTCCAGCTCAAGCCGCACCACCCGGAAGATCCGCGCGGGCCGGTCAGGCGGGGAGGAAGGAGAAGCGGACCTGACGGGTGGGGTTGTCGCCGTTGGTGTCGACCAGGCAGATGGACTGCCAGGTGCCCAGGGCCAGCCGTCCGTCGAGCACCGGCAGCGTCGCGTACGGCGGGACGAAGGCCGGCAGCACGTGGTCGCGGCCGTGGCCGGGTGAGCCGTGCCGGTGCCGCCAGCGGCTGTCGGTGGGCAGCAGCGCGTCGATGGCGGTGAGCAGGTCGTCGTCGGAGCCCGAGCCGGTCTCGATGATCGCCAGCCCGGCGGTGGCGTGCGGCACGAAGACGTGCAGCAGGCCGTCTCCCTCGCCGGAGACGAAGCTCTGGGCCTCGGCGGTGATGTCCCGGACGGCCGGCCGGGACCCGGTCTGGACGGTTATCACGTCACTGCGCATACGTCGCATTCTGCCGCAGCGGCCCGGGAGCCTCGGCGCCTGGGGAAAGAAGCGCCGTAGCGCTAAGTTACCGAAGGGTACCTGTGTTCAGCATCGCGTCCGGGGGACCTAGACGTGACGACGGGTGCCACCAGGGGGCAGGATGGCGCTAGAGACCTATCCCACACACAACCGAGGGAACGCCTGTGGCTACGGAACGCAAGCGCCCGGTGATCAGCGACGGCCTACCGAGCCAGCTTCCGGACATCGACCCTGAAGAGACAAGCGAATGGGTCGAGTCGCTTGACGGTGTCATCGACGATCGCGGTGCCAAACGCGCCCGCTACGTCATGCTGCGCCTGCTGGAGCGGGCCCGCGAGCGCCAGGTCGGGGTTCCGCCCCTGACCACCACCGACTACATCAACACCATCCCGCCGGAGCAGGAACCCTGGTTCCCGGGTGACGAGCACGTCGAGCGGCGCATCCGGGCGTACGTCAGGTGGAACGCCGCGATGCTCGTGCACCGGGCGCAGCGCCCGGAGATCGGCGTCGGCGGGCACATCTCCACCTTCGCCAGCTCGGCGTCGCTCTACGAGGTGGGCTTCAACCACTTCTTCCGGGGCAAGAACCACCCGGGCGGCGGCGACCAGATCTACTACCAGGGTCACGCCTCCCCCGGCATGTACGCGCGGGCGTTCCTGGAGGGGCGGCTCAGCGAGCACCAGCTCGACGGGTTCCGTCAGGAGCTGTCGCACCCGGGCGGCGGGCTGCCGTCGTACCCGCACCCGCGGCTGATGTCGGACTTCTGGGAGTTCCCCACCGTCTCGATGGGCCTCGGCGGGCTGAACGCGATCTACCAGGCCCGGTTCAACAGGTACCTCCAGCACCGCGGCATCAAGGACACCTCGCAGCAGCACGTGTGGGCATTCCTCGGCGACGGCGAGATGGACGAGCCGGAGACGCTTGGCGCGATCGGTGTGGCCGCCCGCGAGGAGCTGGACAACCTCACCTTCGTGATCAACTGCAACCTGCAGCGGCTGGACGGCCCGGTCCGGGGCAACGGCAAGGTCATGCAGGAGCTGGAGTCGTTCTTCCGGGGCGCCGGCTGGAACGTGATCAAGGTGGTCTGGGGCCGTGAGTGGGACCCGCTGCTCGCCGCGGACACCGACGGCGCGCTTGTCAACCTCATGAACACCACGACCGACGGTGACTACCAGACCTACAAGGCGGAGTCCGGCGCGTACGTGCGGGAGCACTTCTTCGGTCGGGACGCCCGGACCCGCAAGATGGTCGAGCCGCTGAGCGACGACGAGATCTGGAACCTCAAGCGGGGTGGGCACGACTACCGCAAGCTCTACGCGGCCTACAAGGCGGCCACCGAGCACACCGGTCAGCCGACTGTCATCCTGGCGAAGACGATCAAGGGCTGGACGCTCGGCTCGCACTTCGAGGGCCGCAACGCGACCCACCAGATGAAGAAGCTGACGCTTGAGGACTTGAAGACCTTCCGCGACCGGCTCTACCTGGACATCCCGGACAAGGCGCTGGAGGACAACCCCTACCTGCCGCCGTACTACCACCCGGGCGAGAAGTCCGAGGAGCTGGCGTACCTGAAGGAGCGCCGCGAGCAGCTCGGCGGCTACCTGCCGTCGCGGCGGACCAGCACCAAGCGGCTGACCATCCCCGGTCCGGAGCGGTTCGCCGACGTCAAGCGCGGCTCGGGCAAGCAGAAGGTGGCCACCACGATGGCCTTCGTCCGCCTGCTCAAGGACATCATGAAGGACAAGGAGTTCGGCAAGCGCTGGGTGCCGATCATCCCGGACGAGGCCCGCACCTTCGGCCTCGACTCGATCTTCCCGACCGCGAAGATCTACTCCCCGCACGGGCAGCGCTACACCTCTGTCGACCGGGAGCTGTTCCTGTCGTACAAGGAGTCGACGACCGGGCAGATCCTGCACGAGGGCATCAACGAGGCCGGTTCGGTCGCCTCGTTCACCGCCGCGGGCTCGGCGTACGCCACCCACGACGAGCCGATGATCCCGATGTACATCTTCTACTCGATGTTCGGGTTCCAGCGGACCGCCGACGGGCTGTGGGCGGCGGCCGACCAGATGGCGCGGGGCTTCCTGCTCGGCGCGACCGCGGGGCGGACGACGCTCAACGGTGAGGGCCTCCAGCACGAGGACGGCCACTCGCTGCTGATCGCCGCCACCAACCCGGCGGTGGTCGCGTACGACCCGGCGTTCTCCTTCGAGATCGCGCACATCATGGAAGCCGGCCTGCACCGGATGTACGGGGACGCGCAGGAGAACGTCTTCTACTACCTGACGGTCTACAACGAGCCGATCCTCCAGCCGGCCGAGCCGGCCGGGGTTGACGTGGAGGGCCTGCTCAAGGGCATCTACCGCTACTCCCCGGCGCCGCAGGTCGACGGCCCGAAGGCCAACGTCCTCGCCTCCGGCACGGGCATGCAGTGGGCGCTCAAGGCCCAGCAGCTGCTCGCCCAGGACTGGGGGGTGGCCGCCGACGTCTGGTCGGTGACCTCCTGGACCGAGCTGCGTCGCGACGCGGTGGAGACCGAGGAGTACAACCTGCTCAACCCGGGCGCCGAGGCCAAGGTGCCGTACATCGCGCAGAAGCTTGCCGACGCGGACGGGCCCAAGGTCGCGGTCAGCGACTGGATGCGCGCCGTACCGGACCTGATCGCCCGCTGGGTACCAGGCGACTACACGTCGCTGGGCACCGACGGCTTCGGGATGTCGGACACCCGGCACGCCCTGCGCCGGCACTTCCACGTCGACGCCGAGTCGATCGTGGTGGCCACGCTGCGGCAGCTCGCCCGCAGCGGCGCGCTGCCGGCCACCGTGCCGGCCGAGGCCGCCAAGAAGTACGCGATCGACGACGTCAACGCCGCCCCGGTCGGCGAGACCGGCGGCGACAGCTGATCCAGCACGATCGAGAAAGGGCCCGGCGCACCCCGCGCCGGGCCCTTCTTGGTGCACCCGCACCCTCGCTCCCGGCCCCGACCGACCGGGCGGACGGCGGGTGAGAAGGGAGCGGCGGCGCTCCGGGGCCCCTGGCGGAGGCCCGGGACCACCGCCGGGGGCGGGTGACGCCGGGAGCGGACGCGCTCGTCAGCCGACGGCGGCCAGGTCGGTGAGCCGGGCGAGCGAGTCCTCCAGGTCGGCGCCGACCCGGCGCAGGCCCAGGCGCAGCAGGGCCGCCTTGACCGGGCCGGCCGGCCAGCGGACCACGATGAGCCGCACGACCGTCCCACCCTCGTCGTCGTCCTCGGTGAGCTGGACGTAGATCTCGGTGCGCGCCTCCGCACGGGCACCGGCGCCCTTGGCCCGTTCCCGCCAGCCGATGAGTGTCGGCTCCTGATAGGCGATCACCTCGGCCTCATGCGCCGAACCGCGCCCCGCCTGGACCAGTTGCCGCCGCCCGAAGCCCTCTCCGGAGAGCACTTCGGCCGCGCGGACCCCCGCCAGCCAGGCCGGTAACTGCTCGGCCCGCTGTACGACGTCCCAGACCACTTCCACCGGCGCCGCCACGTGCGCACTGCGTTCCACGAGGATCATTTCCGTCTTTCCTCCAGTGAGGACATCCCACGATATCGGCACTCTATGCGCTAAATCGGACTTACACGGACGGGTTGGGAAAAAGACACGCCGATCAACCATTGCGGATTGCGCCAACCCGGCCTATGGCGCATTCATCGACAGCGCCCTAGAGTCCCGAACACGTTTCACGTTCACCGGGAGGGCGCATGCCTGCCGCACCGATGCCCGAGTTCCCCACCGGCTTCCGCTGGGGCGTCTCCACGTCCGCCCACCAGATCGAGGGCGCCGCCACGGCCGGCGGACGCGGACCGTCCATCTGGGACACCTTCGCGGACTCCCCCGGCCGGATCAGCGACGGCAGCAGCGGCGCGGTGGCCTGCGACCACTACCACCGGCACACCGAGGACGTCGCGCTGCTGGCCGGGCTGGGCGTCGACGCGTACCGGTTCTCCATCGCCTGGCCCCGGGTGCAGCCCCGCGGCAGCGGCGCGGCCAACGCCGCCGGCCTGGACTTCTACGACCGCCTGGTCGACGACCTGCTGGCCGCCGGCATCGACCCGGTGGCCACCCTGTACCACTGGGACCTGCCCCAACCCCTCGAGGACGCCGGTGGCTGGCTCAATCGCGACACCGCAGCCCGCTTCGCCGAGTACGCCGACCTGACCGCCGCCCGCCTCGGCGACCGCGTCAAGCTGTGGATCACCCTCAACGAGCCGTTCATCCACATGAGCCTCGGCTACGGCATGGGCGTGCACGCCCCCGGCCAGATGTTGCTCTTCGACGCCTTTCCCGCCGCCCACCACCAGCTGCTCGGGCACGGCCTCGCGGTCGCCGCGCTGCGCGCCAACAGCGCCAGCCCGGTGGCGATCGCCAACAACTACTCGCCGGTGCGGGTGCTCGGCGACAGCGACGCCGACCGGGCCGCCGGCGCCGCGTACGAGGCGCTGCACAACAGGCTCTTCACCGACCCACTGCTCGGCCGCGGCTACCCGGAGCTGCCCGGCCTCGACCCGAGCGTCGTCCACCCCGGCGACCTCGACGTCATCGCCGCGCCGATCGACGTGCTGGGGGTCAACTACTACAACCCCACAGGCGTACGGGCCGCCGAGGAGGGCTCGCCGCTGCCGTTCGACCTGGTGCCGCTGGACGGCTACCCGCGTACCGCCTTCGACTGGCCGGTCGCCCCCGACGGGCTGCGCGAACTACTCGGCTGGCTCCACGACACGTACGGCGACGCGCTGCCGCCCATCGAGATCACCGAGAGCGGCTGCGCGTACGACGACGTGCCGGACGCGCACGGGCAGGTGGCGGACCCGGACCGGATCGCGTACCTCGACGGGCACCTGCGGGCACTCCGGGCCGCCATCGACGACGGGGTGGACGTGCGCGGGTACTTCGTCTGGTCGCTGCTGGACAACTGGGAGTGGGCCGAGGGGTTCACCAAGCGCTTCGGTCTGGTGCACGTCGACTACGCCACCCAGCGGCGTACGCCGAAGTCGTCGTACACCTGGTTGCGGGACATGCTCGCGGCCTCTCGGGACGGGTCGGCGCGGTGACCACCCTCGACCCGACGCCGGCGGCGCTGCCGGCGGCGCTCGCCGAACCGACGGTGCCGGTGCGGCGCGGCTGGATCGGTCTGGTCTTCGCGGCCAACCTCGGCGTGTGGATGGCGTTCTTCACCCCGATCCAGGTGCTGCTGCCGCAGCAGATCGAGCGGATCGCGCCCGGCGACAAGGAGACCATGCTGGCAGTGGTCACCGGCCTGGGCGCGTTGGCCGCGGTGCTGGCCAACCCCCTGGCGGGCGCGCTGTCCGACCGGACCTGCCTGCGGATCCTCGGCCGGGAGTTCGGCCGGCGGCACGTCTGGACCGCGGGCGGCGCGGTGCTCGGCGCGGCGGCGCTGGTGCTGCTCGCCCAGCAACGGACCATCCTCGGGGTAGCCGTCGGGTGGGTCGCCGCCCAGGTCTGCTTCAACGCGATGCTTGCCAGCCTCACCGCCGCCATCCCCGACCGGGTTCCGGTGGTGCAGCGTGGCGCGGTCTCCGGCTGGGTGGGCATCCCGCAGGCACTCGGGCTGGTGCTCGGCGCGGTGCTGGTCACCGCCGTCGTCACCGGCAACGCCGCCGGCTACCTGGCCGTCGCGGTGGCCATCCTGCTGCTGTCGCTGCCGTTCGCGCTGCTCACCCCAGACGACCGACTGCCCCGCGCACACCGGCCGGCGTTGCGGGCGCGGGCGCTGTTCGCCTCGATGTGGATCAGCCCGCGCCGGCACCCGGACTTCGCCTGGGCGTGGATCACCCGGTTCCTGGTCCAGCTCGGCAACGCGCTGGGCACCCTCTACCTGCTGTACTTCCTCACCGACGGGGTGCGCCACCCCGACCCCGAGGGCGGCCTGCTGGTGCTGATCCTGCTCTACACGCTCGGCATGATGCTGACCGCTGTGGTCGCCGGTCGACTGTCGGACCGCTCCGGGCGGCGCAAGGTCTACGTGATCGTCTCCGGCCTGATCATGGCGGTGGCGGCGCTGCTGCTCGCCATCGCGCCGGTCTGGTCGATGGCGATCGTCGCCGCCCTGCTGCTCGGCGCCGGTTACGGCGTCTACCTCGCGGTGGACGCCGCACTGATCACCCAGGTGCTGCCCCGGGCCACCGACCGCGCCAAGGACCTGGGCGTGATCAACATTGCCAACTCGGCGCCGCAGGTGCTCGGCCCGGCGCTCTCCGCCCCGCTCGTCGTCCACCTCGGCGGCTACCCGACGCTCTACGCCGTCACCGCCGCGGTCACCCTGGTCGGCAGCGCGCTCGTCGTCAAGATCCGCTCGGTCCCCTGACTCAGGGGGCCGTGGCCGAATCCCGTCGACGGTCGCCGTAGGCTGGGGGCGTGACGGTACGTGTGCGCTTCGCCCCCTCCCCGACCGGTATGTTCCACGTCGGCGGCGCCCGCTCGGCGCTGCAGAACTGGATCTACGCCAAGCAGCAGGGCGGGGTGTTCGTGCTGCGCATCGAGGACACCGACGCGGCCCGCAACAAGCCCGAGTGGACCGAGGGCATCCTCTCCGCGCTGGACTGGATCGGCATCTCCCGGGGCAGCTACGAGGGGCCCTACTTCCAGTCGGCGAACGCGGGCGAGCACCGGGCCGCCGCCACCCGGCTCTACGAGTCGGGTCGGGCCTACTACTGCGACTGCACCCGCGAGGACGTGCAGGCCCGCACCGGCTCGCAGTACCAGGGCTACGACGGCTACCACCGCGACCTCGGCCTCGGCCCGGGGCCGGGGCACGCGCTGCGCTTCCGTACGCCCGACGAGGGTCTGACCGTCGTGGTGGACCTCATCCGCGGCGAGCCCACCTTCGAGAACAAGCTCATCGAGGACTTCGTCATCGCCCGCGGCGACGGCTCGCCGGTCTTCCTGCTGGCCAATGTCGTGGACGACATGACCATGGGGATCACCCACGTGATCCGGGCCGAGGAGCACCTGCCCAACACCCCCAAGCAGCAGTTGCTCTGGGACGCCCTCGGGGTCAAGCCGCCGATCTGGGCGCACGTGCCCGTGGTGGTCAACGAGAAGCGGCAGAAGCTCTCCAAGCGCCGCGACAAGGTCGCCCTGGAGGCGTACCGCGACGAGGGCTACCTCGCCGGCGCGATGCGCAACTACCTGATGCTGCTCGGCTGGGCGCCGTCCGGCGACCGGGAGATCGTCGAGTGGTCGGTCATCGAGGACGAGTTCCGGCTGGAGGAGGTCAACCCCTCCCCCGCGTTCTTCGACGAGAAGAAGCTGCGCGCCTTCAACGGGGAGTACATCCGGGCGCTGCCGGTGGCCGAGTTCGTCGACGCCTGCCAGCCGTGGCTGACCGGCACCGGGACCATCGCGCCGCCGCCGTGGCAGCCGGAGGAGTTCGACGCCGACGCCTTCGCCGCCGTCGCACCGCTGGCGCAGACCCGACTCGCCGTGCTCAGCGAGATCGTGCCGAACGTCGACTTCCTGTTCCTGGCCTCGCCGCTCATCGACGAGGCGGCGTGGACCAAGACGATGAAGGACGGCTCGGCCGACCTGCTGGACGCCGCCATCGCGGCGTTCGAGACGCTGGAGCCGTGGAACGCCGAGTCGCTGAAGTCGACGCTGGAGGCGGTCGGCGCCGAGCGCGGCCTCAAGCTCGGCAAGACGCAGGCACCCGTCCGGGTCGCGGTCACCGGCCGCACCGTCGGCCTGCCGCTGTTCGAGTCGCTGGAGGTGCTCGGTCGCGAGCGCACCCTGACCCGTATGCGTGCGGCCCGGCTGCGCCTGGTCTGACCGGCCCGGCGGCGGGCCGGCGTCGTACCTGTGCGTCGCCGCCCTGATCAGCGCGCCCGGCTCCTGCGGCGGAACACCAGGCCGGCGGCGAGGGCGGCGAGCAGCACCAGGCCGCCGAGCGCCCAGAGCCACCAGCGGCCGCCGGAGGCCGACCGAACCGAGGGTGCCGGCACAACGGACTCCAATGAGCTGCCCGTCGGCGTCGATGACGGCCCGGCCGAGGGCGAGCCGGTCGGAGCGGCGCCGCCGGCCGAGGGCGAGCCGGTCGCAGCGGCGCCGCCGGCCGACGGCGTGGCGGTCGGATCGGCGGCGGTGCCGCTGGTGAGGGTGAACCGGACCTCGCCCTTGATCGGGTGGCCGTCGCTTGACGCGAGTTGGTAGCCGACGATGTAGAGCCCCGCCGCGCCGGGCGTGAACGGCACGCGCACCCGGCTGCCGTCGAAGGTCGGCCGCCCGCCGGCGACCACATTGTCCGGCCCGGTTATTGTGATCTTCGTCGTAGCGGGGGCCGGCTTGGCCAGGAACCGAAGCTCGACCCGGGCGGGCGCGGTGGCCACCCGGGCGCCGTCGCGCGGATTGCTGCCGGTCAGTGAGTTGTGCGCGGCCGCCGGTGTCGCCGGGGCCAGCAACGACACACCGAACGCCACGCCGAGCACCACTGGCACGACCCGTGCCAATCGTGTAACCCTGCCCCCCATGAACCCCTCCGTAAGGGTACGATCCGCCCGCTGATCAAAACAGCTCCTCATTAGTCGAGCAGAGATCGCAGATAGTTCCAAATACTGTTCCACTAGCTGCAATTCATCGACGTTCTGCGGAGTCTGTGAGAGTGGGCCCGACCGCCCGGTCGGTGTCGTCACCGGCCGACCGACCCGGACGTCACGACGAAGCCATCCATCGAACGGGGCGAGGAGGCGGGATGGTCCGACAGATGAGGCGCTGGGCCGCCGTGCTGGCGGGCACGCTGGCGGCGGCAGTGCTGGTGCTCGGCGCCGCCGGCCCGGCCAGCGCGGCGCCCAAGCCGGCACCCGCCGGTGTGGACATCACCGGCGAAGGGCTGACCGAGCCGCTGCGGCTCCGGTCGGAAACCCAGCCCGCACACGTGATGGCGGTCGTCGACCAGGTCAACTTCTTCGCTCGTACCGGCATGCCGACCGGGCCGAAGGCGGCCGACCTCGGTCCGAAGTACACGGTGGTGGTGCTCGCCGGTGAGACGCCGAAGCAGACGTACGACCTCTACCCCAAGGCGGCCGGTGGACCGCGCGTCTATCGACCGGCCAAGCAGCCGGACGGTCGCAAGACCAGCGCCGGCTGGTTCCTCGGCCGGCTCAGCATGTCCGAGACGCTGCGCACCGCAGGAGTGCCGCTGGAGCGGCAGTTCGACACGGTCAGCGGCGGCGTGGGCGGCGGCGAGCGTGTCCTTCCGGAGGACACGATGGACCCTGCCCGGGACATCGATGAAGCGCTCGGCGAGTTGCAGCGGCTGCTGTTGCTCAACGTCGCGGTGATGCTGACCATCACTGTCGGTCTCGCCGGGATCGCCCTGCTGATCCGTCGCCGGACCCGCTGACCTCGGGCAGCGGGTCAGACCAGCCGTCGCGCGGTCAGCACCAGCCGTCGCGCGGTCAGCACCGGCCGTCGCGCGGTCAGCACCAGCCGTCGCGCGGTCAGCACCAGCGGCGCGGCGGGCGCTCCCGGCGGGTGGCCCGCTGACGCGGCCGGACCGGGCCGTGCCGGTGCGCACCGGCCCACCCGGGCAGGTCGCTTCGGCAGCCGGTGACGTCGTCCGGCTCGGGCGGCGCCGGCTCGGCGGCCCGTTGACGTGGCACGGCCACGTCGTCGTCGGCCCACTCGGTCGGACGGCCGCCTGTCGACTCCGCCGGGTGCGCCGGCGCCCCGCCGACCGGCCGGCGCGGCTTGCCCGCCGTCTGTGGGTCGTGGTGCCCCAGCCGGCAGGGCTCGCCCTGGGCGCAGCCGTGCTCGGCCTCCCCGTGCGCCATCCCCGGTCTCCTCACGCTCGCACTCACGCGCGGGGGCGCTCCCCCCGACGTGCCCTGCCACCGTACTGGCCGGGACCGACGGCCTGTGCACGGCGTACCCGGCGTCAGCGCGTCGTAACGGGTGCGGGCCCAGCCGTGGCGGGGCGGCCGCACCGGCGGCGGACCATCGGCGAACCGGTGGGCGAAGCGCTGGTCCGCCCAGCGCACCATTGAGTGGCCGAAGGCCACCGAGAAGCCGAGATAGGCGGCGGCCAGACCGTGACTGACCCCGGCGGTCACGCCACCGCGCAGATCGATCACCGACGCGGCGAGCAGTGCCAGATCGACGAGCGGTACGCAGACCAGCAGCGCCGCGCCGAGTCGTGGACGGCGCAGCGGATAGCGGGCCACCAGCCCGGCGCCGAGCAGCACCCAGCGTGATCCGCTCCCGGACCGGCCCTCCCGGGCCGCTTACCGGTGCCGACGTGGATGGCCTGCTCACGACGTGTCAGGCTAGGGCGGTGAGTACGCCAGACGGTGGGGAGTTGGCGGCCACGCTGCGCCGGATCGAGCGTTCGGCGGGAGCGTTGGCCACCGCCAGCGTGGCCCGGATGGACGAGACGCTGCCGTGGTTCCGCGCCCTGCCTGCCGACCAACGCTCCTGGGTGATGCTCGTGGCCCAGGCGGGCGCCCGGTCGCTTGTGCAGTGGCTGCAGGACGGCGGCGGCACTGCGGACAGCACCCAGGAGGTCTCCGACGACGTCTTCGACGCCGCTCCGCAGGCGCTGGCCCGGTCGATCACCCTCCAGCAGACCGTGGCGTTGATAAAGGTGACCATCGACGTCGTCGAGGAGCAGGTGTCGCAACTGGCCGCCGAGGGCGAGGAGCAGTTGCTGCGCGAGGCGGTGCTGCGCTTCTCCCGGGAGATCGCGTTCGCCGCCGCCCGGGTGTACGCGCGGGCCGCCGAGTCGCGCGGCGCGTGGGACGCCCGGTTGCAGGCTCTCCTGGTCGACGCGCTGCTGCGCGGTGACTCACCTGACGTCCTGGCGAGCCGGGCCGCCGCCCTGGGCTGGGCGGACGCGCCGCCGGTCGCGGTGGCGGTCGGCCGTTCCCCCGGCGGGGAGGTCTCCGCCGTACTGCACGTGGTGTACCGGCAGGCGCGGCGGATCGGCGTCGAGGTGATCGGCGGGGTGCACGGCGACCGGTTGGTGATCGTGTTGGGCGGCGCGGCGGATCCGCTCAGCGCCACCGGCAAGCTGCTGGACGCTTTCGGTGACGGCCCGGTGGTGGTCGGTCCGGCCGTACCCAGTCTGGACGAGGCGACGGAGTCGGCGCGGGCCGCGCTGTCCGGCTTCCGGGCGGCGCCGGCGTGGCCGACCGCCCCCCGGCCGGTGCCGGCCGCGGACCTGTTGCCGGAGCGGGCCCTCGCCGGCGACGCGGAGGCCCGGCGCCGGTTGCGCCACGACGTGTACGCGACGCTTGTGCGCGCCGGTGGCGAACTGCTGGAGACCCTGGACGCCTTCCTGGCCGCCGGTGGCACGCTGGAGAGCGCGGCGCGGGCGCTGTTCGTGCACCCGAACACGGTGCGGTACCGGTTGCGCCGCATCGCCGAGGTGACCGGCTTCTCGCCGCTGTCACCCCGGGACGCGTTCGCCCTCCAGGTGGCGTTGACAGTCGGTCGGCTCGATCCGGTGGTACCTGTGGCAACTGCGGTCCCGACCCAGACATTGACCCCGGCCGCCCGGAAATCCTCCCAAAGCAGTGATGATCCCCGCCGATCTTTGTGAGAAACCTCCAAAGGTTCTAGTGCGGTTTGGTCGGCCTCGGCACAGCGCCAGCCACGCGTATCCGGGAGAGTCATAGGCGTGCTCGCCGTACTTAGTCCCGGCCAGGGTTCCCAGAAACCCGGCTTCCTGACCCCCTGGCTCGACCTGACCGGCACCGAGGCGCGACTGCGTGACTGGTCGGCGTTGGCCGGGGTCGACCTGCTGCACCTGGGCACCGCCGCCGACGCCGACGAGATCAGGGACACCGCCCGCACCCAGCCTCTGCTGGTCGCCGCGGCCCTGCTCGCGGCCGAGCACCTGCCGCTGGACGGCGTCGCGCTCACCGCCGGCCACAGCGTCGGCGAGTTGGGTGCCGCCGCCCTGGCCGGTGTGCTGTCGGCCGACGCCGCGATCACCCTGGCCGGCGTACGCGGCCGGGAGATGGCCGCCGCGTGCGCGCTGGAGCCGACCGGAATGGCCGCGGTGCTCGGTGGCGACCCCGACGAGGTGATCGCCGCGATCGAGGCGAACGGGCTGTACCCGGCCAACCGCAACGGCGCCGGCCAGATCGTCGCCGCGGGCGCCCTGGACGGGCTCGACAAGCTCGCCGCCGAGCCGCCCGCCCGGACCCGGATCATCCGACTCCAGGTGGCCGGCGCGTTCCACACCCCGTACATGGCTCCGGCCGAGGCCGCGCTCGCCGCGGAGGCTGCCGGGATCACCCCCGCCGACCCGGCTCGAACCCTGCTGTCGAACCTCGACGGCACCGCTGTCGACAACGGCGCCGCCATGGTGCAGCGCCTCGTCAGTCAGGTCACCGCGCCGGTGCGCTGGGACCTGTGCATGCGCACGCTGGCCGACCTCGGTGTCACAGGCGTGATCGAGCTGCCCCCGGCCGGCACCCTCGCCGGCCTGGTCAAGCGGGAACTCAAGGGCGACGGCGCCCCGGAGATCGTCACCCTCAACACCCCGGACGACCTACCGGCCGCACGGGACCTGATCGCCCGTATCGGAGGTCGTTCATGACTGGCAGTCGCATCGTCTCGATGGGGCACTACCAGCCCTCCCGGGTGGTGACCAACGACGACATCGCCAAGCTCGTGGACACCAACGACGAGTGGATCCGCGACCGGGTGGGCATCGTCAGCCGGCGGATCGCCGACGGCGAGACGGTTGCCGACATGGCCGCCGCGGCCGCCGGCAAGGCGCTTGCCAACTCGGGGCTCAGCGCCTCCGACATCGACCTGGTCGTGGTCGCCACCTGCTCCTCGATCGACCGCAGCCCCAACGTGGCCTGCCGGGTCGCCGCCAAGCTTGGCATCGCCGCGCCGGGCGCGTTCGACGTCAACACCGCCTGCTCGGGCTTCGCGTACGCCCTGGGCACCGTGGACCACGCCGTTCGGGCCGGGGCGTCGCGCAACGCGCTCGTCATCGGCGCCGAGAAGCTGTCCGACTTCACCGACTGGACCGACCGCTCCACCTGCATCATCTTCGGTGACGGCGCGGGCGCCGCGGTGGTCACCGCCACTGCCGACGACGAGCCGGCCGGCATCGGCCCGGTCGTCTGGGGCTCCGTGCCGGAGAAGAGCGACGCGGTCCGCATCGAGGGCTGGCGCCCGTACATCCAGCAGGAGGGGCAGGCGGTGTTCCGCTGGGCCACCACCGCGATCGCGCCGCTGGCCCTCCAGGCGTGCGAGCGGGCCGGGGTCGACCCGTCGGAGCTGGCCGCCTTCGTGCCACACCAGGCCAACGCCCGGATCATCGACGGCATCGCCAAGCGGCTCAACATCCCCGACGCGATCATCGCGAAGGACATCGTCGAGTCGGGCAACACCTCTGCGGCGAGCGTGCCACTGGCCCTGTCGAAGCTGGTCGAGCGTCGGGAGGTGCCCTCGGGCGCCCCGGTGCTGCTGTTCGGCTTCGGCGGTGGCCTGACCTACGCCGGTCAGGTCGTCCGCTGCCCCTGAAACCCCTCGGACGCGTACGCGTCGAGGAGTGGCGGTCGGCGACGCCGGCCGCCGGAGAACCCCCTATGAGAGGAACCAACCGCAATGACCCGTGACGAGATCACCACCGGCCTCGCCGAGATCCTCGAAGAGGTTGCCGGGGTGAACCCGGACGACGTGGCCGAGGGGAAGTCCTTCACCGACGACCTCGATGTCGACTCGCTCTCCATGGTGGAGGTCGTGGTGGCCGCCGAGGAGAAGTTCGGCGTCAAGATCCCGGACAACGAGGTGCAGAACCTCAAGACCGTCGGGGACGCCGTCAGCTTCATCGAGGCGCAGTCCTGATCATGAGTCGTCCTGACGTCGTCGTCACCGGGCTCGGCGCGACGACCCCGCTCGGCGGGGACGTCGCGTCGACCTGGGACGCCATGCTCGCCGGCCGCTCCGGGGTGAGTGCCCTCACCCAGGAGTGGGCCGCGCAACTGCCGGTCCGGATCGCCGCCCAGTTGGCCGTGGAGCCGTCCGAGGTGCTGGACCGGGTCCGGCTGCGCCGGCTCGACCGCTCCGAGGCGATCGCGATCATCGCGGCGCAGCAGGCCTGGGCGGACGCCGGCCTCGCCGGCTCCGACCTCGACGGGGAGCGGTTGGCCGTCAGCGTCGGCTCCGGCATCGGCGGTGCCACCACCCTGCTCGCCCAGGACGACATCCTGGAGGCGTCCGGGCCACGGCGGGTCTCCCCGCACACGATCCCGATGCTGATGCCGAACGGTCCGGCCGCCTGGGTCGGGCTGGAGCTGGGTGCCAAGGCCGGGGTGCACTCGATGGCCAGCGCCTGCGCCACAGGTGCCGAGGCCATCGCTCTCGGCCTCGACATCATCCGCTCCGGCCGGGCCGACGTGGTGGTGGCCGGCGGCACCGAGGCGGTCATCCACCCGCTGCCGATCGCCGGTTTCAGCTCGATGCGGGCCATGTCCACCCGCAACGACGACCCCGAGCGCGCCTCCCGCCCGTGGGACCGGGGCCGGGACGGCTTCGTCCTCGGCGAGGGTGCCGGCATCCTGGTGCTGGAACGGGCCGAGCACGCCGCGGCCCGGGGCGCCCGGGTCTACGCGCGCCTCGCCGGGGCCGGCATCACGTCCGACGCGTACGACATCGTGCAGCCGCACGCCGAGGGTGAGGGCGCCATCCGGGCCATCGCCAAGGCCATCGCGGACGCGGACGTGGCCAAGCGGGACATCGTGCACGTCAACGCCCATGCCACGTCGACGCCTGTGGGTGACATGCTGGAGATCGGCGGGCTGCACAAGGCGCTCGGCGACCACCCGGTGCTGTCCGCGACGAAGTCGATGACGGGGCACCTGCTCGGTGCGGCAGGCGCGCTGGAGTCGATCGCCACCATCCTGGCCATCCGCGACGGTGTCGTCCCGCCGACGATCAACCTCGACGACCCGGAGCCCGGTCTCAGTCTGGACGTCGCGGCGCACAAGGCACGCCACATGGAGATCCCCGCCGCGTTGAACAACGCGTTCGGCTTCGGCGGCCACAACGTGGCGCTCGTCTTCGCACGGCCCTGACACGGCTGTCCGAGACGGCGGCGGCCCGGAAACGACAGCTCCGCAGGCTTTACCGAAGGGCCCCCTCTGGTGAGGGGGCCCTTCGGCACGTTCAGCCCCGGTTGCGGGGATGCTGCTTGGCGGTGCGTTCGTTGCCGTGGCGGTAGTTGCCGGTCCAGCGTGCCATCACCAGTTGCGGGTCGTCGTCGACCTCGGCGAGGAACTCCGCCGCCCGGGCGCCGCGCAGCGTGCCCGCCAACCGGCCGTGATGCGTGATCACCACCGTCCCGTCGGCACGCTCGTCGTACCGGAAGCCCTGTGCGGTTGTCATGCGGCGAGGCTGCCAGGCCGGTGCCACCCGGGGCGAGGCGTTTTCCGGGCGGCGGGAGAACAGACTGCCGGCGGGAGACCGGCCGGGCGGCGCCGGGCGGCTCAGGCGCCGCAGGTGGTGGCGGGCAGGCCGGAAACGGCCACCGGGGACCGGCCAGCCGGGCGGGCCTTGCCGGCCAGCACGGCGGCCAGCGCGGTCATCGACGCCCGACTGGAGGAGTACGTCGCCAGCAGCGTCGGTGACGTGGCCTTGGCCAGCACGTACGGGGTGTCCATGGCGACGGTGACAGCCGCGTCGGCGCGCAGGTCGCCGTCGCCGTCGCCGTAGCCGACCAGGTGCACCACGGTCCCGCCGCTCGCCTTCACGGTCACGCCGGCCTTGGTCAGCGCGGCGGTGAGCGCCGCCCGGGTCGCGTCGCGACCACCGGAGGAGGTGACGGTGACGGGCCCGTGTACCGCGCCGCCGCACGCGCCCCGCAGCACGGTGACCGCGCCGGCGGCCAACGCGTCCGCCGCCGCCCGGTGCGCCGGGGTGTTGAGCGTGGACATCGGCTCCGTGGGGGCAGCCGCCAGCCGGAACTTCATGGTGAGCACCCGGGTGACCGCCTCGATCAGCCGGGCGCGGGGCAGCGAGCCGCCGCGCAGGGCGGCGAGCAGCCCGTCGTACGCCTGGCCGACGTTCGGGGTCATGAGGATCAGGTCGTTGCCGGCGTTCAGCGCCCGGACCGCGGCCTCGCCTGGCGCCCAGCGCTTCGCCGGCGGCATGTTCATCCCGTCGGTGATCACCACGCCCTTGAAGCCGAGCTGACCGCGCAGTACGTCGGTGAGCAGCTTGTGGGAGAAGGTCGCCGGGGTGCCCGGGTCGATGGCCTGCGCGTCCAGGTGGCCGGACATCACGGCCATCGCGCCGGCCTCGAACCCGGCCGTGAACGGGGGCCACGCGCCGCTCTGCAGCTCCGCTGCGGACTGGGTGAGCACCGGCAGGTCCTTGTGCGAGTCGTCGGCGCTGTGGCCGTGCCCCGGGAAGTGCTTCAGGGTGGCTGCGACGCCGCTGGCCTGCAAGCCCCGGACCGCGCCGCCGACCTGCGCGGCGGCCTGCTTCGGGTCGGCGCCGAACGACCGGGAGCCGATCACCGTGCTGCGGGTGGCCAGCACGTCGGCCAGCGGGGCGAAGTCGACGTTGATGCCCATCGCGGCGAGTTCGGCGCCGGCGGCCCGCCAGGCGGCCTCGGTGAGCTTCGGGTCGCCTGCCGCACCGGCGGCGAGCGCGCTGGGCAGGATGGTGACCCCGTCGGTGACGCGTGTGACCACGCCGTACTCCTGGTCGGTGCCGATCAGGAAGGGCGCCGGGCCGGCGGCCAGCCGTCCGGCCGCGCCCCGCAGCCCGGTGGTCAGCTCGTGGACCTGCTTCGGGTTGTCGACGTTTGTGGTCTCCTGGTTGCCCTTGGTCGGGTCGTCGGCGCTGAAGCCGACCAGGATCAGCCCGCCGAGGCGGTACTTGGCGATCATCTCGGCGGGGGTGTCGACGCTGGCGAGGGCCTGGTTGCCGGCCGCGGAGCCGGTCGAGACCTTCGTGGCCGAGTCGCCGTAGGCGTACGGCATCAGCACCTGCCCGACCAGGTCCTCGTCGGAGAGCGTCGCGACCAGGGCGGCGGCCCGCGCGGCCGGGTCGTCGGCCGGGGTCGCTGCGGGAGCGCTCGGGGCCGCCGAGACGCCTGTCGGACCGGGTGTCGGGTCGGGCCGGTCCGGGGCGCCGGAGCAGCCGGAGACGAGCAGGGCGGTCAGGGCGGCGACGGCGACACCGGCGTGTCGCGGGCGATTCGGCACGTCGCCCATCCCACCAGCTTCCCCCTTATCGGGGCAACTTGACCTTACCGGTCGCAGCGCCCAAGGACGCCTGGCCAGCGGACGGTGGCCGCTGTCAGCCGACCCGGGTGAGCAAGGTCACGGGTGCGCCGTCCCCGGCGTACCGGTAAGGCTCGAGGTCGGCGTCCCAGGCGGTGCCGAGCGCCTTGTCGAGGGCGTGCGACAGCGCCTCCGGGGCCCGGGCGGAGGCCATCAGGGCCCGCAGCCGGTCCTCGCCGAGCTGGATGTCACCTGCCGCGCCGACGGTGGCCCGGAACAGGCCACGGGCGGGCACGTACATGAAGCGCTCACCGTCGGCGCCGGGACTCGGCTCCTCGGTGACCTCGAAACGGATCATGGGCCACTGCCGGAGGGCAGCAGCCAGCTCGGCGCCCGTCCCCGGACGGCCGGTCCACCCGCACTCGGCCCGGCGGGCGCCGGGGTCGACGGGCTGAGCCGTCCACTGCAGGTTGACCGGCGCGGCTAGGACGCGCGCGATCGCCCACTCGACGTGCGAGCACACGGCGAGCGGGGTCGAGTGGACGTATACGACGCCACGCGTTGGCACGGTGACCTCCCGGAGAGCGAGGTGCGTCTTCCCCTACGACCTCGTCCACCCGAGTGGTTGCTGCAACACATGATGACTCGTGTGACTGATGGTGCGCCAGGGAATCGGAAAAAACGCCTCCCGGAATAGCCGGACGGGTGGTCTCCGTTGCCTCTCAGGACACCGCGACGACCAGCCTGATGTCGTGGTCCTGTACAGTTCCATCGGCGGCTTCTGCCGCGTTACACCTTCGCGGGCCGACCCAGTGTCACCCGCACACAGCCCCCGGACGTCCAGTCCTCCCGTACGTCTTGCAAGGAGTACCTCCGTGGCGAGCAACACCTCTAAGACCGCGCGCGCGTCCGTCCGGGCCGGCCAGGCTGGCCAGGGTGGCGCCCTCAGCGTGCTGGGCGAGTTCAAGTACCTCATCCCGCTCAACGGCGGCAAGCACGCCTACGTGCGCAACCTGACCAACGGCAAGACCGCGCACCTGCGCACCGACTCCGACGCCTTCGTCGAGGAGATCCGGGTACTGGCCGCCGCCGGCCACGCCGCCAAGATCCGGGCGGAGATCAACAACCTGGCCACCGTTCACCCGAACGACGGCTGGGAGGCCACCGAGAAGCGTCTGGTCGCGGCCGGCGTCTTCGAGGGCTGAGCCCCTCCCCCACCACAGCACCAGCAAACCGCCCGCCGGGGACTCCCGGCGGGCGGTTTCGCGTCCGCTACCCGTAACCCGCGACAACGGGGTCGGCGCGCGCCCTGATCAACCTGCTGCACGTCGTCTCGGTACCCCGGCGCCTGTCCAGGCTGTGCCGCCGAGACGCTTTGGAGCTGATGTCGTAGACGAATCAGGCGCGACTCAGGGCGGCGCAGAGGTGATGTGATTCGTTTGCGACATCAGCTCCAAAGGGGCCGTGCGGCAGTCCGACCCCCGGCCTGGGAGCGGACCGCGCCGGACCAGACCGAGCCGAGCCGAGCCGGACAGAGCCGAGCCGAGCCGAGCCGAGGCCGAGCCGAGGCCGAGCCGAGGCCGAGCCGAGGCCGTGCCGAGGCCGAGGCCGGGGTTCAGCTCGGGTCGAGCAGGGCGACCTCGCCGGTGGCCAGGTCGTAGAGGCCGCCCACCACGGCCACCCGCTCCTCGGCGACCGGCCCGGCGAGGAGGTCGTCGACCCGCAGCGCGTCGACGGTGCGCCGGACGTGCCGGCGGATCGCCAGCGGGAGCACCGCCGGATCGTCCAGCCCGGCCTCGATGACCGCCGGGGCGATCTCGTCGACCAGGTGGGCGAGCGAGCCGCCGGGCCGCTCCCCCGCCCGCAGCGCGTCCACAGTTGCGCCCACCGCCCCGCACCGCTCGTGTCCGAGCACCAGCACCAGCGGCACGCCGAGCTGACCCACCACGTACTCGATGGAGCCGCACACCGCGCGGTCGAGCACGTGCCCACCGGTGCGGATCACGCAGATCGCGCCGAAGGTCTGGTCGAAGATCGCCTCCAGCGGCACGCGCGAGTCGATGCACCCGAGCACCACCGCGTACGGCTGCTGGTCGCCGGAGGCGGCCGCCGCCGCGGCGGTGACGTCGTGGCCGTGCACGGGTTGGCCACTGACGAAGCGCCGGTTGCCGGCGAGCAGCTCGGCGAGCGCGGCGCGGGGCGTGCCGCCGGCCTGCCGCCCCTGCCCCGCCGCTTCCATGCCGTTCAGCTTGGCTCGCCGCCCACGGGTCGCGGGCGGGGTCGGGAATGTTCGCCCCTGCGCGATTGGCGTGGCGTCCTGGCGGGTAGCCGGTGTTACCGCCGGGTATCCCGGTGCTGGTGGTGCCGGGGCGGCCGGGAAGGTGGCGATGCCGGAGCGGTGCGAGGTCAGTACGCCCGACGGCGTACGGCTGCACGTGGAGACCACGGGGCCGACGGACGCCCCGGTCACGGCCGTCCTACTGCACGGCTGGACGCTTGACGGGCGCAGCTGGCATCGGCAGCTCGACGGGCTCACCGCCTCGTTCGGCGACGCGGTGCGGGTGGTCACCTACGACGCGCGGGGCCACGGCCGGTCGAGCTGCATGGCGCTGCCCACTGCCACCCTGGCCCAGCTCGGCGACGACCTGGCCGCCGTCCTCGACGCGGTCGCGCCGACCGGTCGGGTGACCCTGGTGGGGCACTCGATGGGCGGAATGACGATCATGGAGTACGCGCACCGCCACCCCTGCCACTTCGCGGCCCGTACGGCAGGTCTGGTCTTCGTCTCGACCACCGCCGAGGGGCACACGCACACGGTCTACGGGCTCTCGCCGCGCATCGCCCGGCTGATCCGGCTCGCCGAGACGACGGGCGCCGGCGTCCTGGCCCGGTGTGGCTCGTGGCGCGCGCCCCGCGCGCTGCTGAACGCGTTGCAACCGAGCATCAGGTGGATGCTCTTCGGCGACCGCTGCGAGCCCTCCGACATCCGGCTGGTGACCTCCGCGGTGGCCCGCGCCTCGCTGCGCTCGATCGGCGGCTTCCGCGCCTCGATCGGCGCCCAGCACCGGCTGGACACCCTCACCGCGCTGGCTCACCTGCCGGCCGCCGCCCTGGTCGGTGACCGGGACCGGCTGACCCCACCGCCGTGCGCCGAGTCGATCGCCGCTGCCCTGCCGGCCACCGAGCTGACCGTCTGTCCGGGCGCCGGGCACATGCTGATGATGGAGCGCCCGGACGAGGTGAACGCCGCGCTGACCGGCGTACTCCGTCGGGTGCTCGCGGCGACGGCGCCGGACGGGCACGACGCGAGCGCCGCAGGGACCTGTCGCTGACCACGTTCCCGCACCTCGGGCGCAAGGCGCCGGGCCGGGGGCCGTACCCTTCTGCGGTTGGCCCGCGCGGTTCGCGCCGCTTGCCGGCGACATCGAAGGAGCGTGCGTTGACCGACCAGACCACCCTGGAGCAGGAGATCGCCGTCGAGCAACGGCACCTCGACCGGGTGTACGCCCGACTGGCCGAACTGCGCCAGTCCGCGGTTCGGGCCGAGCGGGACGGCTACCGGATGGCGCGGGTGGGCACGTTCGGGGCGCTTGTCGAGCGCGACGCGATGGTCTTCCACGCCGCGCAGCGGCGGCACACCCTCGACGCCGAGCACGAGGGGCTTGTCTTCGGCCGTCTGGACCTGCGCGACAGGCAGGTGCTGCACGTGGGGCGGCTCGGCATCCGCGACGAGGACGCCACCACGCTTGTCGTCGACTGGCGCGCGCCGGCCGCCTCCGCGTTCTACCAGGCCACCCCGGCGCAGCCGCTCGGCGTGGTGCGTCGCCGCACCATCCAGTCCCGCTCCGAGCGGGTCACCCGGATCGAGGACGACCTGCTGGACCCGGACGCCGCCCCGGAGGGGATGACTGTGGTCGGGGACGGCGCGTTGCTGGCCACCCTGTCGCGGGCCACCGGTCGGGGCATGCGCGACATCGTGGCGACGATCCAGCGGGAGCAGGACGACGCGATCCGGTCGCCCGGCTCCGGGGTGACGATCGTCGCGGGCGGCCCGGGCACCGGCAAGACTGCTGTCGCCCTGCACCGGGCTGCCTTCCTGCTCTACTCCGACCGCAGCCGGTACGCGGGCGGCGGCATCCTTGTGGTCGGGCCTTCCACAGTCTTCGTCGAGTACATCGCCTCGGTGCTGCCCTCGCTCGGTGAGGACACGGCGACCCTGCACTCGCTGGGCACTCTCTTTCCGGGAATGACAGCCACCCGCACCGACCCGCCCGAGGTGGCGGCGGTGAAGGGCTCGCTGCGGATGCGTCGGGTGTTGGAGCGCGCGGCCCGCGACGCGGTGCCCGGCGGCCCGGGTGAGCTGCGGCTGCTCTACCGGGGCACGCTGCTACGGCTGGACCGGGCCGAGCTGGACCGGATCCGGGACCGCGCGCTGCACCGCGGCGCCCGGCGCAACGAGGCACGCCGGGCCGGCTTCGACGGGGTGTTCGCCGCGCTGTGGGCGCAGGCCCGCGCGGTGGGCATCACCCGGCTGCCGGAGCAGCGGGCCTTCGAGGGTGAGATCGCCGAGCGGCAGGAGTTCCGGGAGTTCCTCAAGGCGTGGTGGCCGCGCCTGCACCCCCGACACGTGCTCGGCTGGCTGGCTCGGCCGGATCGGCTGCGCCGCTACGCCGGCGGGATCCTGTCCGGCGCGGAGATCCGGCTGCTCACCGCCGCGTACCAGAGCCTGGACAGCGCGGGTCTGACCATCGCGGACGTGGCGCTGTTGGACGAGTTGGACGCGCTGCTCGGCAGGCCGTTGCAGCCGGCGCGCGCCCGCCGCGACCCGTTCCAGCTCGCCGGCGGCGTGCGCGAGCTGAGCACCGCGAGCGACAGGCAGCGGGCCGCCCGCGCGGCGGCCCGCGAGCGTCCGGAGGACTACCGGGAGTACGCGCACGTGGTGGTGGACGAGGCGCAGGACGTCTCGCCGATGCAGTGGCGGATGGTGGGACGGCGTGGCCGCCTGGCCTCGTGGACCGTTGTGGGTGACCCGGCGCAGACCGCGTGGACCGGTGATCCGGAGGAGCTGGCCCGCGCCCGGGACCAGGCGCTGGGCCGGCGCAAGCGGCACGATTTCACGCTCACCACCAACTACCGCAACTCGGCGGAGATCTTCGCGGTGGCGGCGGCGGAGATTCGCCGGCTCTACCCGGACCTGTCGCTGCCGACCGCCGTCCGCTCCACCGGGATCGATCCGGTCGAGCTGGTGGTGCCGCCCATCGGGCTGGAGACCGCGGTCGTGGAGGCGGCGACCGGCCTGCTGGCAGAGGTGGACGGCACAGTCGGGGTGATCACGCCGGTCACCCGCCGCGACGAGGTCGCCGGCTGGCTCGGCGCGCTCGGCGCGGCGCGCTTGCAGGTGGTGACCAGCCTGGAGGCCAAGGGCATGGAGTACGACGGGGTGGTGCTTGTCGCGCCGAGCGAGATCCGGGCCGATCCGGGCTCCGGTGTACGCACGCTCTACGTGGCGCTCTCCCGGGCCACGCAGCGGCTCACCACCATCGACCCGACCGGCTGACCTGCCCGTTGGCGGTGTCGGCGGTCGGGCCCGCCCGTACAGTTGCATACATAGCGATGTGAGCATACATTTGACCGGGTCCCGGGCGGCGACGGAGGGTGGATCTCGTGGGAGCAGGTCATGACCACCACCACGGGTCGGTCGCCAACGCCGCCCACCAGCACCGGGGCCGACTCTGGGCCGCGTTCGGGCTGCTCGCCACCCTGATGGTGGTCGAGGGTGTGGCCGCCTTCCACACCGGCTCACTGGCGCTGCTCTCCGACGCCGGGCACATGTTCACCGACGTGCTCGGCATCGGGATGGCGCTCGCCGCGATCACCGCCACCCGGCGGGCCACCGGCGACCCGCAGCGCACCTTCGGGCTCTACCGCCTCGAGGTGCTGGCCGCCCTGGCCAATGCCGTCCTGCTCTCCGGCGTGGCGGTCTACGTGGTGATCGAGGCGATCGGCCGGTTCGGCGACCCCCACGAGGTGCTGACCGGACCGATGCTCGTGGTGGCCGTCCTCGGCCTGCTCGCCAACCTGATCGCGTTCGCGCTGCTGCGCGCCGGCGCCCGGGAGAGCATCAACCTCCAGGGCGCCTACCTGGAGGTGCTCGGCGACCTGCTCGGCTCGCTCGGCGTGATCGGAGCGGCGCTGCTCATCACGGTCACCGACTGGTGGTGGGCCGACCCGCTGGTCGCGGTCGCCATCGGCGTGTTCATCCTGCCGCGCACCTGGCGGCTGGGACGCGCCGCCGTCCGCATCCTGGTGCAGGCCGCCCCGGAACACCTCCAGGTCACCGCCGTGCATGACCGGCTGGCCGCGGTGCCCGGCGTGGTCGAGGTGCACGACCTGCACGTCTGGACACTCACCTCGGGCATGGACGTGGCCTCCGCACACCTGATCATGGCGCCCGGCGCGGAGGTCGGCGCGGTGCTGGACGCGGCGCGCGCCGCCCTGCGGGAGGACTTCCGCATCGAGCACGCCACGCTGCAGATCGAGCCCGGCACCGCCCCCGGAGCCTGCGGCTCGATCGAGTGGTAGCGGTATTTGCAGAGCTTCCCTCGCATTCGCCGCAATTTGCCGTGGCGGGGCAGGCACCGTCTGTCACAACTGCTGCATCCGCCCCACCTGCCCCGGTAGGCTCGGTCCCGGCCACCACCCGGTGGCGCCCTCCCGGCGCCGGTGGCGGCCGCCGCCTAATCACTCGAGAGGGCGAACCGGGGAACCACGTTCCTGGGGTGCATCCGCGTCAGCGGTAGGGATCTTCCGTCCCGAACCCGTCAGCTAACCCGGTCGGCGGCTAACGGAAGGACATGCTCAGTGGCACCAGCACGACCACCCGCCGCCCGACTCGCGGCACTCATCGTCATGATGGTCACCCTCGGCGTCGCGGTACCGGTCGGCGCCGCCACCGCCGCTCCCCCCGGCGGTCTGCGGGCCGCCGCGGCGCCCGACGGCGACGAGGAGGGCGGCACCCCCGCGCTGCGGGCCCAGCTCGAAGCGGCAAGCAAGGGCTACCTGGACGCGAAGCGCGCCCTGGACACCTCCGTCCAGCGACAGCAGCAACTCGCGACAAAGCTCAAGGCCACCGAGGCTGAGATGACCGTGCGCAACGGCAAGGTCGGCGAGATCGCCGGCGTCGCGTACCGCACCGGCCGGCTCAGCACCGTCTCGGCATTGCTCAACACCAACACGCCCGAGGGCTTCATGGACCGGGCGGCAGCGCTGGACGTGGTGGCCGCCAACGAGGACCGGGTGCTGCGCGACCTGCACGCCACCCGGGACGAGGCCAACCGCACCCGCACCGCCCTGGACGGCGAGATCCGCGAGCAGCGCAAGCAGGTCGAGGTGATGGCCAAGCGCAAGGAGCAGGCCGAGCGGGCCCTCACGGTCGCCACCAGCAAGCCGCGCACCACCGCCGCCGACACCAGCTCCAACCGGGGCACCTCCACCGCCAACGCCCAGCCCGCGCCACGCAACTCCGACGGCTCCTGGCCGTCCGAGTCGTGCAGCATCAACGACCCCACCCCGGCCAGCGGCTGCATCACCCCACGCACCCTGCACGCCCTCAACCAGGCCAAGGCCGCAGGCTTCACCCACTACGTCTCCTGTCACCGCTCCGGCGGCTCCGGCGAACACCCCAAGGGCCGGGCCTGCGACTTCGCCGCGGCGAAGGGCGGCTTCGGCGGCGACGCCACAGGCGCCGACAAGACGTACGGCAACAACCTGGCCGCGTACTTCATCCGCAACTCCGACCGGCTCGCCGTGCTCTACGTGATCTGGTACAGGCAGATCTGGCTGCCCAGCAGCGGTTGGAAGTCGTACAGCGGAGGCAACGGCGACCCCTCCAGCGACCACACCAACCACGTACACCTGTCGGTGTACTGACCCCACCGGTGGCCGGCGCACCGTCGACACGGGGCGCCGGTGCCGGGTACGTCAGCGGACGTAGCCTGGACGTCGCCGACGGTCAGACGACCCGGGCCGATCGAGCCGGCAGCATTTCCGGTATGCCGCGAATCCGGCCCACCACGCGCAAGGCGCTGCTCACCCTGCACCTGATCACCTCGCTCGGCTGGCTCGGGGCGGACCTGGTGCTGCTCACCCTCGGCATCGCGGCACAGCGCGGCGCCGACCCGGCCGTGGTCTACCCGGTCGCCGGGCTCGTCGGCACCGTGCTGTTCGCGCCGCTGAGCGTGCTCGTGTGGCTCGTCGGCGTCGCCAGCGCGCTGCTCACCCCGTGGGGCCTGGTGCGCTACCGGTGGGTGCTGGTCAAGCTCGTGATCACCACGGTGATGGTCGGGCTGGTGCTGTTCCTGCTCACCCCGAATCTGCGGCACGCCAGCGCGCTGGGCGCCGCCCTGCCCGCACGGGATCGCGCCGACCTGGTGATCGCACCCTCGGTGTCGACCACTCTCATGATCATCGCGACGGTGCTCTCCACGTACAAGCCCTGGGGCCGCCGACCCGGCCGGCCCGCCGGGCCCACGAACGCGCCCGCCGCAGCGCAGGATCGCGCAACAACAAGGAAGTAGTGGCCATCGCGCCGCGGGGGCACCACTACAACCAGGATCGAGCACGATCATGCCGGGAGACCACGACCGACCGGGCCGGGGGCGAGCGGTGGGTCAGGCCGGCGGTTGGTTTTCGTGGGTGGTGTCCAAGGCCGCGCCGAGACGGGTGGCCAGGGCGAGGTGCGCGGCGCGGGCCTGCCGGAAGGCGTACCGGAACAGGGGCGTCGGGGCGCGCAGGGTGATGTCGACGTCGATCCGGACCAGGCCGTCCGGCTCGGCGCGCAGCCGGGTGTGGTTGCGGACGGTGGTGGCCGGCCACTGGCGGGCCACCGTGACGATCTCGTCAGGCTCGCAGATCAGCACGTCCGCCTGGTAGGTGGTGCGGAAGCGCAACGGCCCCGCCGCGAGCCTGTCGTTGATCGTGTAGCTGGCTCGGGCGCCCGGGCGGGGCGGCACCCGGCGGACCCGCACGATCAATGGGTGCAGCTCAGCCTGGCGGGTCAGGTCGCTCAACAACGCCGCCGCCTCGGCGAGTGAGCAGCGGGCCTGGACGGTGTAGCTGAAGGTATCGCTGCTGAGCACACCGTCTCCCGACGTCGCTGGTCGCACGATCGTCCCGTACGAGGCTCAGGCTGGCAACGCCCGGACGGACACCGTCCGTTGTCCCGGCATTCGCGCAGCGTTCCCATTACGGTCGGCTGATGGGAAATCACCGATGGTGACGAAGGGTGGGACACATGTTCGGTGACGACCGGTGAGCGGGCACGTGATGGTCTTCGCGCCCACTCCACAGCTCACGGTGACCGTGGACCAGCCGAACGACCAGCCCGAGCTGCACCTGCACCCCGGCGGCCAGGGCGTCTGGCAGGCCCGCATGGTGCTGTCGCTCGGAGTGGACGTGGTGCTCTGCGCCGCGCTCGGTGGCGAGATCGGTCAGGTGCTGGAGCCGCTGCTGGTCAGCGAGGGAGTGAATCTGAAGGTGGTGGTACGCGACTCCGGCAGCGGCGCGTACGTGCACGACCGGCGGGGCGGGTCCCGCCAGGAGGTCGTGGACGTGCCCGGGGAGCGACTGAGCCGCCATGAGCTGGACGAGTTGTACAACCTGGCGCTCGGCGAGGGCCTTCGGGCCGACGTGAGCGTCCTCAGTGGCCCGAACGCCCCGTGGCTCGTCCCGGCCGACCTGTACCGCCGCTTCGCCGCCGACCTCGGCGCCAACGGCAGCCGGGTGGTCGTCGATCTGTCCGGTGACCACCTGGGCGCCGTGCTGGCCAGCGGCGTGTTCTTTCTGAAGGTGAGCCACGAGGAGCTGATCCGTGACGGTCGCGCCCGCAGCGGCGACGGCCCCGAGCTGACCCGGGCGATGTACGACCTGCACGCCGCCGGCGCCGAGACGGTGGTGGTGAGCCGAGCCGACCAGCCGGCGCTGGCGCTCATCGACGGGGACCTCTTCGAGGTGGAGATGCCCCGGCTGGAGGCCGCCGATCCGCGGGGCGCGGGCGACTCGATGACCGCCGGGGTGGCCGCCGTGATCGCCCGTGGCGGCGACATTCGGACCGCCATCCGCACCGGCGCCGCCGCCGGCGCGCTGAACGTGACCCGGCACGGGCTGGGCACCGGACGGTTGGACTCGATCACGGGGCTGGTGGAGCGGGTCCGGCTGGTCCCGGCGGACAGCCGGCAACAGGAGCGGACGACCCCCGACGAGCTGGCCGACCGGGTGGTCGAGCGGTGACGCTGCGGGTGCTCGTGACAAACGACGACGGGATCGCCGCGCCGGGCATCCAGGCGTTGGCCCTGGCCGCCGCCCAGCGGGGCCTGGACGTGGTGGTCGCGGCGCCGCTTGAGGAGGCCAGCGGCACCAGCGCCGCGATGAGCGCGGTGGAACGCGACGGGCGGGTGGTGGTGCACGACCATCCGCTGCCCGAACTGGCGGGTGTGCCCGCGTACGGCGTCGGTGGCTCACCCGGCTTCATCACGCTCATCGCGCTGCACGGCGCGTTCGGCCCGCCGCCGTCGGTCGTGTTGTCGGGCATCAACCGGGGTGCCAACGCCGGCCGCGCCGTGCTGCACTCCGGCACGGTGGGCGCCGCGTTCACCGCCGCCTCGAACGGGTGCCGGGCCATGGCGGTCTCGCTCGACGTGCTCTCCGCGGGCGAGGCGACGGCCGCCAGCGGCGGGGCCGCGGTGGATGCCGCCGCCCGGGTACGCGACGCCGAACGGCATTGGGACACCGCCGCGCGGGTCGCCCTGGACCTGCTCCCCCGACTGACCTCCGGGCCACCGGAGAGCGTGCTCAACGTCAACGCCCCCGACCTGCCGCACGGGCGGCTGCGCGGTGTGCGGCGCGGCTCGTTGGCCAGTTTCGGTCAGGTGCAGATGACGGTGGCCGAGTCGGGGCACGGCTTCGTGCGTACCTCATTGGAGGAGCCCGGCCAGGCCGCGCAGCCCGGCACGGATGTGGCGTTGCTTGCCGGCGGGTACGCGTCGGTGACGGCCATCCGGGCGGTCACCGAGGTGACCGACGTGGACCTGACCGGTCTGGACGAGCAGCCCTGACGGCGGGCGTGGCCCGCTCAGGCGCCGGGAAGCACCTCGGGGGTGGCGGCCCCGGCGAAGTACGGCTCCGGTGCGCCGAAGAGACCGAGCAGACCTGTCACCCAGAGCTGACGGTGCACGAACCGGCTCGGTTCGGTGACCACCAGCTTGACGCCGCTGACCTCCGCGGTCTGGAAGCCGGCGACCATGGCGCTGATCCCCACGGAGTCGATGAAGGTGACAAGCCTCATGTTCAACTCGATGCGGAGCGGGCGGCTCTTGGCCAGCACCTCCGCAATCGCTTCACGCACCTCGTACGCTGTGTCGACGTCGATCTCGCCCCGCGGGGCGATCTCCACGACTCCACCGGACAGGACCGACTTCACGATCGACAGGCTCACGCGAGCACCTCCACCCGCCCGTCCCCCGGGCGTCTCATCAGTACGCGGGCCGCGACCGAGAGTATTCCTCCGACGGCCTCGGTCGCCACCCCTCGGGATGAGCAATTCACGGATCCGGACGCACAAAGTCGCCCATATCCCCACTTTTCGGCATCTGATCATTCAATACTTTTCGTTATCTGCCCACTCCGCGATCGGTCGGCACCGACGCGTCGCCGGACCAGGGTAACGGGCGTGGCTCGACACGCCCGACAACCGGCGTGCCCTGGACATCGGCCCCGCACAGGGCCGGCGTGTCGTGCGACGGCACCCGGTCCGGTCCGGGCTGGACGGTTGCCGACGCCGCCTAGCATCGGCCCGGAACACCCACCGTGACGGAGAGGATCTTCGATGATCAAGCGACTGGCCGGGCTGGCCGGGGTAGGCGTGCTGCTCGCCCTCGTACTGGCCTGCGGTTTCGGCGGCGGGGACGACGATGACGACGACGATGACGACTTCGCCAGCGGTGTGGCAGCGGTGGCGGTGCGCTGAGGGAGCCGCCGAGCCGCACCCGACCGGGTTTGCCGCCGCTCGGCCCGGGGCACTGCGGAGTGAGCGAACCGTGCCGCGCTGGACAGACGCCGAAGTCCGAAGTGGCCGGCGGCTTCGGCACCCGAGGAGGTAACCACGATGTTCGGAACCAACCTGCTGGACCGGCGCAGCAAGCCGGAACGGATCGCGGACCAGGCGTGGGAGCACCTGCTCTCCGCCGTCGGCTCCGCGGGAGACAGTGTCCGGGACACCGCCCGTTCGGCCCGTCGCAGCAGCGGCGATCTCGCCGAGGGGGCGGGTGACCTGGTGGGCTCCGCGGCCGAGGAGGCCCGGCGTCGGGCCTCGCGCGCCTTCGACGCGCTCGCCGGGCGTCAGCCGGCGCTGCCGTGGACGCTCCTGATCGGGGCCGCCCTGGTCGGCGCGGCTGTCGGCTGGGCCGTCGGCTCCGCTGCCCGCGCCGCCGGCAGTCGGGACGACCGCGCGGTCGACGACGTCGAGTTCGTCGACGTCGACCGCCCCAACTCCCCCGTCGGCCTGGACGACTAGCCTTCCGACATCCCGAGCGGGCCCCGCCGACCTCACGGTCGACGGGGCCCGCTCGCGTCGGTCGTCACGGCCTGGCGGGACGACACCGGGCTGCTGAGCCTGGCGGGCGACACCCGGGCTGCTGAGCCTGGCGGGGCGACACCAGGCTGCTGAGCCTGGCGGGCGACACCGGGCTGCTGATCCGATTGGGGCCGGCCCGCCAGGGTGCCGGACCCCTCAGGCAGCCCCGGCGGACCGGTGTTCTCGGGCGGCCCGGACGACGCCGGGCCACCGGGTCAGCGACTCGTGCAGGTCACGGTGGCCGGCGGCGCGTTGCTGCCGGTCCAGGAGGCGAGGAAGCCGATGGTGGTGCTGGCGCCGACGCCGAGCGCGCCGTTCCAGCCGCTGTCCACGACCGAGACCGCAGCTCCGGTCTGGGTGTGGGTGCCGCCCCAGAGTTGACTGATCCGCTGACCGTTGGGGAAGGTCCAGCCGAGCGTCCAACCGGCGATGGGCCGGGTCCCCGGGTTGCTGACCACCACTTCGGCCTGGAACCCGCCTGACCAGGAACCTGTCACCCGGTAGGCCGCGGCACACCCACCAGCCGGAGGCGGCGTCGTCGGGGGCGGCGTCGTCGGCGGGGGCGTGGTGGGAGGCGGCGTGGTGGGAGGCGGCGTCGTCGGCGGGGGCGTGGTCGGAGGCGGCGTCGTCGGGGGCGGCGTCGTCGGCGGGGGCGTGGTCGGAGGCGGCGTCGTCGGGGGCGGCGTCGTCGGCGTGCCGCCGGTGCGGTCGGCGACCAGGATGCCGCGACCGTTGGTGCCCAGGTAGACACGTCCGTAGACACGCGGGTCGCCGGTCAGCGCCTCGGTCGGGTTGCCGTACTGGTGGCGGTCGTCGTTGATGCGTACCCAGGTCGTTCCGCCGTCGTCGGAGCGGTGTACGCCGGGCTGGCCGTCCACAGTGCCGTAGAGGAAGACCGCGGGGTTGGTCCGGCCGGGCGCCGCCTTGCCGAAGCCGACGTTGCCGGAGGCGCTGACGCCGCCCAGTTTGGTGAAGCTTGCGCCGGAGTCGGTGGAGCGCCACAGCCCGCCCGGCCCGGCCAGCCACAGCTCACCGGATTTGCCGGGCAGCGCCTTGAACCGGACGTCGGAGGTGGGCAGGCCTGTCGCCGCCGTGGCGGTGAAGGTCGCGCCGCCGTTGGTGCTCAGGTAGACCCGCCCGCCGCTGAAGCCGTAGAACCGGTTGGGGTCGACCCGGTCGGACTCGATGATCGCGTTGGCCGGGATGCCTGCGGACGGCGACCACGAGTTGCCGAAGCCGACTGCGTAGACGACGCGTTGGCCGGCGTCGCCGGGCGCCCAGACGAAGCGGCTGCCGTCGGCCGCGGCGGCGACCGTGCCGCCGGTGTTGACGCCGGACGGCTCGGTGCCCTGGAACCAGGTGGCGCCGCCGTCGGTGGAGAAGGCGACGTGGCTGTCGTTGGGCCGGTCGGCGTCGGTGAAGCTGCCGGCGCGCGCCAGCACGGCCGGCTTGCTCTCGGCGTAGTCCAGGCTCGTGGTGGTCGTGAAGACCGGCTGGGTGAAGAGCATCGACGGGATGGTGTCCAGGTCGGTGTGTCGGAACCCGCCGACGTCGCCGAGCGCGCTGATCAGTGGTGCGCCGCTGGGCGGGCTGACCAGGTCGAGGACGGCGGTCTCCTCCAGGCCGCGGACCATCGGCCGGAGGGTGAGCTGACCGCCGGTGTCCCACTTGGTGAGGTCTGTGGTGCCGTAGATCGTGGCGCCGGTGCCGTACATCATCCGGTTGGAGTCGTGCGGGTCGATCTCCACCGACTCGTTCATCCAGCCGAGCTTGGGCGAGGCCTCCGGGGGCGCCGGGTTGACGCCGAAGGTCAGCCAGGGCACCGAGCTGATGTCCATGGTGTAGCGGCGGGACCGCTCGGGATAGCTGGTGAAGTCCCAGATCCGGGTCCAGGTCGCCCCGCCGTCCGTGCTGCGGAAGAAGATCGCGTCCGGCCACCAGGAGACCTGGGTGGCCACCATCAGGGTGTTCGGGTGCTGCCGATCGATGGTCAGGCCGCTGTAGCCGAAGTAGTCGTCGGCGCTCGTGGAGGGCACCGGGCTGATCCGCGTCCAGGCGCCCGTCGACCGGGTGAACTTCCAGACGTCGCCCTTGCCGCCGTCGTACGGGCCGCCGGTGTCGCTGGTGGCGATGTAGAGGTGACCGCCGACCGGGTCGACGACACCCTTGTGCGCCAGGTAGCCGGTGGGCTGCCCGGGAACGCGCGCCCAGGTGACACCGCCGTCGGTGCTGCGGTAGACCGGATTCTCCTTGTCCGCCACGCCCACGTAGATCGTCTGGGTGGTGGCGCCGGCGGCGCCGGTGCTCTTGTCGAAGCTGACCCAGGTGAGGCCCTGGTTCTGCCCGTTGTAGCCGTTGGGGTCGCTGGGGTCGGCCCGGTAGTTGCCGGCGTTGGGGAAGGCGGTGACCCGGGCCCAGGTAGCTCCGTAGTCGGTGCTGCGCCACAGCCCGTTGCCGCCCTCGGCGCCGTAGTAGACGATGTTGTTCCGGTTGGGGTCGACCGCCAGCCGCTCACCCATGCCCCGGCCCGGCATGTTGCCGCCGTTCTTGAACGGCAACTCGGTGGCCTGCCAGGTGGCGCCCTTGTCTGTCGAGCGCAGGATCGCGCCGTTGTTCGGGTCCCAGCCGTTGGTGTACATGCCGACCGCCGCGTACACCCGGTTGGTCTGCACCGGGTCGGTGGCGATGCTGACCACGCCGTTGTAGCCCCAGCGGTCCGCGCCGACCCAGTCGAGCAGCGGCGTCCACGACTGGCTGGACTGCTCCCAGCGGTAGGCCCCGCCGATGTCCGTCCGGGCGTAGATCAGGTTCTTCTCGGTGGGGTTGAAGACGATGCCGGGCACGAAGCCGCCGCCGCCGACCGGGACGTTGCGCCAGGTGTACGCCTCGGCGGCGGCCGGGACCGGCGCCGAGCCCGCGGCGGTGATGGGGACCGCCACGACGGCCGTGGCGACAGCCAACGCCGACACGAGTGCGCCGGCCAGTGATCTGGGCATGTGGTTCCTCTCCGGGGGTGGAGACCCGGGAGACGGGATCGACCACTGCGACGTCGGGGCCCGGGGGACGAGCACGCCGACGCGGGGACGGATCGACCGAACGTGGTGCGTCGGCGGCCCGGGGAACGGACGACGACGCGGGGGAAGGATCGGAGCTTGCCCTGGCTCCAACCACCCGACGCGAGGCTCCCGCGATCGAGGAACGCACTCACCCTAACCGATTCGACGCCGCTATGGAAGCGCTCCCATCATCGACTGTGGTATGTGGTCGACGGGCGGCGCGGCAGGTCCGGCGCGTTCGTCGCCCGCATCGGGTGAGGTCCGCTCACCCGGGCGGCCGGCACGATCGGACACCGGCGGGCCTGCCGGCCACTGTCGTCATCAGGTCCGCCAACCAGTGCACGCAGCGGAGGGAGGGCCGATGGCCATCGCGACGATCACGCGTACCGACCAGGACATCCAGTCCGCCGTACTCGACGAGTTGACCTGGGAACCCCGGGTGCAGCCCCACGAGATCGGCGTGACCGTCGCCGAGGGCGTCGTCACGTTGACCGGGCGGGTGGACAGTTACGCGAAGAAGTGGGCCGGGGAACGGGCCGCGCACCGGGTCGTCGGGGTCCGGGCGGTCGCCAACGACCTGACCGTGCAGCTGCCCGGCAGCGACGAGCGCGCCGACCCGGACCTGGCCGCCGCGGCGGGCCACGCCCTGGAGTGGGACGCGTTCGTGCCCATCGAGAAGCTCCAGGTCACCGTCTCGGCCGGCTGGGTGACCCTGCACGGCGAGGTCGAGTGGGAGTACCAGCGCCGGGCGGCCGAACGAGCGGTCTGCCGGCTCACCGGCGTCCGTGGAGTCAGCAACGGCGTCACCGTACGGCCCAGCGCGTCGCCGGACAGCGCGAGCCTGGCCGGCCGGATCGTGGACGCGCTGGCCCGGGCCGGCGCCACCGAGGCCGAGCGGATCACCGTTCGGGTGCACGGCGACACGGCGGTGCTCGCCGGGTTGGTGCACTCGATGCCCGAACGCGCCGAGGTGGAGCAGGTGGCCTGGTCCGCGCCGGGCATTCGGGAGGTCCAGAACCACATCGCGGTCGCCCCGGTCCTGCGCTGAGCCGACCGCCAACGGCAGCGCGCAACCACCCGGGACGGGTGAGCCGGCCTCACCCGTCCCGGGGGCAGGCTTGGTGCATGAGTGATCCGAACGGGCTGATCCAACCCGGGCGCCCCGCGCCCGGCTTCACCCTGCCGAGCACTCCGGACGGGCGCCAGACCGGCCCCGAGCAGTTCCGGGGTCGCCCGGTCGTGCTCGCCTTCTACCCCGCCGACTGGAGCCCCGTCTGTGGTGACCAGATGTCGCTGTACCAGGCGGCGGCACCGGTGTTCGACCAGTACGAGGCGATGGTTCTCGGCATCTCGGTGGACAGCGTCTGGTCGCACCGGGCGTTCGCCGAGAGCCAGGGCATCACCTTCCCGCTGCTCTCCGACTTCGAGCCCAAGGGCGAGGTGGCTCGCCAGTACGGCGCGTACACCCCGCGGGGTGAGGCGGCGCGCGCACTCGTGGTGCTCGACCCGGCCGGGACGGTGGCGTGGAGCTACCTGTCGGCCCCCGACGTCAACCCGGGCGCGGACGGGATCTTCGACGCGCTCGACAACCTCGCCCGCGAGCGGAAGGTGATGGCCCGATGACCACCCCACTGCAGGTCACCGCCCGGCTCCGGGAGCCGGTGACAGTCGAGGACCACGTGCGCGGGCCGTCCAACGCCCCGGTGACAGTCATCGAGTACGGCGACTTCCAGTGCCGGTTCTGCGGTGCGGCGTACCCGAACCTGCACGAGTTGTTGCGCCAGCGTGCCGACACGGTACGGCTTGTCTACCGCTACTTCCCGATCGCCAACGTCCACCCGTACGCCGAGCGGGCCGCGGAGACGGCGGAGGCCGCCGCGGCGCGGGGGAAGTTCTGGGAGATGCACGACTGGCTGTACGAGCACCAGGACCAGTTGGACCCCGTGCACCTCTCGCTCGGCGTCGAGCAGCTCGGGCTGCCGCCGGACGAGCTGAACGGCGAGGTGGAGCGCCGGACGTTCGCCGACCGGGTGCGCCGGGACTTCGTCGGCGGGATCCGCAGCGGGGTCAACGGCACGCCGACGCTGTTCGTCAACGACGTCCGGCACGACGGCGGATACGACCTGCCCGACCTCCTGGCAGCCGTGGACGCGGCGGCGAACGCCTGACCGGGACGGCAGGTCCGGGTGGCCGCCAGGTCGTTCAGATCAGCCGCAGCTCGCGCGCCCGCCGGACCGCCTCGCGCCGGCGGGTCGCGCCGAGCTTGCGGTAGATGTTGCGCACGTGGGTCTTGATCGTGTTCACCGACAGCGACAGCTCGGCGGCGATCTCCACGTTGGACAGGATGCTCTGCAGGTAGCGCAGGATGGTCAGCTCCCGCTCGGTGAGCGGCTCGTCGAGTAGGCCACCCGGCTCGACCGCCGGCCGGGGCGCGCTCTCCTCGACGCCCCGGACCAGGTCGCTGACCAGCGAGAAGTGCGCGGTGCCCGCGTCCAGGTGGGCGGCCAGCAGGTCCCGTACCGACGGTTGGGCCCTGGTGAACGCCCGGCGACAGCCCTGCGGGCCGGCCAGGTCCAGCACCTGTTCCAGGACGCGCCCGGCCCGGCGTCCGTCTCCGGCCCGCTCGGCGAGCACCGCCTCCAGCAGGCCGGCGTCCAGGCGTACCGGAAGGGGCCAGGCGGCGGCCGACGACGGCTGCCAGTCCGGCAACGCCCGTTCGGCGGCGCCCAGATCGCCGGCCCGCAGCTCGACCCGGGACAGCGCCACGTCGAGCGCCGGGGTGGCCGCGTCGCCTGTGACACCGGCCAACAGGTTTCGGGCGCTGTCCAGGTCACCCCGTTCGGCCCTCGCCTCGGCCTCGGCCGCCCGCAGCAGGCTCGACAGTTCGCCGGCGGCAGGCTCGTCGGGCAGCGCTTCCCGGGCGCCGGCGAGCAACCGCTGGGCGGCCGCCGGATCGCCGGCGTCCCGGTCGAGCCCCGCACGACACAGCGCGAAGACCGCGGCCGCCACCGGCTCTCCGGCCGGCCCCGAGCCGGCGGAGGAACCCGCCTCCGCGAGGCCGTCGACCGGGCCGGCCACGCCCACCGGGCCGGCCCCGCCGGTCGCGCCGGCCCCGCCGGTCGCGGCGGCCCCGCCGGTCGCGCCGGTCGCGCCGGTCGCGCCGGTCGCGGCGGTCGCGGCGGCCCGGCCGGTTGCGCCGGTTGCCGGGGCGGCGAGCGCGAGGTTCGCGGCAGCCTCCTCGGGCTGGTCGCGGTGCAGGGCCACCACCGCCAACGCCAGGTACGCGTAGCCGCAGTCGAGCCGGCAGGACCAGCCCCGACAGGGCGGCATGCCGAGCGCGTCACGGGCCGCCGCCTCGGCGGCGCGCAGGTCACCCCGGACGGCGAGCAGGAGCGCGGCGCGGCTGGCGTCGACCAGCTCGGTGCGGGGCCGACCCGCCTCCCGGGCCGCCGCGCGGGCCCGGACGAAGCGTGCGTCGGGCAGCGCGCCAGCGGACAGCTCGACGAGACCCAGCGCGGTGCCCGTGAAGGCCCGCAGGTCGGCGTCGTCGGCGGCCGACGGGCGCTCGCGCACCCGGACCGCCGAGCCGTCCGGCGGGACGGCGGCTCGGTCCTCCGGCACCCCGGCCGGTGAACCATCGGTCGGGCGCGTGCGCAGCAGCCGGGCGGCGGCGGCACGCGCCTGCGGCAGGTCACCGGCGAGCCGGGCCACCGTCAGCTCCAGCGCGGTGGCCAACCGCAGGAACCGGTCCCGCCGCGGCACGGGCAGCGCGCCGGCGTGCGCCGCGGCCGTGCGCAGGTGGCCGGCGGCGGCGGGCAGGTCACAGGCGTACGCCCGCTCGGCGGCACAGGCAAGGGCCACCTCCGGGTCGGCGTGCACCACCTCCGGCGGCGGGGACGGCGGGGACGGCGACGGCCCGCCGGCCGGGTCGGTGTCGTAGCGGGTCAGCTCCGGCCAGTGCGCGACGAACAGGTCGCCGGCCAGGTCCCACCGGCCGGCGGCGAGGGCGTGCCGCAGCCCGTCGACGGGGCGGCCGGCGCCCGCGTACCAGTCGGCAGCCCGCACGTGCAGCTCCCGCACCTCGTCGGCGGGCAGCCGGGCCAGCTCGGCGCGCAGCAGGTCGGCGAGCAGCGGGTCGCAGCGGTACCAGGGCGGGCGGGTGCCCTCCGGGTGCAGCAGGCCACCGGCCCCGGCCAGGTCGGCAAGCGCCTGCCCGGCGTCCGCGCGGCCGGTCAAC
The DNA here is from genome assembly GCF_026342015.1 of Micromonospora lupini. Classification (NCBI taxonomy): domain Bacteria; kingdom Bacillati; phylum Actinomycetota; class Actinomycetes; order Micromonosporales; family Micromonosporaceae; genus Micromonospora; species Micromonospora lupini. The sequence continues at coordinate 2,878,960 of NZ_JAPENL010000001.1, forward strand.
GCCTCGGCCAGGTCGGCGCAGACGGTCTCGGCGAGGGCCGTACGGCGCAGCAGGTCCCGGTCGGCGGGGTCGATGGCGGCCAGCACCTCCTCGTGCAGATAGCCGGCGATGTCCGGTTGATCGCCGCCGAACTGCCCCACCCAGCGCTCCGGGTCGGGCTGCCCGCGCAACGCCAGTGCGGCGATCCGCAGCGCGGCCGGCCAGCCGCCGGTGCGCTCGCGGAGACGGCGCACCGCGGCTGCCGGCAGTGGCGCTGCGTGCGCGGTGAGCAGGTCGGCCACCTCGTCGTCGGTGAAGGCCAACTCGTCCGGGCCGATCTCGGTGAGCTCGCCGGCGAGGCGCAGCCGGTGCAGGGCCAGCGGCAGCCCGGCCCGCGCCCCGACCACGAGGTGCAGCCGCTGCTCGGAGTGCCGGAGCAGGAACTCAAGCCCGGTCAGGGCCGCCGGGTCGGTGATCCGGTGCAGGTCGTCCACGACCAGCAGCACGGGCTGCTCCGCCGCGGCGAGCCCGGCCGCCAGCAGTTCCAGCTGGTCGGGGCGCGGCGGTCCGGTGGGCAGCGGCGTCACCAGGTCGTCGTCGGCGGCCCCGGTGGCGGTGCGCAGCGCCGCAGCCAGGTACGCCCAGAGCCGGTCGCCGTCGTCGCCGGCCTCCACCGACACCCAGGCCGGTGAGGACGTGGACCCGGGCTCGGTCAACCGGACCCAGGAGGCGAGCAGGGTGGTCTTGCCCCAGCCGGCGGGCGCGGCGACCAGGGTGACAGGCCCGGCGCCGCCCTCGTCGAGGCGGCGCAGCAGGCGGGGTCGTGCCACCACCGGCTCGGGCGGCACGGTCGGGGTCAGCCGGGACGCCAGCAGCGGTCGCTGCTCCTCCCGGCGTTCCGGTGCCGTGCCGACTCGCGAGCGATCCTGCTGTTCCGGCACCCGGCCCCACCCCCACCGACGCGTTCCACCCCCGGTCGGCGAGCGGTTACCCGGCGGGGACCCGTTCACCCCTTCCGGGCGAGCCCGCTTCACCCGGGCGCGCCCGACGATCGGGGGACGTGGACCGGGAGGACGGATGGGACCGATCAGACGGCTGGCGCGGGCACGATCCGCCCTCGGCGGCGGTGCGCGGGCCGGGGCGGCGCGGCTGGTGCGCGTACCCCGGCGCAGCGGCAGGCCCGGCGCGGACCGCGACCTGAGCGCGGCGGCCGGATGGGAGGTCGTGACCGTGAACCGACCCCCGGAGCAGGTCCTTCCCGACGGCTTGTGGCCGGAGCCGTTGCGCCAGCTGGACGGCGCGGTCGAGGTGCGGGTGCGGCCGGCGCCGGGTGACCGGGGCACCGAGCTGGCCGCCCGCCCGCTGGCCGGCGCCGCCGCGGCGGCCGGCCTGGCCGCGCACCTGGTCGGCGACGACCCGGGGCTGCTGGTCCGCCGGACGCTGCGCCAGGTCAAGCAGCGTGTGGAGGCCGGCGAGGTGCTGCGCGCGGACCGCTCGGCGCTGGACCGCCGGACGGCCCGCGGGTGAGGGCGCTGTGCCTGGTGGCCGCCGACGAGCTGGCGGTACGCGAGGTGCCCGACCCGGAGCTGCGCAACGAGCGGGACGTCATCGTCCGCGTCCGACGCAGCGCCACCAGCGGCGGCGACCTGCCGCTGCTGGCCGGTCGGGACCCGCTGCTGCGCGCCGATGACGTGTTGGGGGCGGAGTTCCTCGGCGAGGTGGTCGAGGCGGGTCCTGCGGTCCGACGGCACCGGATCGGCGACCGGGTGGTGGTCGGGGCGAGTGCGGCGTGCGGTGGCTGCTGGTACTGCCGCCGGGGACGGCACTCCTGCTGTGACAACGGCGGCCCCGCGGTGGCGAGCGTCGATCCGGACCGGGGGCGTTCGGACGCCGGCTGCTTCGGCCGGCCTCGCGCGGCGGGTGGCTTCGCGGGCGGGCACGCCGAGTACGTCCGGGTGCCGTACGCCGACGTGGGCGCGTTCCGGGTGCCGGACGCGGTAGCTGACGACAGGGCGCTGTTCGCGGCCGACGCGGCGCCCACCGGCTGGCTGGCGGCCGAGCTGGGCGAGGTGCGGCCCGGCGACGTGGTGGCGGTCTGGGGCGCCGGGGCGGTGGGGCAGTTGACCGCTCGCGCCGCGACGCTGCGCGGCGCCGCCCGGGTGCTCGTCGTCGACAGGTACGCCGACCGGCTGCGGATGGCCGAGCGGCACGCCGGGGCGGAGCCGCTGGACTACCGCCGCACCGACGTCGCGGCGGAGTTGCGGGAGCGCAGCGGTGGGCGCGGCCCGGACGTGTGCGTGGTCGCGGTGGGCGTACCGGCGACGCGGTCGGTCGCCGAGCGGCTGGCCGGCCGGGGCGTCGACAGCCCGGACGCGGTGCGCGAGGCGGTGCACGCCTGCCGCAAGGACGGCGTGGTGGTGGTGCTCGGCGGCGCGGAGGGGAACGTGGACACGTTTCCGCTTGGCACGGCGACCGACAAGCGGCTCACGGTGCGGGGGTCGCGCCGGCCCGACCTGCGGGACGTGCCGATGCTGCTGCACCGGATGGCCCGCGACGAGCTGCGTACCGAGCACCTGGCCACCCACCGGCTGCCGCTGGAGGAGAGCCCTCGGGGGTACGCGCTGTTCCGCGACCGCGCCGACGGCTGCGTCCGGGCCGTGTTCACGCCGTGACGGGGCGTTCGGAATCGGCGCTGGGCGATGGCGGGTGGCAGACTCGGGGGATGGCTGGGGAGCGGACGTACGACGTGGTGCTGTTCGGGGCGACCGGCTTCACCGGCGGGCTGACGGCCGAGTACCTGGCCCGGCACGCGCCGCCCGGGTTGCGGTGGGCGCTGGCCGGGCGCAACGCGGATCGCCTCGCCGCCGTGCGCGACCGGCTCGCGGCGATCGACCCCACGCTCACCGACCTGCCGCTGCTCACCGCCGACGTGACCGATGCCGGGTCGCTGCGCGCCGTGGCGGAGAGCGCCCGGGTGGTCGCCAGCACCGTCGGCCCGTACGTCCACCACGGGGAGCCCCTGGTCGCGGCCTGCGCCCGAGCCGGCACCGACTACCTGGACATCACCGGGGAGTCGGAGTTCGTCGACCTGATGTACGTCCGCCACCACGCCGAGGCGACCGCCACCGGCGCCCGGCTGGTGCACGCCTGCGGGTTCGACTCCATCCCCCACGACCTGGGCGTCTGGTTCACCGTGAAGCAACTGCCCGCCGACGTCCCGATCACGGTCGACGGCTACGTCCGCGCCGGTGGCCGGTTCTCCGCCGGGACGTACCATTCCGCGCTCACCGCGTTCGCCCGCACCGGGGAGGCCAGCCGGGCCGCCCGGGCCCGCCGGGCGGTCGAGCCGCGCCCCACCGACCGCCGGGTCCGTTCGGTACCCGGCAAGCTGGCCCGCTCGACGGAGCTGGGCATCTGGACCGTGCCGCTGCCGACAATCGACCCGCAGGTGATCCGCCGCTCGGCGTCGGCCCGCCCGGAGTACGGCCCGGACTTCCGCTACCGGCACTTCGCCGCCGTGAAGCGGCTGCCGACCGTGCTTGTCAGCGCGGTGGGGCTCGGCGCGCTTGTCGGCCTGGTGAAGGTGCCGCCCACCCGGCGCTGGCTGCTCGGGCGGCTCGCCTCCGGGCAGGGTCCGACCCCGCAGCAGCGGGCGTCGTCCTGGTTCCGGGTCCGGTTCGTCGGCGTCGGCGGCGGGCGGCGCGTGGTCACCGAGGTCGCGGGCGGCGACCCGGGCTACGACGAGACGGCGAAGATGCTCGCCGAGTCGGCGCTGTGCCTGGCGCTCGACGACCTGCCGCCGACCGCCGGCCAGCTCAGCCCGGTCGCCGCGATGGGTGACGCGCTGCTGGACCGGCTGGTCCGGGCCGGGCTCACCTTCCGGGTGCTGAAGCAGGACGAGAGCGCCCCGACGCCGCCTGTGGCGGCCGGACCGGAGGCGGCGACGCGGGACGCGGAGCCGGCGGCTTGACCCTCGACCAGGTCGAGGGGGCAGGATGCCCGGCGTGGTGAGCGACCTGCACAGCATCGGCGAGTTGGCCCGGGCCAGCGGCCTGACCGTCAGCGCGCTGCGCTTCTACGACTCGGCGGGCGTGCTGACGCCGGCCCTTGTCGACCCGACGACGGGTTACCGCTGGTACACCGACGAGCAGATCGGCCCGGCCCGGCTGGTCGCGGGGCTGCGCCGGGTCGGCATGCCGGTGCCCGAGATCGCCGCCGCCGTCCGCGCCGCGCCGGCCGAGGTGCACCGACTGCTCGACGCGCACCTGCGCCGGCTGGCCGACGGGTTGGCCGACGCCCGCCGCGAGATGGTCCGGCTCCGGGCCCTGGTCGACCCCGCGCCCACGACTGTGACCACGCTGCTCCTCTCCCCCGCCGACCTGGCCGCCGCGCTCGACGCGGTGCGCTTCGCCGTCGGCGTCGACCCGGAGCTGCCGGCGCTGTCCGGGGTGCTGCTCGACGTCGAGCCGGACGGTGTGCGGCTGGTCGCCACCGACAGGCACCGGCTCGCGCTGGCCCGCGCCGGCGCCGCCGTCGACGGGCCGCCCGTGCGGGTGCTCGTGCCTGTCGACCTCGTCGACCGGCTGCGCCTGCTGCTCGACACCGCCGACGCCCGGCCGGTGCGGCTCGGCGTGGAAGGCGTCGACCTGCGGGCGGAGGTGGCAGGTCGGACGCTGACGGGCACCGCCCTGCCGTACGACTTTCCCGACTACCGTCGGCTGCTGCGCGAGGCGGTCGGGGAACGGCCGGCCGCGTACCGCATCCCGGTGGACGTGGGGGCGCTGCGGGCGGCGCTGCGCGACCCGGCTGCTCCCACGCTGGCCCGCGAGTACGCCGGCACGCCGCTGGCGGTCTCCGTCCTCGGCCTCGACGACTCCGGCGGTCTGCGCCTGCTGCACCCCGCCGAGCTGTCCACCGCCGAGCTGTCCACGGCCGAGCCGGGCGCGGCCGAGCCGGGCGCGGCCGAGCCGGGCGCGGAGCCGAGAGGCGGGCTGCGGTTCGGGGTGAACGGCGCGTACCTGCTCGACGCGCTGGACGCGGCCGGTGGCCCGCAACTGGTGCTGGAGGTGGACGGGCCCATCGCCCCGCTGGCCGTGCGCCGCCCGAACGACGAGGACACCTTCTCCGTGTTGATGCCGATCCGGCTGTAGAAACCGGTCGCGCTCCCCGTAGTCGGGTGGAAACGTGCGCGACGGTAACATCTGTTGGTTCACCAGTGAACCCCGGACGGAGGCGTACGGAGCAGCATGCTCGACATGGAGTTGATCCGGAAGGATCGCGAGGCGGTGGCGACCGCGCTGGCGAAGCGTCTGGATCCCGCCGAGGTCGATCGGGCCCTGGACGAGATCCAGCGACTCGACCAGGAACGACGCGCCCTGATCACGGAGATCGACGCCGACCGGCAGCGCCGCAAGGCCGAGGCCCGTGCGTACGCGCAGGCGAAGCGCGCCGGCACCGAGCCGCAGGTGAGCGCGCCCGAGGCGGAGCGTAAGCAGCTCGCCGACCTGGAGTCCCAGTTGGACGAGGTGCAGGCCCGGCTGCGCGACGCGATGAGCGAGCTGCCCAACCTGCCCAGCGACGACGTCCTGCCCGGCGGCAAGGAGGCCAACCGGGTCGTCAAGACCTTCGGCGAGCCGCCGGTGATCGAGAAGGTCCGCGACCACGTGGAGCTGTCCCGCGCGCTGGGTCTGGTCGACTACGAGCGCGGCGTCAAGCTCGGCGGGTCCGGCTTCTGGATCTACACGGGCGTCGGCGCGCGGCTGGAGTGGGCGCTGCTCAACTACTTCATCGACAAGCACATCAAGGCCGGTTACGAGTTCCTGCTCCCGCCGCACCTGCTGCTCGACTCGGCCGGATTCGCCGCCGGTCAGTTCCCCAAGTTCTACGACGACGTCTACCACCTGGACGCCGACTCCGCGCCGCGCGGGCAGTTCCTGCTGCCCACGTCGGAGACGGCGATCCTGGGCGCGTACCAGGACGAGATCCTGGAGACCACGAAGCTGCCGCTGAAGGCATTCGCGTACACGCCCTGTTACCGGCGGGAGTCGGCCGGGTCGCACTCGGACGAGCGCGGCACGGTGCGCGGGCACCAGTTCAACAAGGTGGAGATCTTCCAGTTCACCCTGCCCGAGCAGGCGGACGCGGCACTTGAGGAGATGCTCGCCCACGCCGAGAGCCTGGTCGAGGGGCTGGGCCTGCACTACCAGCGGACGCTGCTGTCGGCAGGTGACGCGAGCGCCTCGATGAAGAAGACCCTCGACATCGAGGTGTGGATGCCGAGCACCGGCAAGTACAAGGAGGTGTCGTCGGTCTCCTGGGCCGGCGACTACCAGGCCCGTCGGGCGGCCATCCGCTATCGCGAGCCGGGCGCCAAGCAGACCCGCTTCGTGCACACCCTCAACGGCTCCGCGCTGGCGACGAGCCGGCTCTTCCCGGCCATCCTGGAGCAGTACCAGCAGGCCGACGGCAGCGTCCTGATCCCCAAGGTCCTCCAGGACCGCCTAGGAACAGACCGCCTCACCCCCCGCTAGAACCCAACGTCGATCATGAAGTTATTGCCCGGCGCCCTGGCGTGTCGCGGCAATAACTTCACGATCGACGCCGGGAGGGCGGAGGGTGCGTCGCTTTCGGAGCAGCAGGGCTGCCAGCAGCAGTGCTGCCAGGGTGGCCAGGAGCACTGCTGGGCCCACGGTTTCGACAGTTTCGGCCAGGGTGTGCTGGAACTTCGACGCCGCTTGGATCACCGGGTCGCGCAGGGCGTCGCGCCGGCCGGCGGCCAACCGCAGCTCGTACCAGCCGTACCAGGCCACGTACCCGCCCGCGAGCAGCAGCACCAGGCCACTGAGCCGGGGCACCAACGCGCCGGCGACGCGCAGCCGGGCCACCAGCCCGTCGCGCAGCAGCGCCACGCCGAGCGCGGCGACCGCGACCACCAGACCCATCCCGAGGGCGTACGCGCCGAACAGGGCCAGCCCGCGACCGGTCGAGCCGGCCTGGAGGCTTGTCACCACGATGGCCAGGAACGGTGCGATGGCGCAGCCGAGCGAGGCGAGCGCGTACGCCGCGCCGAACAGCGCCATCGACGGCCAGGACCTCGTCAGCCGGGGCGCTCGGGCCGACCAGCCGGGGGCGGGCAGCCGCCGGCCGGCGAGCAGCCAGCAGCCGGCCACCAGCAGCAGCAGCCCCAGCGCCACGGTCAGCCACGGCAGCCGCGGGCGCAGCCAGCCGGCCAGCGGCGCGAGCGCCAGGCCGAACGCGCCGAAGACCACCACGTACCCCAGGGTGAGCCCGGCCGCCGCGGTGAGCGCGCGGCCGACCGCGCCGCGGGCGTCCGACGCTCCGGCGACCAACAGCGAGAGGTACGCGGGCAGCAACGCGAAGCCGCACGGGTTGACGGCGCCGAGCATGCCGGCGGTCAGCGCGAGCAGGAGCGGGGCGGTCACGCCCCGGCCAGGGCTGCGACGCGGGCGCTGAGCGACTCACCGTCCAGGAAGCCCTGGTGGACGACGGTGCCGTCCCGGTCGATGATCACGAAGATGCTCTGCTCGGTCACCTTGAACCGCTTCCAGAGCGTGCCCTTGCGGTCGTCGATCTGCGGCGTGTCGCCGAGGTCGAACTCGCTGACGAAGTTCTTCATGTCCCGCTGCTCGCCGAGCCCGGCGACGCCGACGATCGGCACGGTGTCCCGGTAACGGGGCGCGATCTCGGCCACCGTCCACGCCTGGCTGGCGCAGGTGGCGCACCACGGCGCCCAGAACCAGAGCACCACCGGCCGGCCGGCCAGTCGCGTCGCGTCGAACGCGCTGCCGGTGAGGGTGGTCCCGGTGAAGCGCAGGGTGTCCGGGACCGGGACCGGGACCGGGGCCGGCGCGGCCGACGGCGAGCCGGTCGCGGGGGCAGCCGGGATGGCCGGGGCGCTGGTCGGGGCCGGCGCGGTCCCGGCGGCGGCGTCGGGCGGCACCGTGCCGGTGCAGGCCGCCGTGGCGAGCAGGGCGGCGACGAGCGCCCCCACGATGGCGGCGCGGGGCGCGTACGCCGCCGCTGTCCGCCCGGTCGGCTTGCGCATCCGCAGCTCCGTTCGACAGGTGTGGTGGTCAGTGCCTTTCCCTACTCGGCCTTGGCGAGGCGCAGGGCGAGTTCCGGGCAGACCTTGACGGCCTTCAGGGCGCCCTCGCGCAGCCAGGTCGGCACCGGCGTGGCCGGGAACGCCGGGTAGCCGTTGCCGTCGAGCCGGATGAAGTCCGGCACCACGTGCGCGCAGAGGCCGTGGCCGTCGCAGCGGGACCAGTCCAGGGTGAGCTTCTGCGGGTTGGGGTCGGGCGCGCCGGGCAGCCCCATGACGCCCTTGACCCGCCGGCCACAGCCGTCGCCGGTGCTGTGCAGCCGCAGGTCGTCGGCGAAGACCTCGATCGCGGAGAGTGCGAATCGGGCGGTGCCGTCCGGGTGGCTGCACGCGCCCCGGCCCTTGACCTCGCCGGCGGCGGCCCGCACCACGTCGGCCGGTTGGCTGCCGGCCACGGCCAGGTCGACCGCGCGGGCCAGGTCCGGCAGGCCCATCTTGCACGGGCCGCACTGGCCGGCGGACTCTCCGGCCAGGTAGCGCACCACCTGGGCGGACTCACCGAGCGGGCAGGTGTCGACGCCGATCGGGATGATGATGCCCGCGCCGAGGGTGCCGCCGACAGCGGCCAGGCCCCGGCGGGAGACCTCGGCCTTCTCCGCCGCCTCCGCGGTGATCCACTTGCCGTGGTAGCCGCCCATCAGGATGCCCTGGACGTCCGGGACCTCGCACAGGTCGAGGACGTCGCGCAACGGCATGCCTGCCGTGCACTCCACCACCGCCGGACGGCCCGCCGCGCCGGTCACGGTGAGCAGCACGGTGCCCGGCTCGTCGTCGGTGCCGAGCGCCGCGTACTCGTACGGGCCGAGTCGCGCGCCGACGGCGAGCTGGGCGTACGTCTCGGCGTTGGACAGCAGGGTCGGCAGGCCGCTGACGCCGGAGTCGCTGGAGCGCTTCTTGGTGCCCGGAGGGATGTGCGGCAGTCCGTTGATGCCGTTGACAAGCGCGCCGCCCTCCCCGGAGATGAACCGGTGCGGCACGGTGACGATTGTGGTCGGCACCGGCATCCGGCGCTCCGCGAGGGCCTCCATCAGCGAGTCCCGCCCGACGCCGTCGTCGGCCACGCCGATCACGATCTCCTCGGCGTCCAGCGCGTACGCGGTGAGCGCCGCGCCGTCGAGGATCAGGTGCGGGGCGCGGGTGAGCAGCACCTTGTCCTTCCAGCTCGCCGGCTCTCCCTCGGAGGCGTTGACGACCACCACCGCGGCGAGGTCCTGCCGCTCGCAGGACTCCAGCACGGCGCGCAGCTTGCGGGCGAACGGGAAGCCCGCGCCGCCCTTGCCCTTGAGCTGCATGCCCTCGACGAGTCGGAGCAACTGCGCAGGCTCCATCGGGCCGATCGGCCCGTGCACCTCCTCGTGCGCGAGCAGGTCGAGCCGCCCGTACTCGGCGAAGCCGGCGGTCAGCCGGGGCTCGCCCACACAGGCGACAGGTGGTACGGCTGTCCGCATCACTTCGCCTCACCCCGCAGCCCGGCCCAGTACGCCCCGTCCACGGCGTCGGCGCTTGCCTTGCGGCGCTTGGCGGACCGGCCCTCGCCGGCGGCCCGCCGGGCTCGCCGCGACGCCAGGTCGACAAGGGTCGGGGTGTCGTCGACGGGCGGCGGCACCTCCTCGGGGACGTACCGCGCCGGCGGGCGCCAGTAGTCCGGCTCCTCCGGCAGGTCGTCGTCGGCACTGTGCCTGCCACTGCCGCTGCGCGGCGCGGCCGAGATCGGACCGGCCGAGATGGGGCTCGCCGAGATCGGGCCGGCCGAGATCGGCTCGGCGGAGACCGGGCCGGCGGAGATCGGCTCGGCGGCCTGCCAGCGGCGCGGGCTGTCCCACGGCTCCTCGGGCTCCTCGACGGCCCGTCGGGGCGGCGCCGAGTACCGGGTGCCCTCGTCCTCGGAGCGGGACCGGCGGCTGCTCCGCTCGGCGGCCGGCTCCTCGTCGCGACGGCGGCGGGTCGGGGCGGTCTCCTCGTCCCGGTCGCGGGTGCGCGACGCGCGCCGCCGGGTCACCGGCTCCAGCTCCTCCTCAACGCTGCGCCGGCTCGACCGGCGGGTGGTGGTCTCCGCCTCGTCGCGCCGCCCACGCGTCGACAGGTCGGCGTCCTGCCGGGCCGCCGGCGTCTCGTCGCGCCGCCGGCGGCTGGGCCGGGCCGGCTCGGCGAGCGAGCCGGGCTCGGGCACCACCGGAACTGTGAACCGCTCGGGGTCGCGCCGCCGCGGGCCGGCCGGCGCGGTCCAGGTGGCGGTGGTGGCCTCTGCCCAGGCGGGGCGCTTGTCCTCGCCTGTGGCGCGGCGGCGGCTCAGGCCGGCCAGCAGCGACCGGCCGCGGCCCTCCTCGGTGGCCCGCCCGGCCAGCACCGCGTTGCGCACGGCGGCCTGGTGCTGCTCCCGGCTGCGCCGGCCGATGGTGACCGAGAGCCGGACCAGCAGCGCCAGCACGACGAACAGGATGCAGGCGAGGTAGCTGAGCACCACCCAGGACTTCGCGGCCCGGCCGGCGTTGAGGCCGTGCAGCACCGCGAACGGCCACGCGAGGTACGCGGTGGAATGCAGCGACCGCCACAGCCACTTCGGACCGACGCCGGCGAAGCGGGCCCGGATGATGCCGGTCCAGATCACGCTGACCATGAGCAGAGCCGCCACCGTGCCGAGGCCGACGTAGAGTCCCCGGCCGCCGACGAACGGCACCAGCGAGTCGGTCGCCGCCGCCCGACCGGTAGCGATCTTGGTGAGGACGTGGAAGAGCAGCCCGGCAGCGCCCAGAACGCCTGTGGCGCGGTGCGCCGACTGCATCAGCACCCGGTGCGAGATGCTCAGCACCAGTCGGTCGGTGGCGAGCAGGCCCAGCATCACGGTGAGGCTCAACGACACCAGGGCGATCACCCCGGCGAAGAACTCGGTGAAGAAGAAGCCGTACGCGTACGCCGTCTGACCGGCGCCGGTCAGCATCGTCGCCGCCCAGAGCCCGGCGAGGACGGACGCGATCAGCAACATCGTCGCCGAGCGCGACCGGGTCCGCACCCCCCGACTGCTGGTGCTGGTCCGGACCTCGGTGGCCTTCTCGTTCTGCTTTGCCCGGGCCATCTGCTCCTCGATCGTCTCGCGGCGGCGTACCACCGGCCGACCCCTGCTCCCCCATCCAGTACGGAACGGCGGGGTGAGCGGATCACCTGGGGACGGAAATTTCTGGGCCGGATCGAACCGACCGGCGCCGGGACGCGTGCACAGGCCACCGTGGACAGTGACAACCGTCCATGCATTGACAGTCGTTGCAACACGCTTGTAACCTTTCGGCAAATTTCAGCATGGGTTGCAAGATTCGAGCAGCCGATGCGATCCCCCGCCGCACCGCCACCCCCCACCCCCGCTCCCGTCAGGAGTCCCGATGCACAGACGTCGACGTGGCTCGGCGATCCTCGCCCTCGGCCTGGTCGCCAGCCTGCTCGTCCCCCTCACCGCGACGGCGCCCCCGGCCGCCGCCAGCCCGTCCGGCGCCAAGAAGGTCATCGTCCAGCTCTTCGAGTGGAACTGGCAGTCGGTGGCAAGCGAGTGCCAGAGCACCCTCGGCCCGAAGGGCTACGGCTACGTGCAGGTCTCGCCCCCGCAGGAGCACGTGCGGGGCAACCAGTGGTGGCTGGCGTACCAGCCGGTCAGCTACCGGATCGAGTCCCGCAAGGGCACCCGGTCCCAGTTCCAGTCGATGGTGAACACCTGCCACGCGGCAGGTGTCAAGGTCCTCGTCGACGCCGTCATCAACCACATGTCCGGTCAGGACAACGGCGGCACCGGCTGGGCCGGCTCGTCGTACGCGCACTACGACTACCCGGGCATCTACCAGACCCAGGACTTCCACCACTGCGGGCGCAACGGCGGCGACGACATCGCCAACTACAACGACAGGTACGAGGTGCAGAACTGTGAGCTGGTCAACCTGTCGGACCTGAAGACCGAGTCGGACTACGTCCGAACGAAGATCGCGTCGTACCTCAACGACCTGCTCTCCCTCGGCGTGGACGGGTTCCGGCTGGACGCCAGCAAGCACATGCCGGCGGCCGACATCGCCGCCATCAGGGGCAAGCTCTCCCGCTCGGCGTACCTCGTCCAGGAGGTCATCTACGGCGCCGGCGAGCCGGTCCAACCGACCGAGTACACGGGCAACGGTGACGTGCACGAGTTCCGCTACGGCAAGGACCTGGCCCGGGTGTTCCGCTCGGAGAAGCTGGCGTACCTGCGCAACTTCGGCGAGGGCTGGGGCCACCTGCCCACCGGGTCCGCCGCGGTGTTCGTGGACAACCACGACACCCAGCGCGACAACAGCGGGGTGCTTACCTACCGCGACCGGGGCATCTACGCCCTGGCGAACGCCTTCATGCTGGCCTGGCCGTACGGCTCGCCGACAGTCATGTCCAGCTACACCTTCAGCGACCGGGACGCCGGCCCGCCCTCGGACGGCGCGAACAAGACGCTGAACACCACCTGCTACGCCGGCTGGGAGTGCGAGCACCGCTGGCCGGTGATCGCCAACATGGTCGGCTTCCGCAACGCCACCGAGGGCGCCGCGGTGGCCAACTGGTACGACAACGGCACCAACCACATCGCGTTCAGCCGCAGCGGCAAGGGCTTCGTCACGCTCAACGACGAGGATTCGGCCGTGAACGGTCGCTCGTACTACACCGGGCTGCCCGCCGGCCGGTACTGCGACGTCATCCACGGCACGTACGCGGGCGGCACCTGCAGCGGGCCGGTGATCACCGTGGACGGTAACGGCTGGTTCGCCGCGAACGTACCCTCGCACGACGCGGTCGCGATCCACATCGGCGCGCGGGTCTGAGCGTCGGGGCCCCCGGGTATCGGCGAACCGGGGGCCCCGAACCACCCATCGACATAAAGTGGTTTGGTGCCGTTTGACCGAATGAGCCCGTACCGTCGCCGGGGTGCCTGGGTGGTCACCGCCGTCGCCGTGGCCGCCCTGCTGATCACCGCGCTGCTTGTCGGCCAGGCCCTCACCCCGCGCTCGACGAACCCCGACCGACCCGCGGCGGCCGACCCGACGCCGAGCAGCATCGAGCAGAGCCCGGACGAGTCCGTCCCGCCGGCCGCGCCCGCCCCGGCCGGGCTGCCGGTGCTCGACTACGACCCCGCGCCCAGTGGCTTCCCCGCCGACCCGGCCACCATGGACATCACGCCGCTGACCGAGGGCGTGCACCCGACCGGGCGGATCGCCGCGTACGACGCGCCCGGCGGACGACCGCTGGCCTTCCTCGAACCGACGCTCGCCGGTGTCGAGCTGACCGTGCCGGTCGCGCAGCGGCGGGTCGGCTGGACGGCAGTGCTGCTGCCCTCGGCCAACAGGCGTCTCGCCTGGCTCGCGCCCGGCGGGTTCGACACCGTGGCGCTGCGCGACCAGATCGTGGTGGAGCGCAAGGCGCACCGGCTGACCTGGTACCGGGCCGGCAAGGCGGTGCGCTCCTGGGAGACGAGCCTCGGCCAGTCCGGGCAGGAGACACCGCTCGGGCGGACCTTCGTCCTGGGCCGCACCCCACCGCCCGAGGAGGTCTACGGCGGGGTGGACATCTACGCCCTCGGCTCGGTGCCCGACGACCCGGAGGCGGTGCCCACCGGGCTGCGCGGCGCGCACATCGGCCTGCACACCTGGTACAACGACGACGACCTGGGCGAGAACACCACCAACGGCTGCATCCGGGTCACCCGCAGCGGCCAGCGGGAACTGCTCGCCGAGGTCCGGCCCGGCAGCAGCCTGGTGGTGGTCGACCAGCTCCCCACCCCGCCGCCGACCGCCTGAGCCGCGCCACTCAGTCGCCGAGCAGCCAGCCGTTCTGCTCGGCGATGCGCACGGCCGCGGCCCGGTTGCGGGCGCCGGTCTTGCCGATCGCCGCCGAGAGGTGGTTGCGCACCGTCCCCTCGGACAGGTGCAGCGCCTTCGCCAGCTCGGCGACCGCACCACCGGCCCGGGCCGCCCGCAACACCTCGGTCTCCCGCTCGGTAAGCGGGCTCGCCCCGGTGGCCAGGGTCTCCGCGGCAAGCGTCGGATCGACCACCCGCAGGCCGGCGTGCACCCGGCGGACCGCGTCGGCGAGCTGCCGGGCCGGGGTGTCCTTGACCACGAAACCGTTCGCGCCGGCCTCCATGGCCCGGCGCAGGTAGCCGGGCCGACCGAAGGTGGTCACCACGAGCACCCGGCAGGCCGGCAGCGCGGCCCGCAACGCGGCGGTCGCGGCGATCCCGTCCAGGCCGGGCATCTCCACGTCCAGCAGTGCCACGTCGGGAGCGGTGCGGCGGGCCTCGGCCACCACCTCGTCGCCGCGGCCGACCTCGGCCACCACGCTCAGGTCCGGCTCCAGCGAGAGCAGCGCGGCGAGCGCGCCCCGCACCAGCGCCTGGTCATCGGCGAGCAGGAGCCGGATCGGCGTACCCGCCGTGCTCACCGGGCCTCCACCGGGGCGTGCACCCGCAGCAGGAAACCGGTGCCGTCGTCCCGCCGGCGACCGACTGTCACCACGGCGTCCAGCCGGCGGGCCCGTTCCCGCAGACCGACCAGCCCGTACCCGGTGGCGTCCGGCGTGGACGGCCCCCGGCCGTCGTCGCTCACCTCGACGCCGTCCGGACGCACCCGGATCGTGCAGCACCGCGCCCCGCTGTGCCGGACCACGTTCGTCACCCCTTCGCGTACCGCCCAGCCGAACAGCCGGTCCCACTCCCTGGGCAGCTCCGGCGCCTCGGCCGGCAACTCCGCCGCGATGCCCGCCGCGGCGAGGGCGGACCGCGCGCCGGCCAGCTCCCCGGCGAGCGTGACCTCCCGGTACGCCCCGACGGTCTGCCGCACGTCGGCCAGCGCCGCCCGCGCCAGGCTCTCCACCTCGGCGATCTCGGCTGCCGCCCGGGCGGTGTCGACGTCGATCAGCCGCCCGGCCAGCTCGGCCTTGATCGCCACCACGGTCAGCGAGTGCCCGAGGATGTCGTGCAGGTCGCGGGCGGCGCGGGCCCGCTCCTCGGCGACCGCGAGCCGGCCGATCTCCTGCTGGGCGGCCCGCAACTCGCTGTTGCGCTGAGCCAGCCGGGACACACCGAACATGGCGAACGAGGCGAGCAGCACCGCGACGGTGACAGTGCTCTCCCCCGTCCAGGTCGGCACCAGCCAGGCCCCCACCAGGGGAATCAGTGCGCAGAGCACCACGATGACCAACGCCTGCGTCGCCGACAGCAGGAACACCGCCGACGCGGCCACGAACACCAGCGTGGCCGTCCAGTCCCCGGCGGTGCCCGGGATGCTGGCCAGACCCACAGCCACCAACCCCAACAGCGCGATCCCGGCCCGCCGTGGAGGAATCGGTTGAAGGTGCTCACGCAGGTAACGGGCCCACTGGAACAGCAGCACGTAGCCCAGGCCGAAGACCAAGAGGGTGGCCACACCGACGACTCGCCGCCACGGCTGCGCCTGGTCCAGCGCCGTGGAGATCGGCACGTTGAGGAAGAACAGCCACACCGCTGCCAGCATCCAACCGGTGAGCCGCCATCGGCGGCTCACCGGTCGGGGCTGACCCGTCAGGGAGTCCATCGGGTCCACGCTAGCGGTCGCGGCGGTCAGACCCGAGCGGTGTCCCGGCGGAACAGCCGGGCCGCGCCGATGCCGAAGGCCAGGGTCCAGAAGACCATGTTGGCCACCCCGGCCATGCTGATCCCGTCGCCGGTCAGCGGGGCGCGGGCCAGCTCACCCATGCCGTACACCGGGGTGAACTTCGCGGCCTGCTGGAGCACGTGCGGCAGCACCTCGACCGGCACGAACAGCCCGCCGAACATGGCCAGCACCGCCAGGATCGGCCCGATGAACTGCATGACGTTCTCGGCCGGCACCAGGTAGCCGATGAACAGACCGAACGCGGCGAAGACCAGCGAGCCGAGCCACGCGGCGAGCCCGGACAGCAGCCAGACGTCCAGCGGGAGACGGACGCCGGCCGCGGCGCCCACCACGAACTCGATGACGACCGCGAGCAGGCCGAGGGTCATCGCGGTGGCCACCTTCGTCGCCACGTATGCGGTCGGGCGCAGCGGGGTGAGCCGTAGCTGCCGGCTCCAACCCAACGCCCGCTCGGTGGCCACCGCGCCGCCCGCGCTCGTGGTCGCCACCATCGCCGCGTACACGGCGAGGCTGATCATGACGTACGCCGTCACGGGCCGGCCGTTGTCAAGCGTCTGCCCCCGCTGCGGGAGGCCGAAGATGAGGAAGAAGACAGCCGGCATGATCAGCGTGAAGGCGAGGGTGCGGCGGTTGCGCAGCACGCGGCGCAGCTCGATGCCGAGAACGGCCGGGGCGAAGCCACCCAGGGCGGGCAGCCGGCGGTCGGGCGGGCCGGGTCGGTCGGGCTGGGTGGGTCGGTCGGTGCGGGTGGCGGCGGGGGCGGCCGGCAGGGTGGACATCTCAGGCTCCGATGCGCTCGGTGGTCAGGGCGAGGAAGGCGTCCTCGAGGTTGCGGGAGGTGATCTCCACGTCCCGGGCGGCGGTCCGGGTGAGCAGGTGGCGGGCGATCGCGTCCGAGTCGCCGGTACGCACCAGCACGCTGTCGCCGCGTATCTCCACGGCGTCCACGCCGGGCAGCGCGGCCAGCGCCGCCTGGTCGGCGCCGGGCAGGGTGGCCCGCACCGTACGGCCGGCGGCCAGGTTCTTGATCTCCGCGGTGGTGCCGTCGGCGACGATCCGTCCCTGCCGGACCAGCACGATCCGGTCGGCGTACGCGTCCGCCTCGTCCAGGTAGTGGGTGGCGAAGATGACAGTCCTGCCGTCGCGGGCGTCGCGGCGCAGGGCCTGCCAGAAGTCCCGGCGACCCTCGACGTCCATCCCCGTCGTCGGCTCGTCGAGCACCATCAGGTCCGGGTCCGGCAGGAGGGCCAACGCGAAACGCAGCCGCTGCTGCTGGCCGCCGGAGCACCGCCCCACGATCCGGTCGGCGATGTCGGCGATGCCGGCGCGCTCCAGCACCTCGGCAGCCGGGCGGGTGTGCCGGTAGAAGTGGGCGGTCATCCGCACGGTCTCGCCCACGGTGAGGTCCTTGAGCAGTCCGCCGGTCTGGAGTACGGCGGCGATCCGACCCCGGGCCACCGCCTCGTCGGCGGTGCCGCCCAGAACGCGGACCGTGCCCGCGTCCGGGCGGGCCAGGCCGAGCAGCATGTCGATGGTGGTGGTCTTGCCCGCCCCGTTGGGGCCGAGGAACGCCACCACCTCGCCGGGCTGCACCCGCAGGCTCAGCCCGTCGACCGCGGTGACCGTACCGAAGGTCTTGGTGAGGCCGTTCAGCTCGACGGCCGGATGCGTACTGGTCATGGCACAGATGCTCCGGCGTCGCGGACCGGGGTTCCCGGAGCGGCCGTCACGTTCCGGCCGTGACATTTGTCAGGGGCCATGCGTCGGCGCCACGCGGGGCCCGCCCTCCGGCCGGGCCGCGACGGGAGGAATTCCGGGCGCGGCAGCGGGTAAGCGCGCGGCCGGACACCGCGACACCGGGAGGAAGCGATGGGTGCCACGCCGCAGGGCCGGGTCGACACGGTCGTACTGATCCACGGACTCTGGATGACCCCACGCAGCTGGCAGGGGTGGATCGAACGGTTCACCGCGCGCGGCATGCACGTCATCGCCCCCGCCTGGCCCGGGATGGATCGGTCCGTGGAGCAGTTGCGCGACGATCCCACCCCGATCGCCCAGCAGAGCATGGCCACGATCGTGGCGCACTACGACCGGATCATCCGGGCGCTCCCCCGACCGCCGATCATCATGGGGCACTCGTTCGGTGGCCTGTTCGCGCAGGTCCTCGCGGATCGGGGCCTGGGCGCGGCGGCGGTGGGGGTGCATCCCGCGGCGGTGAAGGGGGTGCTCAAGGTGCCGCTGAGCCAGCTGCGCTCCGGCTTCCCCATCCTGCGCAGCCCCGCCAACCGGAGCAGGGCCGTCCCGTTCACCGCCGACGACTTCGCCTACGCCTTCGGCAACACGATGAGCCGCGCGGACTCCGACCGGGCCTGGCAGCGCTACGCCGTCCCCGGCGCCGGTCGGGTGTTCTTCGAGGGCGCGTTCGCCAACCTCGACCCGCGCTCACCCGCCCGCGTCGACGTCGGGCGCGACGACCGCGCGCCGCTGCTGCTGATGGCCGGCGGAGAGGACCACGTGGTGCCGGCGTCGGTGGTCCGGACCAACGCGGGGCTCTACCAGAAGTCCCGGGCACTCACCGCGTACGAGGAGTTCCCCGGCCGGTCGCACTTCACGGTCGGGCAGGACGGCTGGGAACAGATCGCCGACTACGCGCTGGACTGGGCGCTGCGCGCGGCGGCGCTGCCCCGGGAGGCGACAGTCGCCAGCGAAGCCCCTCGCCGCTGACCACCCAACGGATTCACCTCAGCTCCAGCCCAGCGAGATGTCGAGGATCTCCAGATCCGGCGGGGCTGCCGGGACGACCCGCTTGGGATCACGGGTGACCAGGTAGCAGCGGTACAGGACCGCGGTCGCCACGGCATGCGCGACATCCGGTGGAACATCGAAGCGCGCCGCGATCCGGGCCACCCGTCGACTGGTCGGCGCGTCGTACACCGCGACCCTGATGTCCCGTTCCGCGCTGAGGAGCAGGTCGAGCAGGTGTACGGCCGGCGTGCCAGCCAGCTCGAGCTGCGCCTGCCCCAGGCAGAGCGCCGGAATCCACACCTCCTGCGCCGGGTCCTCCTCGGCGAGGGTCAGGATCGCTCCCGGTTCGACGCTGGCGCCGGAGGCGTAGGCGAGCAGGGCGGAGGTGTCCAGGACCAGACCGTTCACGCGGCGGCCGACCCGTCGTGATCGAACTGGCGCAGCCACTCGGCGTTGCGGGCATGCTGCTCGTCGGTGATCGGCGCCTGTGCGGCGAGGTGCGCCCGGGTCCGCTCGACGTCCTCGTCGGTGACCACGTAGCCGAGGTGCGCCCAACGGGCGCGAAGATCGTCGGCGCGCATCTTCCGGCGCAGGATCCCGGCTATGAAGCCCGACGTGTTGCCCTGGGTGCGTTCCACGTACGCGGCCACGTCGTCGGGCAGGCTGATGGTGATCCGGCGAGTCATACTCTGACCTTACCCGCTGCATACTCAAGGGCGGCCATAACACCAGCTCGGTGTGTCGTCCGCACCCCCACGCATCTGGATGTCAGCCTGACAACCATGAGCCGGGCCTATCTTGATGTCGATGACGAACTACTGGCCGAAGCCGGCGAGATCCTCGGCACCACAACGACGAAGGCCACCGTCAACGGTGCCCTCAAGGCAGTCGTCGACCGGGACAAGCGGTGGCAGTTTGCCGACTGGCTCAAGAGCGGCGGGCTGCCCGATCTGACCGGCCCCGTCGGCACCGCTGAGTGAGCACGCGGTCGTTCGGAACGTCCCTCGGCATGCCTGCGGTTTTCGGGGGTATCTCGGTGGGATGAGGGCCAGTTTCCGGCTTGGCCGGATCGCGGGGGTGCCGGTCGGCGTCAACTGGAGCGTTCTGGTCATCTTCGCGCTTATCGCGTGGGGCCTGGCTGCGAACCAGTTCCCCCGCTCGTACCCCGACCGCTCGCCCGTGGCGTACACCCTCGCCGGTCTCGCCGCGGCGGTGGTCTTCTTCGTCGGCCTGCTCGCCCACGAGGTGTCGCACGCCGTGGTGGCCCAGCGCAACGGGCTGACAGTCGACGGCATCACGCTCTGGCTGTTCGGCGGGGTGGCCGAGCTGAGGGGCGAGCCGCGCGACCCCGGCGCGGAGCTGCGGATCGCGGGCGTCGGTCCGCTGGTCAGCCTGCTGCTCGGGGCGTTCTTCGGCGCCATCGCGGCGCTGCTCGCGCTGGCCGGGCAGACCGGGCTGCTGTTCGGGGCGGTGGCCTGGCTGGCCGGCATCAACGTGCTGCTGGCGGTCTTCAACGTGCTCCCGGCCGCGCCGCTGGACGGCGGTCGGCTGCTGCGGGCGGCGGTGTGGAAGGCCACCGGCGACCGGAACCGGGCGTCCGTGGTCGCCGCCCGGGCCGGCTGGGTGCTCGGCGCGCTGCTCATCGGCCTCGGGCTGTGGCAGTTCCTGTCCGGGGTCGGCTTCGGTGGGCTCTGGCTGGCACTGATCGGCTGGTTCCTGATCGGCGCCGCCGGGACCGAGGAGCGGCAGGCCCGCGCCGGAAGCGCGCTGCGCGGAATCCGGGTCGCCGACGTGATGACGCCGCAGCCGCAGACGGCCTCGGCGGACATGACCGTCGCCGACTTCGTCGACCACTACCTGTTCGCGTACCGGCATTCGGCGCTGCCGCTCACCGAGGGGGGCCGGCCGAGCGGACTGGTCACCCTGGACCGGGTGCGGGGCGTACCGGCCGACAAGCGGACGTCGACCACGCTTGCCGAGGTGGCCTGCCGGGCCGACCAGTTGGTCCTCGCGCGGTCGGGGGAGCAGCTCAACGACCTGCTGCCCCGGCTCAGCGAGTGCGCCGACGGCCGCGCCCTGGTGGTGAGCGACGACGGCCTGCTCACCGGCATCGTCTCCCCCAGCGACATCAGCCGTGCCGTTCAGCGCGGCAGCCTGCGCACCCCCGTCGGTCAGCGGGGGAAGTAGCGGTCCAGCAGGTCGGTGCGGAACGTGCCGGTCGGGTCCAGGCGGGTCAGCAGAGCGGCGAAGTCGGCGTGCCGGGGGTAGCGGGCGGCCAGCTCGGTCGGGTCGGTGACGAAGACCTTGCCCCAGTGCGGGCGGGGCGCGAACGGCGCCAGCCGGTCCTCCACCTCGGCAAGCACCGGCAGCACCGCGTCGGCGTCGTCGACCCAGGTGAAGTGGACCACGAAGCTGTCCCGCCTGTGGTTGGGGCTGAGCCACAGCTCGTCGGCAGCCACCGTCCGCAGCTCGCAGACCTGCAACACCGGGGCGATCAGGTGCGCCACCTCGGCCAGCGCGGCGAGCGCCTCGGCCGCCGCCGTACGCGGCAGGTTGTACTCGGACTGGAGTTCGTCACCGCTGCTCGGGGTGAAGCCGAGCTTGAAGTGCGGCAACCGCTCGTGCCACGGACCCGGCTCACCGAGCTGCGGGGTGCAGTTCTCCGCAGGCATGCCGAGCACCGGGTGTCGCGGCTGGTCGGCGGCCGTGGTGCCGAGCCAGTCCGCGTCCGGTGGCGGCTGGTCCGCGAGCTGCTTGCGCCACACCTCGCGCAGACGCGGCGTACGCCAGTCGGTGAACACGCTCACGCTGTACGCCGAGTCGAACGCCTCGTCCAGCGCCTCGGCAGCAAGGTCGAGGCGTACGTACTGGCGCAGCTCGAACGCCGGCACCAGGTCCAGGGTGACCCGCGTGACCAGGCCGAGCGCGCCGAGCCCGACCACCATGCCGGCGAACGTGTCGCCGTCGGTGTCGCGGTCCACGCGCGTCAGGTCCCCGTCGGCGGTGACCAGCTCCAGGGCGGCGACCGAGGTGGCCAGGTTGCCGTGGGTGGGGCCGGAGCCGTGGGTGGCGGTGGCCACCGCGCCGGCGACCGAGATGTGCGGCAGCGAGGCGAGGTTGGCCAGCGCGTACCCCTGTGTGTGCAGGTGTTGGGCGACGTCGCCGTAGCGCAGCGCCCCGGCGACGGTGACCCGCAGGCGCTCGCGGTCGACCTCGATCGTCGGGGGCAGCCCGGCGAGCGAGACCAGGTCTCCGGTGGTGTCGCCGAGGCGGTTGAAGGAGTGTCCGGTGCCCACCGCGCGGATCCGGGAGCTGCCGGCGACCAGCCGGCGCACCTCGTCGACTGTGCTGGGGCTGTGGAACTCCCGGGCGGCGTAGCGCACGTTGCCGGCCCAGTTGCGGCGCGGCACGTCGGTGCTCGACGTCAGGTGCTGTCCCTGCGCGGTCATGGGGCGGTCTCCCGATCGGTGGGCTGGTGGTCGGCCAACGCGGCGACGAGGGCGTCCAGAACCGCGTCCGCCTGGTACGAGTTGTAGCCACGTTGGGCGATCGGCAGACCGGCGGCCACAGCGCGTTCGATCTCGCCCCGCGCCGCCTTCCGGGCCGCCGCGTCCCCGGACATCAGGGCGTCCTGGCCCCGTCGGATCAACCTGTCGACCCGGTCCATCTGGTAGCCACGCAGGCCGACCGTGAGGTCGGGTGCCGCGAAGGCGGCGCGGCGCAGAGCGAGCAGGTCCACGAATCGGTCCCCGGCGCAGCGGGTGAGCGCGGCGGCCACCTGTTCGGGTTGCTCCCGGACCTGGTCGAAGACGAGCAGCTCGATCGCCGGCCGGCCGTCGATCGGATGGCGGGCGGTGACCGGTTCGAACGTCACGCCCCGGGCGGGCACCAGCAGCAGGCGCGGCGCCGTCGAGTAGCCGTCGCGGCGGGGCGGCTCGTCGAGGACCAGCGCGTCGACCTCGGCCCACGGGATCTCCCGGCGCAGGCCGGGCCGCCGGATGCTGAGCCCTTCCGGGGTGATCCCGAAGCGGAACGGCCGCAGCGCGCTGACCAGCGCCAGCGCGCCGAGCGCGATCGCGCCCACAGCAATGATCATCCGTAGCGGGGCGCGGTCGCTGGGATAGACCAACAAGAGCACCCCACCGAGTACGCACACCAGGGCGAGCATCCGGGCTCCCCGGCTCCGGCGCAGCTCCACGCTCGGACCCCCGTTCATGACCGTGGCGTCGGTCCCCGCATCCTCCGACAGACCGGGTGCCACGGACACCGGTCGATCGGGCACGGTTGTTCTCGCCATCGTCGGGGAACCCTACGCCCATGAGCAGCTACCGTGATCCGGCCCCACGGGGCGACGTCTTCCCGTCGGAGGAGGAGCTGGACCCGACCGGCAGCGCGATCGAGCCGGCCAGCGCCCCGCCGGGCGCCCGGATGCCGAGCCACCCGGCGCCGACGCCCGGCCCTCGTCCGACACCCGCACCCGCGCCCGCGCCGACGCCCGTGCCGGCGCCCGGTCCACCACCGCGTGAGCCCGCCGCCGAGTCACTGTCGATCGTGACGCGACACCTGGACGGCTCGGTCGAGGTGGTCACCGACCTGGACGGCGACGGCCTCGCCGACGTCGTCCAGATCGACGTGGACGGCGACGGGGTACCGGACATCACCTATGTGGACAGTGACCGTGACGGCCGACTGGACACCGTGCTGCGCGACCCCGGCCACCACGCCCACCACCGCGCCTGACGCGACGGCCGGGACCGGGCGGCCGGGACCGGGCTCAGAGGTTGGCCATGACCTCGCTGGCGACCAGGTCGAGGTGGTCCAGGTCGGTCAGGTCCAGCACCTGGAGGTAGAGCCGCTGGCTGCCGATCTTCGCGTACCGGCCGATGGTCTCCAGGACCTCGTCGGGCGTGCCGGCGAGACCGTTGGCCCGCAGCTCGTCCGGCTCGCGGCCGATGGCGGCGGCCCGGCGGGCCACCTCGGCGTCGTCGCGCCCGCAGCAGAGGACCAGGGCGTTTGACCAGACCAGGTCGGCGGGGTCCCGACCGATCTCGGCGCACGCCGCGCGGACCCGCTCGAACTGGGCCGTCGAGTCCGCCGCCGAGGCGAACGGCAGGTTGAACTCGTCGGCGTAGCGGGCGGCCAACCGGGGCGTGCGCTTCGGGCCCATCCCGCCGAGCAGGATCGGCGGGCGGGGCTGCTGGACCGGCTTGGGCAGGGCCGGGGAGTCGCTGACCGGGTAGTACCGTCCGGCGTGGTCGAACCGCTCCCCCGCCGGCGTGGACCACAGCCCGGTGATGACCGCGAGCTGCTCCTCCAGCCGGTCGAACCGCTCGCCCAGCGCCGGGAACGGGATGCCGTACGCGGTGTGCTCGTCGGCGTACCAGCCGGTGCCGATGCCCAGCTCCACCCGGCCGCCGCTCATCTGGTCGACCTGCGCCACGGTGATCGCCAGCGGGCCGGGCAGCCGGAAGGTGGCGGCGGTCATCAGGGTGCCGAGCCGGATGCGGCTGGTGTCGCGCGCCAGTCCGGCGAGCGTGGTCCACGCGTCGGTGGGGCCGGGATCGCCGCTCCCGGCGCCCATCCTGAGGTAGTGGTCGGACCGGAAGAACGCGCCGAAGCCGGCGTCCTCGGCGCGGCGGGCCACCGCGAGCAACTGGTCGTAGCTGGCGCCCTGCTGGGGCTCGGTGAAGATCCGCAGTTCCATGGTCCGAGCATAGGTAGCCGCTCCCGGCGCCGCTCCGGGACCAGCCGGCTTCGTCTCCTGCCGCTCGGCCACCCGGCAGCGGATCTACCGCCTCGATCCAGGTCCCTTGCCTGCGGTGGACGGCTGGCTCGGGCGGCGCGACACGTACGCCGAGCGGTACGGCGAGGGCTGAGCGGCCCCCGCCGGCCTGCGCCGGCGAGGGCCCGCGGTGGCGGTCGGACGCCGCCGGACCGATCAGACGTACGGCGGGGTGGCGTACGCCGCTCGCAGTGCGGCGAGCCCGGTCGCTTTCGGGGTCAGGGTGCCCCAGCCCGAGTTGAAGTAGTTGGTCCGCCCGATCCACGGCCGACCCTCGGTGTTGAGCTGGACGATTGCCGCCGGCACGGTCGCGATCCAGGCGGCCTGGTTGGGGATCTCAGCCACCCGTACCCCCCATTCGGCGATCAGCACCGGACGGGACAGGGCCACCGGGCCGAGGTCGGCCACCGCCCAGTCCTTCGTCCTGCGGAAACGGGCCAGCGCGGTGTGGCTGGCGTTGGTGGCGTACGCGTTCCACTGCAGGAAGTCCAGCCGGGCCATCAGCGCCTCCGGGTGGATGCGCTGGAAGCAGGCCCGGTCGAAGCCGCCGACTCCGACCGAGAAGGTCGTCCCCCCGGGCAGTGTCCGCGCCTTGAACCAGGTGAGGATGTAGTTGACGGCCTGCACGGCGCGGTCATCGGACTGCGCCCAGGTGTACGCCGCGCCAGCCTCGGTGGTGCCGAACTCGTGGTCGGTGTCGAACTCGGAGGCGAGCTGGATGTTCACCCCGAAGCCGAGCGTGCGGTACTGGGACAGGGCACGCGCGAACAACCCGTCGCACTGGCCGCTGATGACCTGGCCGTACCCGTACGCCTTCGGCCAGGTCGTGCCGGGACGCTGCTGGATGGTCATCGACGGCGCCGGCACGGTGTAGGTGGTGCCGTCCACGGTGAAGGTCTGCGGCCCGTCCGGAGCGCCGTAGTGCTTCAGCTCCAGGACCATGTTCATCATCACCCCGGCCTTGCCGAGGCTGACCAGCCAGGGCCGGTTGTAGCCGGGGAAGATGAATCCGTCGGCGAAGCTGCGGTACTGGGTCAGCGAGCGGAAGTTGCCGCCGGCCATGTCGGCTGTCGGGTCGGCGCCGCCGGACAGGTAGTAGCCGCCCAGCACCGGTTGCAGTCCGATCGTGTAGTCGGCGGTGGCGGTGGCGGTGTGGCCGCCGGCGTCCCGCACCGAAACGGTGACGCGGGCCATCACGCCACCGACCGGTACACGGCGACGGCGCCGTTGTCGGAGACCCGGGCCCAGGCGCGTCCGGAGTCGTCGGTGACGGTCAGGGTGAGCGGGTCGATGACCACTGTGGCCTTGACCGGCGCGCTGCTGTTGCCCTGCGCGTCGGTGACCACGATGGTGACGGTGAGCGGTTGGGTGTCGGCATCGGAGTAGGTGACTGTCAGCAGCATCTGTTGTCCCGGTGCGAAGACCGATCCGTTCAGCGCTGCGGTCACGGTGGGAGCAGCCATGTCAGGCCCTCTCTGATTGGTCGCCGGAGCGGGGCGCGGTGGAGCGACGCCGGACCCGGCGGTGGTGCACGGATGTGCAAGAGAGATGCGGGAAGGCGGTGTGGCCCGGAGGCGACGCCGTGGACGTCCCGATGGGCGGTGGCACTGCTGCGGGCGCCCGTAGCGGTGTCGGCGGAAGCGGTGGCCGGACCGCACGCCCGGCCGGCGGGCTACGCCGTGTCGGCCGCGTCGGCGGGGCCGGGTGGTGGCCTCGTCGGTGCGGACGATGTTGTCCGCACCGGGCCGTGGGATTCGGATGCGTGGCTCGCTATCTGTACCCTTCCCACCTGCCCTAACAGTGCTCCACCAGGGGCTTTGCCGTCTTGTCCGGTTCCTGACAGTCCCGGCCACGGACCCAGCCGATGACCTGCGCGACCGTCGGGGCAGCGGCGCGGCGCATCGCGGAACGGCTGACACATTCGTAAACTTGAGCCGCAACTCGGCCGAATTGAGACGGTTTCCTCCGTGGATACCATGCGGGCGTCTCCGTCAGGCGCGACCCGAAAAGGTGCCGAGTGCTCAGGACGGCGAGAAGAGTCAGCACGACGATGAGCATCTGGCGGCAGGGCCTGTGGCGGTACCGCCTGACCACCGCCGGCGTCGGCCTGGCGGTCCTGAGCGCGGCGACCGCGGCACAGAGCCCACCGCTGGCGCTCAGCGTCGCGGCGGCCACGGCCGGTGTCCTGGTCTCGACGCTGGAGATCCTGGCCAACCGTCGGCGGACCCGACAGTTCCGCTTCCACCCCCGCGACGGCGACGACTACCGGGACGTCGCCGAGCAGGTTCCCAGCCCGAAGCGGGTCTTGACGAGCGCTCACAGCACCGGCGTCGTCCCCACCGCCGAGAGCGTCCGACTGCGCGGCCAGCGGATCCGCTGCGTCGTGTCGCCGACGAGCTACGTCCTCGGACGGGACCTACGGCGCTGGTCGTTCGACTTCCTGGCCCGGCACGCCCGCACGGCCGCCATGTACAACGGGGCGGTGCTGGGCCTCGCCGACGACCTTCCCACCGGCGCCGACGACCCGGTGGTCACGCTGCGGCCGGCGCACTACTTTGACTTTTACTGCAGCAACCTCCTCGCCCCCTACGACGTCTACGAGGCGGGCCGGGACACCCTCGCGATGCGCGGACGGGACCTGCTCCTCGACCATCGCCACCGGCTGCGGCGGTTCGCCGACAGCCGGCTGGCGAACGTCGTGGGCATCTCCACACTCGCCTTCACCATCGACGGGCGGCTCCTGCTCGTCGCGCAGACCCGGGACAACGTGGGCAGCCCCGGGCTCATCGCCCCCTCCGGGTCCGGTTCGCTGGAGCCGCAGGACGTGTCGGCGACGCTCGCCGCGCCCAGCCTCCAGGATGTCATCGTCGCCGGCGCGCTGCGGGAGCTGCGCGAGGAGTGCCACCTCGAACCACACGAGATCGCCGAGAGCGCGGTCCTCGGCTTCGGGCGGTGGATGAGCCGCGGTGGCATGCCCGAGTTCTGCACTGTCACCCTGCTCAAGGTCACCGCCGAGCAGGTGCTGCGCCGGGCCGTCCGCTGGACCGAGCGGCCGTACGTCGGTGAGGTGCTGGCCGTGCACGTCCCACCCACCACCGAGTGGAACCCGGACGCCCCGCTGGCGCTGTTGCCGGCCGAGAACCGGCACAGCGCCTCGTGGCCGCTGGCGTTCAGCCTGTCCTGCCTCACGGATTGCATGACCGACGAGACGTGGCCGCAGCGGGCCGCCCTGACGGCTGTCGTCGACACGTGAGGGGCCACCCGGCGCGGGTGCCGGGCCACCGGCAGCGGGGATAGCCGATCGAAAGCTCGCCGACAGCGCGCTGTGCTGGACTACAGGAGTGCCGCGAGCCGACGACAGGTGCCTGCACGACCTGGTGACCGAGCAGGCAGCCCGGACGCCCGACGCGGTGGCCGTGCTTGCCGACGACGGGGTGCTCCGCTACGCCGAGCTGGTGGCCCGCGCCAACCGGCTGGCCCATCGCCTGCGGGCCCGCGGGGTCGATGTGGACACTCCCGTCGGGGTGGTCGCCGAACGCGGTGTGGACCTGGTCGTCGCGCTGCTCGGGGTGCTTGTCGCCGGTGGCGCGTACGTGCCGCTCGACCCGGATCTGCCCGCCGACCGGCTGGGCTACCAGCTCGACGACGCCGACCCGCCTGTGGTGCTCGCCCAGCGGCACCTGCTCGACCGCGTTCCCGGTGTGGCCCCGGCACGGTGGTGTGTCGTCGACGACGAGTCGCCACAGCGGTGGCCGGCCACCCCACCACCACCCCGGGCAAGCCCGGACAGCCTCGCCTACGTCATCTACACGTCCGGCTCCACGGGTCGGCCGAAGGGCGTGTGCGTGCCGCACCGGGGCATCGTCAACCGGATCCGCTGGATGCAGGACACCTACCGGCTACGCGCCGACGACGTGGTGTTGCAGAAGACCCCGTACGGCTTCGACGTGTCGGTGTGGGAGTTCTTCTGGCCGCTGGCCGCCGGGGCCCGGCTGGCGCTCGCGCGCCCGGGCGGGCACCGCGACCCCGCCCACCTGGCGGCGACTATCGTCGAGCGGGGCGTGACCACGCTGCACTTCGTGCCGACGATGTTGGCGCAGTTCCTGGCCGACCCCGACCTGCCCGCCCTGCCGACGGTGCGCCGGGTGATCTGCAGCGGCGAGGCCCTGCCTGTCGCCCTGGCCCGGGAGGCGACCCGGCGGCTCCCCGGTGACCTGCACAACCTGTACGGCCCGACCGAGGCGTCGGTGGACGTCTCCGCCCACCGGGTCTGCCCGCCGCTCGACGGGGCCAGCGTGCCGATCGGCACGCCGATCGCCAACGTCAGCCTGCACGTGCTTGACGACGACCTGGCCCCGACCCCCACGGGTGTCGTCGGCGAGCTGTACATCGGCGGGATCGGCCTGGCCCGCGGCTACCACCGCCGGCCGGGGTTGACGGCCGAGGCGTTCGTGCCCGATCCGGGCGGCTCCGGCCGGCTCTACCGCACTGGCGACCTGGCCCGCCGGCTGCCGAACGGCGAGTTCGACTTCGTGGGCCGCCGCGACGGGCAGGTGAAGATCCGCGGCAACCGCGTCGAGCTGGGCGAGATCGAGCAGACGCTGTTGGAGCACGAGGGGGTGCGCGAGGCCGCGGTGACCGTCCGGCACCTCGCCTCCGGGCATCCGCAGTTGGTCGCGTACGTGGTGCCGCCCGGCTCCCCGGTGGCCGAGCTGCGCGCCCGGTTGGCACGCCGGCTGCCGGACTACATGGTGCCCGCGCTGTTCGTGCACCTGGACCACCTTCCGGTCACACCGAGCGGCAAGACCGACCGTCGGGCGTTGCCCGCGCCACCCGACGACGGGCCGGCGTCGGTCGACCCGCCGGCCGACGGGGTGCCGGCCCGGCTGGCCGCGCTCTGGGCGCAGGTGCTGGAGCGGGGCCGGGTGGGTCCCGACGACGACTTCTTCGCCCTCGGCGGTGACTCGGTGCTGGCCATGCGGGTGGTGGCGCTGGCCCGCCGGGCCGGGCTCGACGTGACCACCCGACACCTGTTCGCGTACCCGACGGTGGCGGCGCTCGCGCCGCACGTGACGGTGGCCGATCCGGCGGCGGCGCTCGACCCGGCGCGGTGGGACGGCCCGCCGTTCGCGCTCAGCCCGGTCGACCCGGCGCTGTTGGCGGGCCCGTCTGCCGGCCCGGCGCGGCTCGTCGACGCGTACCCGCTGACACCGATGCAGGAGGGCATGCTCTTCCACACGCTGCTCTCGCCCGGCGAGGCGGACTACCTCCAGCAGCACGTCTACCGGCTGGCCCGGCCGGTGGACGTGGCCGCGCTCGCCGACGCGTGGCGCGAAGCCGTGCGCCGGCACCCGGCGCTGCGCACGACAGTCCGGTGGGACGACGTCGCCGAGCCGGTGCAGCTCGTGCACGAGGGCCACCCGCCGGACGTGCGGGTGCTCGACGGGCCTGTCGACACGCGACGGCTGCTGACCGACGAGCGCCGCGCGGGACTCGACCTGGCTGCCGCGCCGCCGGTGCGGCTCACAGTCGTCCGCCGGGCGGCGGACTCCGTCGACCTGGTGCTCACCTTCCACCACCTGCTGCTCGACGGGTGGAGCCTGGCCGTCCTGCTCGCCGAGGTGTTGGACGGGCGACGCGAGCAGGTGGCGCCCTTTCGGCGGCACCTGCGCTGGCTGGCCGCCGCGGACCGGTCGACAGGTCACTGGAAACGGCTGCTCGCCGGCTTTCCGGAGCCCACCCCGTTGCCCCGCCCCGCGCCGGGCAGTCCCGCCGCCGGGGACCCGCCTGTCGACGCCGCGCCGCAGGTGGGACTGCCGGGCACCCGGGTCGCACGGCTGACCCTCACCGGCCGGCTGCGGGCCGCGCTGACCTCCCGCGCCGCGACCGCGGGCGTGACGCCGTACGCGGTGACGCTCGGCGCGTGGGCGCTGGTCCTGGCCGGCCACGCCGACCGCGACGACGTGGTGGTCGGCGTGACTGTCGCCGGTCGGCCCGACGACCTGCCCGGCGCGGACACGATCGTCGGCCTGCTGATCAACACGGTGCCGCTGCGGGTGCGGTTCGACCCCGCCGCGACGTTCGCCGAGACGGTCCGGGCCGTGCAGGCCCAGCAGGTCGCCACCCGGGAGTTCGAGCACCAGTCGCTCACCGACATCACCCGGGCCAGCGAGGTGCCAGCGGGGACACCGCTGTTCCAGAGCATCGTGGTCTTCCAGAACCACCCGCCGCTGCCGGCGGCGCTGTCGCCGGTGGACGTGGTGGAGAGCACCGGTTACCCGCTCACCCTGGTGGTGGAGCCGACCCCGGAGCTGGTGCTGCGGCTGCTGATCGAGGGCGACGCGCTGAGCCCGGCCCAGGGCGGGCGGTTGGTGGCCGACCTGCGCCGCGTGCTGGAGGTCGTGGCAGCAGACCCGGACGTGCCGACAGGCGCGGTGCGGGCCGTGCTCAGGAACCCTTGAGCACCGCGTCGATCACCGTGAGCGCGCGGTCGACGTCCGCGCCGGCCACTCCCGAGTGGGTGACCGCGCGGACCCTGCCGTGTCCCAACTCGGCGAGCGCCACCCCGGCGGCGTGTGCCTCGGCGAGGAACCGCGCCCGGGTCAACCGGTGCTCCGGCACCCGGAACATGACGATGTTCGTCTGCACGGACGCCGGGTCGACCTCGATCCCGTCGATGGTGGCGAGCCCATCGGCGAGCCGGCGGGCGTTCGCGTGGTCCTCGGCCAGCCGGCCGTGCTCGCGGATGGCGATGATGCCGGCCGCCGCGATGATGCCTGCCTGACGCATTCCGCCGCCGAGCATCTTGCGGACCCGACGCACCCGTTCGATGAGGTCGGCGTCGCCGACCACCACCGAGCCGATCGGTGCGCCGAGTCCCTTGGAGAGGCAGAACTGCACCGAGTCGGCGTGCCGGGCGATCTCGGCGACGTCGACGCCCGACCCGACCGCCGCGTTGAAGATCCGCGCGCCGTCGAGGTGCACCGGCACCCCGCGCTCGTCGGCGAACCGGCGGACCTCGGCCAGGTAGGTCGGCGGCAGGATCATCCCGCCGCAGCGGTTCTGCGTGTTCTCCAGGCAGATCAGGGCGGGCACGGCGAACTGCGGGTCGTCCGGGTCCTCGGGGAACCCGGCGGCCAGGTCGGTCAGCAGCAGCCGGCCGTCGGGCTGATTCGGCACCGGCAGGTACGTCACCCCGCCGCAGACCGCCGCGCCGCCGGCCTCGTAGATGTAGATGTCGCTCTCCACGCCCACGAGCATGGCCGCGCCGCGCGGCGCGTGCGCCATGATCGTTGCCAGGTTGGCCATGGTGCCGCTCGGGGTCAGGCAGGCGGCCTGCTTGCCCAACGTGGACGCGGCAAGCTCCTCCAGCTCGCGGACGGTCGGGTCCTCGGCGTACACGTCGTCGCCGAGTGGCGCTCGGGCCATCGCGTCGCGCATCGCCTGGGTGGGCAGGGTGAAGGTGTCGCTACGCAGCTCGATCACGGCACGTCCACCCGGACCGTGAGCAGGTCACTGGCCTCGGCGAGGGCGGTGAGCACCTGCCCGGCGTCGTCTCCGACGGCGATGACGTGCCCCACCCGGTCGTACGCGTTCTCCGGTGGCCGCACACGCGTGCCCGCGCGGGCGGTGACTGTCACCCGCAGCACCCCCGCGCATCGTTCGGCCCGGTCCACCCCGTCCACGCCGGCCAGGGCGCCGGTGCGGTCGGCGGTCAGGAAACGGATGCCCGCGTACCCCTTGCGTGTCGGTGTGAGCGTCACCGGCAGTCCGGTGGCCGCGCGCAGTTGCTGGTCGAGCAGCTCCACACCTGTCGCGGCCCGGATCAGCTCGGGAATCATGCCGCCGGCCGGCCGCGGGTTGATCTCGATCAGGGCCGGCCCGGCCGGGGTGAGCCGCACCTCGCTGTGGGTGGCGCCGACGCTCATGCCGACCGCCGCCAGTGCGCGGCGGACCAGGTCGACCACCTCCGTGGCGAGCGCCGGGGACAGCCCCGCCGGGAACACGTGCCGCCGCTCCACGAAGTGCGGCGGCCTGTCGACCTGCTTGTCGGTGATGCCCAGGCAGTGCTGGGCGTCACCCGTGCCGAACAGCTCCACGCTCACCTCCGGCCCCTCCAGGTACTCCTCCACAAGCACCCGCCGGGCCGTGGGCAGGCCACGCACGTTGTGGCGTACGGCGAGGACGCGCTCGGCCTGGGCCAGCGCCTCGGCGGCAGTGGCGCAGAGCCGGACGCCGTTGGACCCGGAGTCGTCGACGGGCTTCACCACGCACGGCAGGCCCACCTGGTCGACCGCCGCGGCGACCCGGCCGGCGAGCGTGTCGTCCGGACTCTCCTCGACGAGCACGTGTCGAGGTTGGCGCACCCCGGCGGCGTCAAGCGTCGTGCGCAGCCGACCCTTGTCCCGGCAGCTCAGCACCGCGTCGACGGGGTTGCCGGGCAGCCCGAGCCAGCCGGCCAGCTCGGCCACCGCCGGGACGAAGAAGTCGCTGGTGCTCGTCACCCCGGCCAGCTCGTCGCGGCGGTAGCGGGCCTGCACGAACGCGCGCAGCGCGGGAACCGACCCGGTGTCGCAGACCGCCACCTCGGCGGCCGTGTCGCCCAGTCCGGCGTAGCGGGTCGGGTCGGCGGTCAGCAACACCGGGTCGAAGCCCAGGTCGGCGGCGCGGCGCAGGGCGAGCATCCCGGTGCCTGTGGTGTTGGACTCGACGAAGAGCAGGTACCGCCGGCCGGTCGGCGGGGCGAGGACCGCCCGCGACCACGAGGTGACCACTGTGTCGGGCTCGACCACTGCCGGCTCGGCGGCCAGCGGCAGCGCGGTCAGCCCGGTGGCGGCCCAGTAGTCGTCGTCGTAGACGGTGTCGGCGTACCTGTCGCCGCGGTCGGGGAAGATGCCGACCACCCGGCCGCCGGGCGGCGTACGGCGGGCCACGTCGTGCAGCACCCGGTAGACCGAGCCGGACGTGTTGCCGGCGAAGATCTGCTGCTCGCGGGCCAGCTCCCGGGTGGCCACGAACGCCTCGTGGTCGTTGAGCCAGTGCACCTCGTCGACCAGCCGGCGGTCCAGGTTCCTCGGCAGGAGACTGTTGCCCAGCCCGCTCTGCAGACGCCCAGGCTGGTCCGGTTGGCCGAACAGCATGCTGCCCACGCAGTCCACCCCGACCACCCGCAGGTCGGGCAGGCTGCGGCGCAGCGCCCGGGAGCTGCCGCAGAGCGATCCCCCGCTGCCCACCGAACCGACCAGCACGTCGAACGGGCCGAGGTCGGCGAGCAGCTCGTCGGCCAGCCACCGGTACGCACCGGGATTGTCCGGATTGCTGTACTGCTGCGGCCAGAACGCCCCGGGCAGCCCGGCGAGCAGCTCCTCCAGCCGCTCGATGCGGGCGCTCTGCCAGCCGTGCGACGTCATCGCCGACACGACGTGCACCTCGCAGCCGAGCGCACGCAGCTTCGCCAGGGTCACCCGGTCGATCCGGGGGTCGGTGACGATGTGCACCGGGTGCCCGAGCGACCGGCCGACCAGGGCCACCCCGAGGGCCATCGTGCCCGACGAACTCTCCACCACCGGGTCGCCGTCGGCGAGCACACCCAACCGGCGGGCCTCGAGGATCATGGCGCGGGCGACCCGGTCCTTCATCCCGTACAGGTTCTGCGACTCGAGCTTCGCGTACACCTCGACGGCCGGCGCGCAGGGCATCCGCAGCCGGACCAGCGGAGTGTGGCCGATGGCGTCGCTGACCTGGTCGAAGCGCATCAGCCGCCCCCGGACAGCTCGTCGGCGCCGAGCGACCGGTGCACGGTCACCTGGCCGGGCAGCGCGGCGCAGGCGGCGCGCACGTGGTCGATCTTCGCGGCGCGCTCCGGGTCGTCCTCGGCGAGCAGGACACCGAGGGCGGTGCCGCTGTGCGCGATGACCAGGCCGTAGCCGTCCACCTCCCGGCAGAGCCGGTGCAGCACGTCGAAGTGCCGGCGGGGGCGCAGCTTGCCGTTCAGCTCGGCGCTGCGGGTGGTGACCCGGCCGACGGCGGGCAGGTCGCCGGCGCGGACGGCCGCGGTGAGCGCGGCGAGCAGCCGGGCGTACTCCTGCTTGTCGGCGTCGTCGAACGGCTTCGGGATGCGGTTGAAGCGGATCGTGTCCACCGCGCCGCCCTCGTCGTGGGCCACAACGGTGAGCGGGGGCAGCACGCCTATGCGTTCGCGCAGCCGCACCTCCCGGTGGTAGAAGGCGACGACCCCGTCGTACATGACGCCGTCGGAGGGCTCGATCTGGCGTAGCAGCGACTCGATTGTGCGTTCGCTCAGCGGCATGCCGAACGCGTCCCCGACCGCCCGCGCCGTGGCCACCAGGTCCGCCGACGAGCTGGCGAAGCCCTTCCCCTCGGCCAGCTCACCGCCCAGCTCCAGCACGCCGCCGCCGGACAGGCCGAACAGCTCCATGATGGTGGCGGCAAGCCGGGCCGACTTCCGCTTGTGCTGCGGGAAGACGCGGATGTGGTCCAGCTCGTTGCGCGGCCAGAACGTGGCGGTGGCCCACTGCGCCATCGGGAAGGTCACCAGGAAGTCCCGGTCCGCGTCGGGCAGGACGCCCTGCAACAGCTCCCCGAAGGTGCCGAACGCGGTGCCGACGCCGAGCCGGCCGGTGGCCGCCAGCAACGCGTCCCGGTCGGCGGTGCACGCCCCCTCCCCCATCGTCAGCCGATCCCGTGGCCCGCGCCCGCCGGGACCAGCCCCAGCAGCCGATCGGTCTCCTCGACCGCCGCCCGGTCGGTCGCGGCCCGCCGCGCCCACTGCGCGCGCAGCTCGTCGTAGTCGAGCGCCTGCGTCGCCAGCAGGTCGGTCACCGCGGAGGGCCGGGTCGAGCCGGCGGTCCGCCGGGCCAGCCCGGCGTGCACGTCGAACGCCTCGCGCAGCAGCGTCGCCGGGTCGGCCAGCCGGTAGCCCTCGGCGGCGGTGGTGGCCGCCAGCAGCTCCGGGTCGGTGTCGTGGGGCGCCCGGCCGGTCGCCGCCGCGGCCACCACGTACCGGCCGGCGAGCACCTGGGCCCGCCGCCACGGCACGCCCTCGCGCAGGGTCAGCAGGTTGGCGAGCGCGAACCCGCCCAGGAACTCCCGCTCGCAGGCGGCGAGCATCTTCTCGGTCCGGAAGCGCAGATTGTCCACCACAGCGGTGAGCAGCCGCAGCAGCGAGCGGGTGGCGTCGATCGCTGTGTACAGGTGGGCGCCGGCCTCCTTGGACACCTCGACGAGGTTGGCGTACGGGGTGTTGCGCTGGCCGAGCAGCGCGTCGGTGTGGAACGCGCCCAGGTGCGCCGAGCGGCCCCTGATCCGTTCCAGGATCGGGAAGTTCTTCTTCTGCGGCATCGCCGAGGAGATGCCGCTCAGCTCGTCGGGCAGATCAAGGAAACCCAGGTCGCTGCCGCCCCAGGCGATCAGATCGGTGACGAACCGGCTGGTCTCCGCGCCGAACAGGGACAGCTCGGCGGTGACCTCCAGCACCCAGCGGCGGGACGCCACCGCGGTCAGCGCGTGCGGCTGGGCCGCCCGGAAGCCGAGCAGTCGGGCCATCCGGTCCCGGTCCCACGGGAGGTCCTGACCTGCCATCGCGCCCGCGCCGAGCGGGCAGGCGTCGATCGCGTCGTACGTGGTCAGCAGCCGGCGCAGGGTGTGCAGCACGTGCCCGGAGAACGCGGCCAGGTGGAAGCCCGGCGTGATCACCTGGGCGGCCTGGAAGTGGGTGTAGCCGGGCATCGGGCTTGTGGTGTGCTGACCGGCCCGCCGGTGCAGGCTGGCCCCCAACCCGAGCAGCGCCTGTGCCACCCCGACCACCTGCTGCCGGGCGAACAGCAACTGGGCGGTGGCCTGGAGGTCGTTGCGGCTGCGGTCGACGTGCCACAGCGGCAGCGGCTCGGCAAGCGCCGCCTCGACGTGCCGCTCCAGGGCGAACGCGAGATCCGACAGGTTGGCCACCGGGTCGGCGCTGAGCGCGGCCGGGGCGGCGCTGTCCAGGCCGACGGCCACGGCGGCCGCCTGGTCGGCGGTGAGCAGCCCCATCCGCTGGTATTCCAGGGCCAGCACCTTCTCCGCCGCCACGTACGACGCGAGCAGGTGCTCGACCTCGAAGCGGAACTGCGGCGCCAGCACCTCGTCGTGGAGGAGCCGGCCGGGTGGCTCGTCGATCCGCCCGGTCAGGCCGGACGGCGCGCTGCTGTTCACGATCGGCCTCCCCGTTGCGCCGGCGGCAGAAACATACCCAGGCCCGCAGCGACGTGACAACCCCTGTCGATATTCGCCGGCCGGGCGACATACCGCGGCGAAAGCGCATCGATAGCGGACTCTGGCACCGTGACTGCCGGCGAGGAGGTGCCGTGACGTCACTTCACGAGATGTTCGCGCGACAGGCCCACCGGACACCGTCGGCGCCGGCCGTGGTGGACGACGGCGGGACGCTCGACTACGCGGCGCTTGACGCCCGCGTGGGCGACCTGGCGGCCGCGCTGCGCGAGGCGGGCGTACGGGCCGACCAGCCCGTCGGGCTCGTCCTCGACCGGTCGGCGCACATGGTGGCCGCCGTGCTGGCGGTGCTGCGCGCCGGCGGCGCGTACGTGCCGATCGAGCCGGAGACGCCTGCCGCCCGGCGGGAGGCGATCCTGACCGACGCCGCCGCGACCGTGTGCGTGGTGGGTCCATCCCTGGCCGGGGAGGTGCGCGCCGCCGGCCGGATCGCCGTGCTCCCCGACGCCACGCCCACCGGCGGCACGCCGCTGGCACCGACGCCGCCGCACCCGGACCAGCTCTGCGCGATCTACTACACCTCCGGCTCGACCGGCCGACCCAAGGGCGTCGCCTGCACCCACGGCGGCTGGGCCAACCGGATGCGCTGGATGCAGGAGCGGCACCACCTCCAGCCCGGCGAGACAGTGCTGCAGAAGACCACCCTGACGTTCGACGACGCGGCGGTCGAGCTGCTGTGGCCGCTGCTGGTCGGCGGTCGGGTCGCCATGCTGACCCCCGGCGCGCACCGCGACCCGCGCGCCATCATCGACGCGGCGATCCGGCACGAGGCCGTGCACCTGCAGTTCGTCCCGAGCGTGTTCGACCTGTTCCTGGAGACGCTCACCGACGGCGACGTGGCCGGGCTGACCCGCCTGCGCAGTGTGCTGTGCAGCGGCGAGGCGCTGCGCCCGGAGCTGGTGCGCCGATTCTTCGCGCGGTTCCCCGACGGGGTCTCACTGGACAACACCTGGGGCGCCACCGAGGTCTCGATCGACTCGACGTACCACATCTGCCGGCCCGCCGACGGCCTCGCCGACGGCGCGAGCGTGCCCATCGGTCAACCGATGACAGGCAACCGGGTCACCGTGCGCGACGCCCGGCACCACCCGGTCCGCGGCGCCGACGTCGGCGAGCTGTGCATCGGCGGCGTCGGGCTGGCCCGCGGCTACCAGGGCGACCCGCGACGCACCGCTGCTGCGTTCGTGCCCGACCCGGACGGCTTCGGCGCCCGGATGTACCGCACCGGCGACCGCGGCGCGCAGCGTCCGGACGGGACGCTCGCCTTCGTCGACCGGGTCGACCACCAGGTCAAGATCCGCGGTGT
Source organism: Micromonospora lupini (assembly GCF_026342015.1). NCBI lineage: Bacteria > Bacillati > Actinomycetota > Actinomycetes > Micromonosporales > Micromonosporaceae > Micromonospora > Micromonospora lupini. The sequence goes on from NZ_JAPENL010000001.1 coordinate 2,916,831, forward strand.
ACGGATCGAGCTGGGCGAGGTGGAGACAGCGCTGCGCGGCCACCCGCAGGTCGCCGACGCGGTGGTGCTCGCGCTCGGCGCCGGCACGAAACACCTCGCCGCCTACCTGGTGCCCCGGCAGGCCGGCCGCTGCTCGGTCGACGACGTGCGCGCCCACCTGCGCACGGTGCTGACCAGCTACGCCGTGCCGACCCACCTCACGGTGGTCGACCGGCTGCCGCTGCACCCCAACGGCAAGGTCGACCGGGCCGCGCTGGCGGCCCTCCCGACGCCCGGCAGCGACGACGGAGCGTTGTTGGCACCCCGGACGGTCACCGAGGAGACCGTCGCGGAGATCTGGTGCGCCGTGCTCGGCGTCGACCGGATCGGCGTCGACCAGGACTTCTTCGCCACCGGCGGGCACTCGCTGCTCGCCGTACGCGTCCTCAGCCGGTTGCGGCAGGCGTTCGGCCTTGACATCCCGCTGCGGCTGATCTTCGACCACCCGACGATCGCGGCGTCCGCGGCGGAGCTGGAACGGCTCGTGCTGGCGGACCTGGAGGGAGCAGCGCGGTGACGAACGAGACCGACGAGCTGTCGTACAGCGTGGTGGTCAACCACGAGGAGCAGTACTCGATCTGGCCGGCCGAGCGGCAGGTGCCGGCGGGCTGGCGGGCCGAGGGCACCAGCGGCAGCCGCGAGGAGTGCCTCGCCCACGTCGAGCGGGTCTGGGTGGACATGCGCCCGGCGAGCCTGCGCCGGCACCTGGACGGCGAGCCGGACGACGTGGCCTGACGTGTCGAGCACGGCGGACCTGCTGGCCCAACGGCTACGCGCGGCACGCGAGGCGAGCCGGGCCGCACCGTCGCCGGCCCTGCCCCGCTGCCCCGACGACGCGCTCGTCACCTCACCGGCACAGGAATCGGTGTGGCTTGCCGACCGGTTCCTCGACGGCGCACCCGACTACAACGTCGCCGAGGTGCTGCGGGTCCGCGGCCCCCTCGACGCCGCCGCGCTGCGGCTCGCGTTCGGCATCGTGCTGGAGCGCCACGAGGTGCTGCGCACCAGCTACCCCGAGGTGGACGGTCGACCTCGGCCGGTGCCGCGCGAGCTGGGCGCGATCCCGGTCGCCGTCGCCACCGTCGCGGACCCGTTGGCCCGCGCCCGGGAGCTGGTCCGGCAACCCTTCGACCTCGCGACGGGGCTGCCGCTGCGCGCCGAGCTGCTGACCGCCGGGGACGCCGAGTGGTACGTGGTGCTGGTAGTCCACCACATCGCTGTGGACGGCTGGTCGATGGCGCTGCTCTGGGCCGAGCTGGCCACGGCGTACCGGGCCCTGCTGGCGGGCACCGTGCCGGCCCTGCCGGAGCTGCCCGCGCGGTACGTGGACCACGCGTACCAGCAACGGGAGCACCTGCGCGGCGAGCGGCTGGCCCGGCAGCTCGACTACTGGCGGCAGCGGCTGGCCGGGTTGTCGCCGCTGGAGCTGCCGACCGACCGTCCCCGACCGCAGGTGTTCGGCGGCCGGGGCGACAGGTACGACTTCGCGGTGCCCGACGCGCTCGCCGACGGGGTTCGTGAGCTGGCCACCCGGCACGGGATGACGCTGTTCCACGCGCTGCTGGCCGGGTTCACGGCCGTGTTGCACCGCTTCAGTGGCCGCACCGACGTCGCCGTCGGCACCCTCTTCGCCGACCGGCAGCACGCCGAGCTGGAGTCTGTCGTCGGGTTCTTCGGCACCACAGTGGTGATCCGGTCGCAGGTACGCCCCGAGCGGCCGTTCGCGGCGCTGCTGAACGACGTACGCGACGCGGTCGTCGACGCCCACGAGCACCGCGACGTGCCGTTCGAACGGCTCGTCGAGGAACTGCGCCCTTCCCGGGACCTGTCCCGCAATCCGCTGTTCCAGGCGATGTTCACCGTGCAGGACGAGGAGACCGCCCCGTTCGAGCTGCCCGGCTGCGTGGTCGAGCCGGTGCCGCTCGGCACCGGCACGGTGAAGTTCGACGTCGAGCTGGTGCTGACCCGCCGCGAGGGCCGGCTGAGCGGCTTCGTCGAGTACGCCACCGATCTGTTCGAGCAGGCCACAGTGGCGCGTCTTGTCGACAGCTACCTGTGCCTGCTCGCCGACGCGGTGGCAGACCCGGGCAGCCCGGTCGCCGCGCTGGCGGTCCTGCCACCCGCCGAGCACACCCGGATCACCGAGGAGTGGAACGACACCGACGCCGCGTACCCGGACGACCGGCTGCTCGGCGACCTGGTCGGCGACCGTGCCCGGCGCTTCCCGGCCGCGGTCGCCGTCCGTTGCGACGACGTCGAACTTACCTACGGCGAGCTGGAGCGACGCGCCAACCGACTGGCGCACCTGCTCGTCGACCACGGCGTCGGCCCCGACGTCACTGTGGGCGTCTGCCTGGACCGCGCGCCGGAGCTGGTGGTCGCGCTTCTCGCCGTCCTCAAGGCCGGCGGCGCGTACGTGCCTGTCGACCCGGACCACCCCGCCGACCGGGTCCGGCACGTGCTCGCCGACAGCGCGGCGGGGCTGCTGCTGACCACCTGTGACGTGTGGGACCGGCTCGGCGCACCGCCCGGCCCACGGCTGCTGCGCCTCGACCGGCTGGGCGACCGGCTGGCCGGGCTGCCGGACACCCCGCCGGTAACCGCCACCGGGCCGGACGACCTGGCCTACCTGATCTACACGTCCGGCTCCACCGGGCGACCCAAGGGCGTGATGGTTCCGCACCGGGCGATCGTCAACCTGACGACGGCGTTCGTGCGGCTCTTCGGGGTCACCGACACCGACGTGGTGGCCGCCGTCGCCTCACACGCCTTCGACCTGTCCCTGCCGGAACTGCTCAGCCCGCTCACCGTCGGCGCGACTGTGCTGCTGGCGTCGCGCCGGACGGCCACCGACGGCGTGGCGCTCGGCGCGCTGCTGGCCAGCGGCGGCGTCAGCGTCATGCAGACCACGCCGACGATGTGGCGGATGCTCGTCGACGCCGGTTGGACCGGCGGCGACCTGCGGGCCGGCGCGTCCGGCGAGACGGTGCCGAGCGCGTTGGCCGCCGAGCTGCTCGGCCGGGTGTCCCGGTTCTGGTGCCTGTACGGGCCGACCGAGACGACTGTCTGGTGCACGGCGTACGAGGTGCACGCCGTCCAACCGGACCGGCCGATGCCCATCGGTCGGCCGCTGCCCAACAACACGGTGTACGTGCTGGACCCGGCGCTGCGGCCGGTCCCGGTCGGAGTCATCGGCGAGGTGTACGTCGGCGGCGTGGGCGTCGGTCGCGGGTACGCCGGGCAGCCCCGGTTGACCGCCGAGCACTACCTGCCGGACCCGTTCGGCTCCGGCGGCCGGCTCTACCGCAGCGGCGACCTGGCCCGGCTGCGCCCGGACGGGACTATCGAGTTCGTCGGCCGGGCGGACACGCAGGTGAAGGTGCGCGGCAACCGGATCGAGCTGGGCGAGGTGGAGGCGGCGCTGGCCGCGCACCCGGCGGTGGCCGGCGCGGCGGTGACCACCTGGGGCGAGGACGCCGACCGGCAGCTCGTCGGGTACGTGGTGTGGCGCGATCAGCCCCTGGACGTGGCGACGTTGCGCGCGCACCTGCGCGGCACTCTGCCCGACGCCTTCGTGCCCGGCATCGTGGTCGAGCTGCCGGAGCTGCCGCTCAGCCCGAACCGCAAGGTGGACCGGGCCGCGCTGCCCCCACCGGACGTACGCCCGGCCGGCCCCGACCACGTCGCGCCACGGACCGACCTGGAACGCCTCGTGGTGGACACCTGGACGGCGGTGCTCGACCGGGACCGGATCGGCGTGCGGGACGACTTCTTCCAGCTCGGCGGGCACTCGCTGCGGGCGTTGCAGGTGGCTGCCCGGCTGCGCGCGGCTACCGGCGTGGACGTGTCCCTGCGGACCCTGTTCACCCACCCCACGCCGGCCGAGCTGGCCGCCACGCTCAGCGCCGTTCCGACCGGCACCGCCGGACCAGCCGGCACCGCCACGCTCGACGCCCGGCCGGCGGACGCCGACCGCGACGCCCGGCCGGCGGGGGCCGGCAGCCACGTCGACCCGTCCTCCGCCGGCCGTCCGCCACTCACCGCCCGGCCGGCCGGGGCTGTCGCCCCGCTGTCGTACGCGCAGCGCCGGCTGTGGTTCCTCGACCGCCTCCACCCCGGCGACGGCAGCTACCTGGTGCCCAGTGTGCTGCGCCTGCGCGGGCCTCTGTCGACGTCGGCGCTGACCGAGGCGCTGCGCACGGTGCTGGCCCGGCACGACGCGCTGGCCGCTCGGTTCGTCGCCGACGGGGCCGCCGACCGGCAGATCCCCGGCCCGCCGTGCGAGGTGGTGCGCACCGACCTGCCCGACGCCGAGGACTCCACCGTGCTCCGGCTCGCCGCCACAGACGCGGCCCGACCGTTCGACCTGGCGCGCGGCCCCCAGGCCCGGGCTAGGGTCGTCCGGGTCGCCGAGGACCACCACACGGTGGTGCTGGTGCTGCACCACGCGGCGGTGGACGGCTGGTCGCTGCGGGTGCTGTGGCGGGAGGTCGGCACGGCGTACGCGGCACTCGCCGCAGGCCGGGCGCCGGAGCTGCCGGCGCTGCCGCTGACGTACGCCGACTACGCCTACTGGCAGCAGCGGCGCGGCCCGGCGGCGTTCGCCGACCAGCTCGACCACTGGCGGGCCCGGCTCGCCGACCTGCCGCACTGCTCGCTGCCCACCGACCGGCAGCGGCCGGCCACCTGGTCGGGGCGAGGCGCCCGGGTGGACTTCACGGTGCCCGCCGAGACCGCGCGGGCGGTGCGGGAGCTGGCCCGGCTTTCCGGCGCGACGACGTTCATGGCCCTGCTCGCCGCCTTCCAGGTGGTCCTCGCCCGCTTCACCGGCCAGGACGACGTGGTGGTGGGTACGCCGGTGGCCGGCCGGGACGACGCCGAGCTGGAACCGGTGGTCGGGTGCTTCGTCAACACGCTGGTGCTGCGCGGCGACGTCGGCGGCGACCCGACCTTCGCCGGGCTGCTGGATCGCGTGCGGCGGGCCGCCGCCGTCGACTTCTCGCACCGGGACGTGCCGTTCGAGCGGCTTGTCGAGGAGCTGCGGGTCGCCCGGGACCCGTCCCGGAACCCGCTGTTCCAGGTGGGTTTCCGCCCGGAGGAGCGCGACGACGCGGCGCTGCGGCTGCCAGGCGTCGGCGTGGAAGCGGTGGACCTCGGCCCGGGTGGGGCGAAGTACGACCTGAACGTGTCGGTGGTGGAGGTCCCGGACGGGCTGCGCGGCACGGTGGAGTACGCCATCGACCTGTACGACGCGGCGACGGTCGAGGCGTTCGCCGCCGCGTACGTTCGGACGATCCAGGCGGTGGTTGCCGCCCCCCGGCGGCGGCTGTCCGAGCTGGGCCCGACGGCCGCCGAGCGGCGGCTGCTGGCGCAGTGGGGCGGCGACGTCGGGCCGGCCCCGGATCAGCCGTCGCTGCCGGAGCTGGTGGCCCGGCAGGCGGCGCGCACACCTGACGCGGTGGCGGTGTGCCTCGCCACGCCCGTCCAGGGCCCACCGGTGGACATCGGGGCGCACGAGCCGACGATGACCGCGCACACCACGGCCGCGCCGACCACGACCGAGCTGACCTACGCCGAGCTGGACGGACGGGCCAATCGGCTGGCCCGCTGGCTGCGTCGGCGCGGCGTCCGCCGGGACGTGGTGGTGGGCGTGGCGCTGCCCCGCTCGACGGACCTCGTGGTGGCGCTGCTCGCGGTGCTGCGCTCGGGTGGGGCGTACGTGGCGATGGACCCTGCCGCGCCGCCCGGCCGGCTCACCCACCTCGTCGCGGACAGCGCGCCCCTGCTGGTCCTGACCTGCCGCGACGCGCTCGCCCGGCGCGGGCCGGCCGCCGCCACCGAGGGCGTGCCGACGTACTGCCTGGAAGAGGAGTGGCCGGCCGTGCTTGCCGAGCCGGCCACCGACCCCGGGCACGTGCCGCACCCCGACGACAGGGCCGCGATCTACTACACCTCCGGGTCGACCGGAGCGCCGAAGGGCGTACCGACGCCGCACCGGGGCATCGCCAACTTCCTGGCGTACCTGAGCGGGCCGATCGGGTTGACCGAGCGGGACGTGGTGCTGCAACTGGCGGCGATCTCCTTCGACGCGTCCATCAGGGACATCTTCGGCCCGCTGGTTGTCGGCGGACGGGTGGTGCTGCCGCCCGACGGTGCGACGCGCGACCCGTACGCCCTGCTCGCCGCGATCGAGCGGCACCGGGTGACGGCGCTGCTGACGCTTGTGCCGCCGATGCTGATCGCGCTGGCGACCGCCGCCGGCGCTCGACCGGACGCCGCCGGGTCGGTGCGACTCGGCCTGGTCAGCGGCGAGGCGTTGGGCGCGCAGCACGTCCGCGCCGCACGACAGCTCGCCCCCGGCATCGTGCTCGTCAACCAGTACGGCCCGACCGAGGCCACGATGACCTCGACGTACCACGAGGTGAGCGACGAGGACGGCGCGGTGCCGATCGGACGGCCCATTCCGCACGTGCGCTGCCACGTCCTCGGCCCGCGCGGTGAGCTGCTGCCGCCGGGCGCCCTGGGGGAGCTGTACCTCGGTTCGCCGGGGCTGGCCCGGGGCTACCAGCGGGCGCCCGGGCTGACCGCGCAGCGGTTCGTGCCGGATCCGTTCGGGCCGCCCGGTGGCCGACTGTTCCGCACCGGCGACCTGGTCCGGTGGCGCGCGGACGGTCGGCTGGTCTTCCACGGCCGCCGGGACCAGCAGGTGAAGATCCGCGGTGTCCGGGTGGAGCTGGGCGAGGTGGAGGCCGCCCTGGCCGCCTGCCCGGGGGTCCGGGCCGCCGCGGCGGCGGTGCACGACGGCGAGCTTGCCGGCTACGTGGTCGTCGGCGGTGCCGTCGACCTGGGCGGGCTGCGCGACCGGCTCGCCGACACGCTGCCCGAGCAGTCGGTGCCGGCGCGACTCCAGACGCTTGACGCGCTGCCGCTGACCCCACACGGCAAGCTGGACCGGGCCCGGCTGCCGGCCCCGGCCCCGACGACACGCGTCGACGCGCTGCCCCCGCGCGACATCCTGGAGCTGACCCTCGTGCGGATCTGGGAACGGGTCCTCGGGCACGGCCCGATCGGCGTACGCGACGACTTCTTCGCCGTCGGCGGCCACTCGTTGCGGGCCGTGGACCTCGTCGAGGCGATCCGCGGCGAACTGGACGTCGCCGTACCGCTAAGCGTCGTCTTCACCCACCCCACAGTGGAACGGCTCGCCGCGGTGCTGGGCACCGGAGCCGCCGCCACCGACCTGTTGCTCGTCCCGCTTGCCGACGGGCCCACCGCGCAGCCGCCGCTGTTCCTCGTCCACCCGCAGGGCGGCGACGTGGCCTGCTACGCGCAGCTCGCCCGGGAGCTGGCCGGGGTCTGCGCGGTGCAGGGCGTCGAGGCGGTCGGCTACAACACCGACGACACGCCCCTGACGGCCATCGAGGAGATGGCCCAGCGCTACGTCGACGAGATCCGGGCGGTGGCGCCGGGCGGGCCGTACCGGCTGGCCGGCTGGTCCTTCGGCGGCAACGTGGCCTTCGAGATGGCGGCCCGGTTGGAGGCGGCCGGCGAGACCGTCGACTTCCTCGGCGTCCTGGACGCGCGCGCGTTCGGCCGGGAGGAGTTGGAGCCGTGGTTCACCGGGCGCAGCGAGCTGGAACGCTACGGGCTGATCGCCGAGCTGGCCCCGGAGCAGGTCGCCGAGCTGGCCGCCGCCGAGGAGCAGGAGGCGCTGGCCATCCTGCTGCGCGACGCGCAGCAGCGGGGCCGGGTGCCGCGCGGCGCGGACACCGCAACGCTGCGCCGGATGGTGGCGGTGTTCACCGCGAACGGCCGGGCCGCCGACAGGTACGCGCCGCGCGCGCCGATCCGCGCCCCGATCCACCTGTTCACGGCCACCGAGCGGCATCCCACGCTCACCAACCCGCAGGTGAACCCGGCGAGCTGGCGGGCACGCACCCGGGGCCCGGTGTACGTGGTGCCGGTGCCGGGCAACCACCACGACCTGGTGTACGCGCCACACGCGACAGTGCTGGCGGCCCGGATCTCCGACGCGTTGCGGGAGCGGGGTTGGACATCCGCCGACTAGGCGTCGTGGGTGGGGTGGGTCCGCTGGCCGTCGCCCACTTCTACCAGCGCCTCATCCAGCTCACCCCGGCGGTGGAGGACGACGAGCACCTGGAGGTGGTGCTCGTCGCCGAGCGGGTGCCCAGCCGGATCGCGTACCTGCGGGGGGTCGGGCCCAGTCCGGTGCCGGCGCTCCTGCGGGCCGCCAAGCACCTGGAAGCCGCCGGGGTGGACGCGCTAGTCATCCCGTCGGCTACCACGCACGCCTTCCGCGACGACGTGGCCCGGGCGGTGGCCGTACCGGTGCTGGACCTGCTGGCCGAGGTGGGCGCGGTGCTGGCCGGGCGGGGCTTTTGCCGCCCGGTCTTCCTGGCCACCGCCCCGACCGCCCGGCTGCGGCTGTACGAGCCGCACCTGAGAGCCGGGACCCGCCCGCTGTACCCGAGCACGGCGGCCCAGCGCCGGGTGGACGCGCTCATCGACGGGGTGAAGCGGGGTGAGCCGATCGAGGCGCTGCGCGCCGGCCTGGCCGAGCTGATCGCCGCCGGGCCGTGGCCGGTCGGGGCCGACTGCGTGGTGCTGGCGTGCACGGAGCTGCCGGTGATCGCCCCGCGCGGCGGCGCGGGGCCGCTTCCGCTTGTCGACGTGACCGAGGTGCTTGCCGACGCGGTGCTGGCCCGCGCGGTGCTGGCAGGCCGCCCGCTGCCGGCAAGGCGCTGACCGGAGCGCCAGGGTGCGTGCCGCCGACGCCTGCCGCGTTCGGTCCGACTGGCGTCCCCCGAGGACGACAATCGCGTGGTGGGCCGCGCGCGGTGGTGGGGGCAGGCGTCCAGCACGCATCCCGTCGCCCTCTACTCGGCGCCGGGTTCCTGAGAGACGGGCGTCGTCAGGCCGATTCGGCGCGGGTGATCGGCTCGTCGCCGGCGAGCCGCTCGGCGGCGTAGAGCCGCACCAGGCCGGCCAGCCGGTACCGGGTCGGGTCGACCCCGACCTCGACCAGTTGCGCGTCGACGAGCTCCTCCAGGGCGTCCTCGACGATCTCGTCGCGGACGCCCGGTAGCCGGCCGGCGAGCGGGAGCGGCAGGTCCGCGTCGGGCAGCGCGCCAAGCGATCGGAACAGCAGCCGCGCCGCCGGGGAGAGCGCCGCGTAGCTGGTGGCGAGCCGGGCCCGCACGTCGAGCCCGCCGAAGGCCAGCTCGTCGAGGCGACGGGCCTCGTCGCGCAGCCGGTCGGCGAGGTGCGCCATCGTCCAGTGTGGACGGGCAGCGAGTCGGGCGGCAGCGATCCGCAGCGCCAGCGGGAGCCCGTCGCAGAGCCGGGCCAGCGCCCTCGCGGCAGCCGGGTCGGCGGCCAGCCGGGGCGGGCCCAGGGCGGTGGCGAGCAGCCGCACCGAGTCCTCGATGTCGAGCGGATCGAGGTGCACCGCTCGGGCGCCGGTGAGGCCGGTGAGCCGCCGCCGGCTGGTGACGAGTACACCCGCGCCCGAGGCGCCGGGCAGCAACGGCAGCACCTGCCGTTCGTGTGTCACGTCGTCGAGCACGACAAGCACGCGCCGGCCGGCGATCCGGTCCCGGTACAGCTCGGCGCGCTCGTCGAGGCCGGCCGGCACGGTGTCGCCGGACAGGCCGAGCGCGCGCAGGAACCGCTCCAGGGCCGCCGCGGGCGCCACCGGCCGGCCGTCGGGGTCGAGGAGATTCAGGTACAGCTGACCGTCCGGGTACGCCGGCGCGAGCGCGTGCGCGGCGCGGACCGCGACAGTCGACTTGCCCACGCCGACCGGGCCGGAGATCGCCACCAGCGGCACCGCGGCGCCGTCGTTGCCGGCCAACGCCTCCCGGAGCACGGCCAGCGGCCGATCCCGCCCGGAGAGCTCGGCCGGGTCGGCGGGGAGCAATCGGGGCACCGGCGGCGACACCGGCACATCGTCGGCCGGCTCGTCGGCCCGCGCGTCGGTGAGGATGGCGCGCTCCAGGCGGCGCAGCTCACCGCCCGGCTCCAACCCCAGCTCGTCGAGGAAGACACGACGAGCCGACCGGTACGCGGCCAGCGCCTCGGCCGGTCGTCCCGCGCCGGAGAGAGCCCGCATGTGCTGCGCGTGCAGCCGTTCCCGCAGTGGATGGGTGGCGACCAGCTCGCGCAACTCCCCGACGACGTGCTGGTGCCGGCCGCGGTGCAGCTCGACGTCGAGCCAGTCCTCGGTGACGGCGAGCCGGCGCTCGTCGAGGCGGGTCGCGGCGGCCCGCAGCGCCTGGCTCTCCACCCCGGCCAGGGCGGTCCCCCGCCACAGGGCGAGGGCCCCGCTCAGGGCCTCCGCCGCGTCGTCGAGCCGCGACTCGGCGAGCGCCTGCTGCCCGGCAAGCACCAGCCGGTCGAAGTAGTGCAGGTCCAGGTCGCCGTCGGCCACCTCGATCAGGTAGCCGGGTGGGCGGGTGACGATGCGGTCCGGCAGGCCGAGGCGGGTGAGCGTCTTGCGCAGCGCCGACACGCAGATCTGCACCTGACCGCGTGCTGTGGTCGGCGGGGCGTCGTCCCACAGCGCGTCGGCGAGCTGCGCGGTGGAGACCACGCAGTTCGCGTCGAGCAGCAGGGTGCTGAGCACCACCCGCTGCCGTGCGGCGGTGACCGTCAGCGTGTGCCCGGCGCCGGAGATCTCGAGGGGCCCGAGGATCCGGAAGCGCACGGGGTCAGCTCCGCGCCGACGCCGCGATCTCCAGGCGCTGGCGCAGCGGATGCCGCAGCGGCTTGCCGAGCGCGTTCTTGGGCAGGATCCGGACGAACTGGAGCCGGTCCGGCCAGAGCACCCGGGCCACGCCCTCGGCTTCCAGGTAGTCGTGCAGGCCCTGAAGAGTCGGGGTGTCGCCGCCGCCGGGGATCACCACGGCGCAGACCAGGTCCGCTCCGGGCACGGCCGGGTCCGGGTAGCCGACCAGGACGGCCTCCACCACGTGCGGGTGCCGCTGCAACACTGCCTCGATGTCGAGCGTGGACACCCGCAGGCTGTTCGCCCGGGTGATCAGGTCGACCCGTCGGCCGGTGATCCGGATGCCGCCGCGCCCGTCGTCGCGGGCCAGGTCGCCGGTGTCGAACCAGCCGTCGTCGTCGAGCAGCGACTCGTACAGCTCGCGTTGGTTGAGGTAGCCCAGGCACTGGGAGGCGCCCCGGGCGTACAGCCGGCCCGCCTCCTCGCCGGGATCGGTGTCGATCCGCACCTGCATCCACGCCACCGGCCGGCCGTCGCTGTGCACCGCCCAGTCGTCCGGGTCGTCAAGCCTGGTGACGGTGACCGCCCCGTTCTCGGTCATCCCCCACAGCGCCCGCATCGGCACCCCGAACGACTCCCGCACGTCCGCGATGAGCTGCGGCGCGATCGGCGCCGAGCCGGAGACGATCTGGCGCAGGGTCGGGGTCCGCACCGGCGCGTGACGCTGGGCGGCGAGCATGCCGATGACGAAGCCGGGTGCCGCGTAGACGAACGTGCCACCGTGCCGGGCGATCAGCGACACCATCAGCGCCATGTCGTCGCCGGAGTCCATCACCACCGCCGTGCAGCCCAGGTGGACGGGGAGGTAGACGGCGTGCGTGACCCCGGCCATGTGGGTGAGCACGCTGGGCAGCAGGACCACCTCGTCCGGGGCGAGCCCGAGCGGCTCCGCCGACGCGCGGACGCAGGCGTACATGGTGTTCTGGCTGTGCACGACGCCCTTCATCGGGCCGGTGGTGCCCGAGGTGTGCAGCACCAGCGCCGGCTCGTCGGGGCCGAGGGCGTCCGCCCCGTCGTCCGGGGCGCGCTGCTCCCACGGGGTGTCGACGAACACCTGCCGGAAGTCGACCGCGCCGACCCGGGCGGCGTCGCCGATCACCACCCGGTGCTCGAGCGTCGGCACGTCCAGCTCGGCGAGCCGGGTGGCGTAGTCGGTGCCGGCGAACGTGTCGAGCGTGATGCAGACCTTCGCCCCGGTCGACTCCAGCACCTGACGCAGCTCGCGCGTGCTCAGCATCGGGAAACCCGGCGAGCTGACCGCCCCGATCTGGTTGCAGGCCAGGTAGAGCGGCGTGAGCACCCACCGGTTCGGCAGGTAGATCATCACCACGTCACCGCGGCCGACGCCGAGCGACCGCAGCGCCCCGGCGAACCGGGCGACCATGGTGGCCAGCTCGGCGTACGTCAGTGTGCGCGCGTGTTCGCCGCCCTCGTACGTGATGATCGCCGGGTGGTCCGGGCGGTCGCGCGCCGCCGCGGCGAGGTCGTCGAGGAACGTCTCCGACCGCCACCAGCCCGCCGCGACGTACTCCTCGGCCTGTCGCTTGTCGACAGGTGCCAATGAATCCCACATGTTCGGTCGCCTCCCGGCCATGCCCCGTCACGTCCACATGAGATGTGTCTGCCGGGCAAGCTACCACCCCCAACCGCCGCTGTCGCCTCCGCGAAAATCGCGGTTACGCACAGCAAACCCGCAGCTAGCCGCCCTCATCCAGTGACCTTGACAAATGATCAGACATGGACGACTCTCACCAGAGTCATAGATGCCTGTCGGGGTGCGCGGAAGCGTGGAGGTGTCATGCGGATAGGTGTTCTGGCATGGGATCACGGCGAGGAGGACGACGACTCGCCTGTCATCGCCGAGCTGGGCCGCGAGCGCGGTCACGACACATCCCTGTTCACCGTCGAGGAGATCGCCGTCGCGGCGGCCCCGGGCGGCGGCCCGGAGGTCATGTTCAACGGCGAGCTGGGGCGCTCCTTCGACGCGGTCATCTCGCGGGCGCAACTGCACGGCGACTGGCGTGACCGCGTGGAGCGGCTGATGCTCGCCAGCAACATCCCCGGGGTGACGATGTTCGACCCGGTCGAGGTGTGGCAGGCCGCCTACAGCAAGTTCCGGATGATGCAGGTGCTCGCCGACGCGGGCCTGCCCGTGCCGCCCACCCGGGCCTGCCGGACGCCCGCCGACGTCGAGGCGGCGAGCCGCGAGTGGGGCACAGTCGTGGTGAAACCGTCGTACGGTCGCGCCGGCATCGACGTGGAGCGGATCGCCGACGTCGCCGACGAGCTGCCGCTGATCGAGACGCTGCTGGCCCGCTACGGGGTCCTGGTGTGCCAGCCCTACTACCCCACCCAGTACGGCGAGTACCGGCTGACCGTGTCCGGCGACACGATGCCGATGAACATGGTGAAGTATCCGGCCGTCGGGCAGTGGAAGACCCGGACCCTGCTGGGGGCGAGCTTCGAGCGGGTGGACATCCCGCCGGAGTTGGCGGACATCTCGATCCGGGCCACCCGGGCGATGGGGATCACCCTGTCCGGGCTGGACATCCTGCCTACCGAGGACGGTTACGTGATCCTGGAGTGCAACGCGATCCCCGGCAACCTCAACATCCTCGGCAAGGAGTCCCAGCGGCTCGCCTTCGAGGCGATGTACGAGTGGGTCGAGGCCCGCACTCCCTGCTGACCCGGCGATCCGGTCTTCCTACCTGCCCCCGCTACGGACGGAGTGTCGATGCAGCATGCCCTGGCCGACTACGACCTGACCGAGCACGGCCCCGGTGAGCAGTTCGCCCGCGCGGTGCTCGCCTCCGACGGTGGTGACGTCGACGTGCCGATCGCCGCGTCCCTGCCCACCCTGTTTCCGCTTGCCAAGCACCGACCCCGCTACACGGTGCGGCACCTGCTCAAGAGCGCGACGGTGACCGAGGAGCCGGTCACCTACGTCAGTGAGGCCCCGACCCCGGGCACCCCGGAGATCGCCGGCACCAGTTACGAGACCAGCCCCGAGGCGACCTTCGTGCCCCGGCTTGTGGAGACGAAGCTGACCGAGGTGACCGCCGGGGTGGCCGTCCCGCCGGATCTGTTGCGGGACCCGACGCTGCTGGCCGGTTTCGTGGACTACCGGGTGCTGGTGCGGCTGGGCACCATCGAGAACGAGGTGCTGCTGCACGGCAGCGCCGACTCGGTGATCCCCGGCCTGATCGGCCTGCCCGGCGCCCGGCGGCGGGCCGCGCCCGGCGAACTGACCGCCGAGGTGATCACCGCCGCCGGCGAGGTCGAGGAGATGGGCGGGTCGTGCGACGCGATCGTGGCCCACCCCAACCGCTACTGGGACCTGCTGGGCAGCGGGATGCTGGCCCGACTCGGCGAAGTGGGGATCCGGGTCAGCCGCACCCGGATGATCGCGCCGGACCAGGTGCTGCTTGGTGACTTCCGGGCGGCGGTCACGCTGCTGGAGTCCGGCACCTCGCAGGTGAGCCTGTGCCGGGGCGCGGGCCCGGACGGGTCCGACGTGATCACCGCGGGCCTGCGGCTGGGCCTGGCCGTGCACCTGCCGCAGCACTTCCTGCTGTTGGACCTGCGATGACGCTGGGCCTGCGATGACTGTGGGCCTGCGATGAAGGTGGTCTACCTGACCGGCTGGAACCGCAGCGGCTCGACAGTGCTGGGCAACCTGCTGGGTGAGCTGCCCCGGGTGGTGCACGTCGGTGAGCTGTACTACCTGTGGCGCAACGGCGTCCTGCGCATCGGCACCAACACGTCCTGTGGCTGCGGCGAGACGCTCACCGACTGTCCGTTGTGGAGTCGAGTCGTCGACCGGGTCGGCGGGCCGGACCCGGCGCGGGCGGCCCGCCGGATCGTGGCCGAGCAGCGGCGCCACGTGCGGGTTCGGCACACCGGCGCGCGGCTGGCCGAGGTCGCGGGGCGTCGGCCACGGCCCGCCGGGGTGACCGAGGTGGCCCGACGGATGATCGGGACGTACCGGGCGGTGGCCGAGGAGACCGGCGCCGAGGTGATCGTCGACGGCTCGAAGTACCCGGCCGAGGCGGCGGTGCTGCTCGGCGACGCCGGGTTGGACCTGCGGGTGCTGCACCTGGTCCGCGACCCGCGCGCGGTGGCCCACTCGTTCGCCCGCCCCAAGCAGTACCTGCCGCAGATGAGCGCGGCCCGCAGCACCGGGATGTGGACCGCGATAAACGTGGCGTCGGACCGGATCGGCCGGGCCGCCCCGGAGCGCTACCTGCGGCTGCGCTACGAGGACTTCGCCTCATCCCCGTACGAGGTGCTGGGCCGGGTGCTGCGCTGGGCCGACCTGCCCGGCGAGCCGCCCGTCGGGCCGGACGGGCGGGCCGTGCTGGGCGTCAACCACACGGTGACCGGCAACCCGGACCGACTGCGGCGGGGGCCGACGACGATCCGGCCCGACCTGGCGTGGCGCGACGCGTTACCGGCCCGCGCCGCGGCGGTCGCCACCACGCTCGCCGCGCCGGTGCTGCGCCGGTACGGCTATCCGTTACGACCCTGAGGGAGTGGTTGGTATGGATCTCGGTATCGCGGGACGGGTGGCGCTCGTCGCCGGCGCCAGCAGCGGCCTCGGTCGGGCCACGGCCCGCGCGCTCGCGGCCGAGGGCTGCGCCCTGTCGGTGGGGGCACGTAACCCGGAACGGCTCGCCGAGGCCGCCGACGAGCTACGCGCCGCCGGCGCCCCGGACGTGCTGGCCCGGCCGGTGGACATCACCGACGAGCAGGGGGTGGCCGGCTGGGTCGCCGACACCGTGGCGCACTTCGGCGCGCTGCACATCGTGGTCGCCAACGGCGGCGAGGTGCCCGGAGGCCCGGTCGACAGCTTCGGGCTGGACGCGTACCGGCAGGCGCTGGACGCCGCCTTCCTGCCACACGTGGGCCTGACCCTGGCGGCCCTGCCGCACCTGCGCGCGGCCGGCTGGGGCCGCGTCCTCATCGTCGCCTCGGAGACGGTCCGCCAGCCGATCCCGGAGTACGGGCTCTCCGCCGCCGCCCGGCCGGGCCTGCTGGGCTTCACCCGCGCCCTCGTGCAGGCGCTCGGGCCGGGCGACATCACGGTGAACGTGCTGGCCCCCGGCTACCACGACACCGAGGGCGTACGCGCCGACTACGGTTCAGCGGCCGACGCCCGGCTCGCGGAGATCGGCGCGGGCATCCCGCTGGGCCGGGTGGGTCGGGCCGGGGACTTCGGCGCGGTGGCCGCCTTCCTGGCCAGCGAGGCCGCCTCGTTCATCACCGGCACCTGCCTGCTTGTCGACGGCGGACGGACCCGCGGCCTCGGCTGACCCGCCCGGGGCGTACGCGTCCATGGCGTGCAACGACCTGCCGCGCAGCGCCACGGCGACGAGCAGCAGGTACGCGCCACCGAAGGCGGCAAGCGTGGGGACGAGCCCGGCGGTCCCGACGGACCAGCCGGCCAGCAGCACCGACAGCGGGGCGCCGCTGAGCGCGACGGCGCTGCCCAGCCCGAAGACCCGACCCCGGGCCTCCTCCGGCACGTGTTCGAGGGTGACTGTGGTGAGCAGCGGGTTGAGCGGGCCGGCGGCCAGGCCGAGTAGCAGGCAGATGCCGATCAGCACGGCCGGTGGCGGGGTGGCCGCGATGGACAGCCGCAGCGCGCCGATGACCACGAAACAGCCCAGCATCGTGCGCCGCCGGCTGGCCAGCAGGCGGCGACTGGCCGGGGCGTACAGGAAGGTGCCGAGCACGGCTCCGCAGCCGGACGCGGCGATCAGCCAGCCCAGGTACCGCCCGTCGTGCAGCACGTCGTGCGCGTAGACGGGCAGCAGCACGGGTGTGAACGCCGCGTCCAGCAGGTTGGTGACGAAGACGAAGGCGGTCATCGCGGCGATCACCGGCATCCGTCGTACCAGCGTTGCGCCCTCGAGAAGTTGCCGCGCGAAGCCGGCGCGGCCGGTCGTCGGCGCGACGGCCAGCGCGGGCACCCCGACGGTGACAAGCAGCGCGGCGAGCAGCAGGCCGGCCGCGTCGACGTACAGGCCGACGGCCGCGCCCAGGGCGGCGACCAGCAGCGCGGCGAGGGGCGCGCCGACCACCAGGCCGAGCCGGGGTGCGGCCTGGTACCACGAGTTGGCGGTCTCCAGCCGTACGCCGGCCGCGGCGGCGACCGGCCGGATCAGGCTCACCCGGGCCGCGTTCGCCGGTGTGGCGACCAGGCTGCGGGCGAACAGCAGCGCCAGCAGGGCGGGCATCGGCAGTCCGACGGTGGCGTCCAGCACCGGGACCAGGGCGGTGAGCAGGCCGGCGAGCGCGTCGGAGAGCACGCTGACGCGACGGCCACCGAGCCTGTCGATCCACACCCCGCCGACCGCGCCCGCGAAGATCAGCGGGAGGGTCCCGGCGAAGCCGGCGAGGCCGGTGGCCGCCGCGCTGTCCGTGCGCGCCAGCACGTACAGCGGCACGGTGACCACGGTGACCGCGTTGCCGAAGGACGACAGGTAGTGCGCGCTCAGCAGCGCCACCAGGCTCCGGCGTTCACCCGCGCCGCTCATCGCAGCGCCGCCACCGCCCGGTCCACCACCGCGGCGGCGGTCACTCCGGCCCGTTCCAGCAGGTACCGCTGGTCGCCGGCGACGGCCACGAACCCGTCCGGCACCGCCACCCGCAGCACGCGCGTGGGCCGGCGTTCGGCGAGCGCCTCCGCGACGGCGGACCCCAGCCCGCCGCTGGGCCAGTGCTCCTCCACGGTGACCACCACCGGACGCCCGGTCGCCCGGACCGCCGCGTCGAGCGTCTCCACGTCGAGTGGGCGGATGGTGTGCACGTTGAGCACCGTGGCCCCTATCCCCCGGCGGGCCAGCTCGTCGGCGGCGTCCAGCGCGGCCAGCACCGGGTACGGCCCGCAGGCGGCCAGCACCACGTCGCCGCCGGTGCGCAGCGGCTGCACCCGGCCCAGCCGGACCGGCGGCGCGTCCGGGACGTCGGCAGTGGCGAGGGTGGCCGCCAGATCAGGCGTCGCGGCGCGACCGAGCCGCAGGTAGACAGGCCCGGGCAGCTCCAGCGCCTGCCGGAACAGCCGGGCGCAGGCGTCGGCGTCGGCAGGCGCCACCACTGTCATGTTCGGCAGCGTACGCATGATCGCCAGGTCCTCGAGGGCGTGGTGGGTCGGCCCGAGGTGGCCGGCGGCCAGCCCGCCGTGGGTGGCCACGATCCGTACCGGCAGGTCGTTGAAGGCAATGTCCACCTTCACCGCCTCCAAAGCCCGGGTGCTGGCGAAGGTGGCCATGGTGTTGACCATCGGGATCCGCCCGCTGCGGGCCAGTCCGGCGGCGACGCCCATCAAATTCTGCTCGGCGATGCCAAGATTGACGTAGCGGTCGGACGCCGGCCCGAAGTCGACGCCGCTGAACAGCCCGGTGTCGCTGTCCAGGCAGACCAGTCGGGCGTCGGTGGCCATCAGCTCGACGAGCAGGTCCCGGTAGACGTCCCGCCCGGCACGCGGCCCGCCCGCCGGGGCCGTCGTGCCAGCCGCGGCTGCCGGGCCCGCCGCGCTCACCGGATCCCCCGGCGTACGGCCCGCAGCGCCCGCCCTCGTTGGGTCTCGCCGAGCCGGGCGAAGTGGCTGCGCACCTGTCCCTCCACGTAGGGCAGTCCCCGGCCCTTGACGGTCCGGGCGATGACTGCCACCGGTCGGCCCGCGCCCGGCTCGGTCAACGCGGCACGCAGCGCGCCCCGGTCGTGCCCGTCCACCTCGCGGACAGTCCAACCGAACGCCCGCCACCTGTCGGCCAACGGTTCCAGCATGATCACGTCCTCGGTGCCGTCGCCGAGTTGCAGGCCGTTGCGGTCGATCACCGCGGTCAGTCGGTCCAGCCCGAGGCTGCCGGCGGCCATCGCGGCCTCCCAGACCGAGCCCTCCTGCAACTCCCCGTCGCCGAGTACGACGACGCAGCGCCTGTCACTGCCGTCGAGCCGGGCGGCGAGCGCGTGCCCGACGCCGAGCGCCAACCCGTGTCCGAGCGAGCCGGTGGGCATCTCCACGCCGGGCACCGCACGGTTCGGGTGGGCCAGGAACGGCCCGCCCGGCGCGGCGTACCTGTCGAGCCACTCCACCGGGAAGTAGCCCCTGGTGGCGAGCACCGCGTACAGGGCGATGGCCCCGTGGCCCTTGCTGAGCAGCAGCACGTCCCGGTCGGGTGCCTGCGGTCGGGTCGGGTCGATCCGCAGCACCTCGTGGTAGAGGGTCACCAGGATCTCCACAAGCGACATCGAGCCGCCCAGGTGCCCGCCGTCGGCGCTGGCGCACATCCCCACGATCAGCTCCCGCACGCGTACCGCGACCGCCGCCAGGTCGACGGCGGCCTCCGCGACCTGGGCGACCTCGGCCTCCGCGAACGCCGGCCGGTCGCCCAGCGCGGCCGACTCGGGCAGCTCGGGCCGCTCGGCCGACTCGGGCGGCTCGGGCGGCTCGGGCAGCTCGGCCGGCTCGGCGACCGCGAGCGGTTCCCGGGGCGGCACGTCAGGCCCCGCTCGGGGCGAGGCGGAAGCCGTTGACCTGGGCGGCCGGCGGCGGTGGCGCGGCCGACCCGGGCGCGTCCAGCTCGCGCAGCGCGTGCCGCAGCACCGCGATCCCGCGCAGGTAGTCGGCAAGCACTATGTGCTCGTCGTCGGAGTGGTCCAGGCTGCTGTCCCCGGGGCCGTACGTGGCCATCGGGACGTCCCACTGCTCGGCGAGCACGTTCATGTCCGAGGTGCCGGTCTTCACCTTCAGCGCGGGTCGGGCCCGCTGGGCGCGGATGCCCGCCGAGAGCGCCCGGACCACCGGGTTGCGGTGGTCGGCGCGGCAGGCGGCGACGCGGTTGACCACTGTCAGTTCCCCGTCGGGCGTACGCTGCGCCAGCTCGCGCAGCAGCCCGTCCACGTCGTACCCCGGTGGGGTGCGCACGCTCAGCTCGGCCTCCGCCTGCACCTGGTCGGCGCGCAGCGAGAGGAGGGTCGCGCCGGGCCTGTCGAAGGAGCCGTTGCCGCTGTCCGGCCCGAGCAGCTCCAGCAGCGTCGTCCAGCAGCGCACCGCCAGCTCGGACGCCTTGGCCACCGGGTTGCTGGGATGGGTGGCCGGCACCGACACCCGGTAGCGAAGGTCGAGTTTGCCCTTGTAGCCGAGCGTGATCGTCGACCAGCCGCTCGGTTCGCCCACCACCACCGCGTCCGGCCGGGGCAGCCGCCGTCGGATCTCCCGCGACCCGCGCGACGCGATTTCCTCCTCGACCGCGCCGACCACGACGATCCGCCCGCCGACGTTCGCCGACGCGGCGGCGCACACCATGGCCGCGAGCGGTCCCTTGGCGTCCACCGCGCCCCGACCGTAGAGCCGGCCGTCCTCGGCGCGGACCGCCGGACCGCCCGGCACCGTGTCCAGGTGGCCGATCAGCAGCACCACCGGCCCGTCGCCGCGGCCGATCTCGCCGACGACGTTGCCGACCGGATCGACGTACGCCTCGAAGCCCAGCTGCCCCATCGCGTCCACCAGGGACCGGGCCAGCGCCGCCTCGTGGTACGACGGTGACGGCGTCTCGACCATGCGGCGCAGCAACCCGGCAGCGAAGGTGTCGGTGACGGCGCCCGGCCGCATCCGCGGCGAGTCGGGTTCGGGCCGTACCCGGGGCGTGCCGGGCTCCGGCAGCAGCCGTGGCGGATCGGACTCCGGCAGCAGCGGCGGCGGATCGGGCTCGGCGGCGTCCTCAGGCATTCGGGCTCCTCGTGGTGATCTCGGTGGCGGCGCCGGCCAGCGCAGCTCGGACGGGGTCGCCGCGCCGGCCGTCGGCGACCAGCACCCGGCCCACCCCGCCGAGCAGCGCCTCGCGGGCGGCGATCAGCTTCATCGCCATTCCGCCGCCCACACGGGGCGGCACGCCGATCGTCGGCACGGCGCAGCGGGCCAGCACCGACCGTTCGTCGCCCGGATCGGTGAGCACCCCGGGCGCCCCGGTGAGCAGGACCAGGGTGCGCGCGCCCAGCGCGGCGGCGAGTGCGGCGGCGGCGCGGTCGGCGTCCACGTTGACCGGCAGGCCGTCCTCGCCCAGCGCCGGTGGCGACACCACAGGCACCGTGCCGGCCGCCAGCAGCACCCGGAGCAGGTCGGGGCGTACGCCGACCAGCCGGCCGCCGTGGTTGTCGCGCAGCACCATCCGGCGGCCGTCGACGACCGCCCGGTGCGCCTGGGTACGCCGGGCCCGCAGCAGGCCGGCGTCCAGCCCGGTCAGCCCGACCGCGTCGACGCCGGCGCGGGCCAGCGCGGCGACAAGCCGGGGCTTGACCGCGCCGGCGAGGGCGAGCACGACGACCTCCAGGGTGGCCGGGTCGGTGTAGCGGGTGTCCACCCCGTCGTCGGTGACCATCCGCCGCTGCGGCACACCCAGCCGGTCGCCGAGCGCGCCGATGTCGGCGGAACCGCCGTGCACAAGCACCACCCGCTGCCCGGCGCGGACCAGTTCGGCGACGTCGGCGCAGACCGCCGCCGCGTCCACGCCTGCGGTGCCGCCGCACTTGACCACTGTCAGCTCGCCCGGTGGGGGCGCTGCGGCGTTCACGCCGGGTGCAGGCCGGGGAACTCCAGCCCCAGCCGCTCGGGCCAGCCGAAGCGGACGTTGAGGCACTGCACCGCGTTGCCCGCGCCGCCCTTGACGAGGTTGTCCAGTGCCGCGACGAGGAGCGCCCAGCCGCCGTCCGGGTCGACGGCGAACCCGACGTCGCAGAAGTTGGAGCCGGCCAGGATCTTCGGCTCCGGCAGCCGGTACGTGCCGCGTCGCGCCGCGACCACACGTACGAACGGCTCGTCGCGGTAGTAGCGGCGGTAGACGGCCCGGGTGGCGACCTCGTCGACGCCGTCGGCGAGCGGCACCCGGCACAGCACCTGCACGCCCCGGACCGCCTCCACCCCGGTCGCCGTCATCCGCGCCGGTACGCCCACCGCCTGGGTGATCTCCGCCTGGTGCCGGTGGGCCGTCGGAGCGAAGACCCGCAGCGCGCCGCTGCGCTCGGCGTGCACGTTCGCCGCCGACGGGGCGCTGCCGGAGCCGCTGGAGCCGGTCCGCCCGTCGACTGTCACCTCCCCCGCCCCCAGCAGGCCCGCGTCGGCGAGCGGGTGCAGGGCGAGGATCGCGGCGGTGGCCATGCAGCCGGGCACGCTGATCCGGTCGGCGTCGCGCAGCTGTTTGCGGTGCAGCTCGGGCAGCCCGGTGACGAACTCGGCGAGCAGGTCGGGCGCGGCGTGTGGGCCGCCGTAGTACGCCGCGAAGACCGCCGGATCACGCAGCCGGAAGTCCGCCGACAGGTCGACCACCGTCTCCGCCAGGTCGAGCAGGCCGCGCATCGCGCCCATCGCCAGCCCGTGCTCGGTGGCCAGCAGCAGGACGTCCTGCCGCCCCAGGTCCTCCGGGGCGGTGAAGGTCAGCTCGGTGAGGCCGCGCAGGTTGGGGTGTGTGGTGCTGACCCGCCGGCCGGCGAGCCGGCGCGACGTGACAGTGGCCAGCTCCACCCTCGGGTGCCCGAGCAGCAGACGGACCAGCTCGCCGCCGATGTAGCCGGCGCCGCCGACGACAGCCGCGCGGACCGGTCCGGCCCGGCCGGTCACGCCAGCCTCGTCAGGACGTGGTCGACGATCCGGCCGGCGACGTCGACGGTCCCGTCGTACGCCCGCTCGAAGCCTGCGAACTCCACACCTGAGTTGACCTCCAGGACGTACAGCCGGCCGGTGTCGTCCTCCACCAGGTCGACGCCCGCGAGGTCCGCGCCGACCGCGGCGGCGGCAGTGGTGGACAGCTCGACGATCCGGTCGGTGAGTGGGCACCGCTCGGTGCGGGCGCCCCGGGCCACGTTCGTACGCCAGTCCGCGCTGTACCGGTACACCGCGCCGAGCACCTCGCCGCCCACGACCACCACCCGGATGTCGCGGCCGGGTTTGCGGACGTACTCCTGCACGTACACGATGTGCGCCTGCGGGCCGGGCAGCGCGGCCACGTACTCAAGCACCGTGCGCGCCAGATCCGGGTCCGGCACTGTCGTGACCAGCCGTCCCCACGACCCGACAAGCGGTTTGACGACGGCCGGGTAGCCGATCGCGGCCAACGCGGAGAGCGCGGCCTCCGGGGTGGCGGCCAGGGCGGTACGCGGGGTGGGCAGGCCGGCCGCGCGCAACGCGAGGGAGGTGTGCCACTTGTCGGCGCAGGTCTCGATGGCGGCGGCGGAGTTGACGCCGATCACGCCCAGCCGTTCCAGGGCGCGGGCGGCGTAGCCGGCGCGGATCTGGCCGATCTCCCGGTTGAGCACCAGCCGCCACTCGGGTGCGGCGCCGTCCAGCGGCCACCACGCGGTCCGGGTGTCGACGTGGGCCACCGCGACGTTGCGGCGTTCCAACGCCTCCAGGATCCGCTTGTCGTCGATCCGCAGCCGGGACGTGAGCACCGCCACCGAGGCCGGTTCACTCACCCCAGTCCTCTTCGACCTCGGGGGCCGGCGCGAGCGTCACCGGCTGCACCGTGACGACCTCCAGCTCGACCTGGCACTCGCCGCACTCGACCAGCTCGCTGAGCCGGGGCGGTTCGGCGAAGGTGACGTCGGCGGCGCACTCGGGGCAGCGGGCGGCGGTCTGTTCCTGGACAGTCACGGGAGGGCTTCCGTTCCTTCGTGGGGGCCGGGGACCGCTCCGACCATAGGAATCCCACCCCGGGTCCCGCGTCCGCGCGCCGTCGACACCCGGTCAACGCCACGATGACCCGGGGCCGGCCGCGTGACACGACTGTCGCAGCCGCGTTCGACCGAGTAACATCGCGATCATCGATGTGTTGAATTCACCGGCGGCAGTACGTAAGGCGGGGGAATGTCAATCCGGGTTCTTGTCTGCGACGAATTGCCAATTGTCCGAGATGGCCTCCGTACGCTGCTGGGCAGCGAGCCCGATGTCTCCGTGGTGGACACCTCGGACAGCGGCAACCACGCGATAATGCTGGCCCGCACGCATCGCGTCGATGTCATCGTCACGGGCCTGAAATTGCGCGGCATTTCCGCGGTCGACCTCATTCACAAAATCAACGCCGAAAAACTGTCTCCCCGACCCCGTTTCGTGGTGTTCGCCACCGACGACAGCGACGACCTCGTCAGCAGCGTGTTCCAGGCGGGCGTCAACGGGATCCTGATGCCGGACGCCACCTGGGAGGAGGTCGCCGCCGCGGTGCGTGCCGCCGCCGCCGGCCAGACCACCCTGGCCCCCCGGATCGCCGACCGGCTTGTCGACTGGTTCCGGCGTCGACAGCCGTACCCGGAGGAGGTCTTCCAGCCCGCGGTGTCCACGTTGACCCCACGGGAACGGCAGGTGCTGCTGCTGATGGCGGACGGAAAATCCACCGAGGAGGTCGCCACCGAGTTGTCCATCGGCCTGACCACCGTGCGCACCCACGTCTACCGGCTGCGGTGCAAACTCAACGTCAAGGACCGGGCCCAGTTGGTGTCCTTCGCCTATCGCGCCGGCCTCATGCAGCCGGCCTGACGCTCGCGGTCACGCCGCGGTGCCCCGTACGGCCCAGGCCCGCGCGGTGAGCCGGATCGAGCCGTCGGGCTCGATCGGCAGCCGGGCGGCCAGCACGTCCCGCAACGCCGCCCGCTCCGGCTCCCCCAGGGAGGTGACGTACGACGGGGCGCTGCCCTGCCCGCCGAGGAACGGCAGCCAGTAGTCGGCGAAGTCGACGAAGACCGTCGGCACGTCCACCGGCCGGACCGACACCTCCGTCAGCCCGGCGTCCACCCACAGCGCCCGCAGGGCGTCGGGCGCGCACACGCTGCCGCGGTTCGCCTCGTCCCGGGCCGCCGAGGCCGGGTCGAGCTGCGTGGCGGCGGCCCAGAAGTGCCTCATCATCGCCATGCCCTCCGCGTAGTCCCACACGTACGCGGCCACCACCCCCGCCGGCCGGACGACCCGGGCGAACTCGGCCACCGCCCGCTCCGGCTCGGGCACGAAGTTGAGCGTCAGCCCACTGACCACCACGTCGACGGCGCGGTCGGGCACCGGCAGCGCGCGGGCGTCACCGACGTGGAAGCTCGCCCGGGCGTCCTCGACGCGGGCACGCGCCTGCGCGACGAAGCCCGCCGAGGGGTCGATGCCCGTCACCCGAGCGGGATCGGCCTCGACGAGGACCGTCGAGGTCAACGCGCCGGTGCCGCAGCCCACGTCCAGCCAGTGCCGCCCGGGTGGCACGGCGAGCCCGCGCACGAAGTCGGCCGCGACCAGGCGACTCCACCGACCCACGTACGCCTCGTACGCGTCACCGTCCGCCCACACCGGGTGCGTCATGCCGGCACCATACGACAGGCGGGGTCACCCCACGGACCAGACGCTCAGTCGAGATGGTCCCCGGGAGCCGTCATTCGTGACCCTCCCTGGGGCGGTGGGCGCCGGTGACCCTCGGTCACCTCCGTGGGGGCGGACGCGGTCGTGAGCGGTATACCTCAGAGTCATATTCATACCTCTGAGGTATACCGCTCACCAGCACATCGACATGGCGGGCTCCGCGTGACTCTCGTGCAGCGGGAGGAACGGCGATCGTGGCGTCGTTGCCCCGGGGCGGCACACTGCCTCTCGTGACGACACCGACCCGCGCTGGTCCTCTTGGCCACGACTGCGGATCCGCGCCGGGCACCGTGGCGGGCTCGGTTGTCGGTGCTCGTCGCCACGGCGCTGGCCGTCGTCGCGACGGTGGGGTCGGTGGGAGCGGTGCACCGCTCGCTCACGTCCCCGTCGGCGGGGTTCGTCGTGCACAGCGACGCGCGGGAAGGGCTGCGCCGCCGGTTGGCGGAGGCGTCCGGGGTGTCGAAGGTCTGCTCGTGGTACCGGGACAACCGCCTCCGCTCCGCCTGCTGACCTCCGACACCGTCCCCCAGCGGCCGATCCCGTCCCGGCCCATCACCGATATCGCCGCGCGACGAAGGTGGCTACTGTCGAGCCATGCCGCTGCGTCCGGACGAGGTCGAGGTGTTCGAGCGCTCCAGGGCCCGCCTGGAGGCGATCGCCTACCGGTTGCTGGGCTCGGCCAGCGACGCCGAGGACGCGGTCCAGGACACGTTCCTGCGGTGGCAGGCCGTCGACCGGGAGCACGTCGAGACGCCCGAGGCGTGGCTGACCCGGGTGCTCACCAACCTGTGCCTCAACCAGCTCACCTCGGCGCGCGCCCGGCGGGAGACCTACGTGGGCACCTGGCTGCCCGAGCCGGTCCTCGCCGGGGACCGGATGCTCGGCCCGGTCGACTCCGTCGAGCAGCGCGAATCGGTCTCGATGGCGGTGCTCACCCTCATGGAGAGGCTGTCGCCCAACGAACGCGCGGTGTACGTGCTGCGCGAGGCGTTCGGCTACGCGCACGGTGAGATCGCCGAGATCCTCGGCGTCAGCGAGGTGAACTGCCAGCAGCTCTACCGGCGTGCCAAGCAGCACGTCAGCGCCGACCGGGTCCGCGCGCAGGTCGACGGCGCCGCCGCGCGGAAGATCGTGACGGAGTTCCTCACGGCTGCCAACAGCGGCGAGATCCAGCGACTGGTGCAGTTGTTGACCGACGACGCGACGAGCATCGGTGACGGCGGCGGGAAGGTCCCGGCCCGGACCACGCCGGTGGCCGGCGCGCTTGCGGTGGCGAAGTTCCTGCGGGGTCTGTTCCGGCCCAGCGACGTGAAGCGGAACCTGGTGGGCGGCAGCCCCGCCCTGTACGCCGGGGTCGTCAACGGCGGCCCCGCGGTGGTGGTGGTGACCGACGGCCGGGTCGTCGGCGTCATGTCCCTGGAGGTGACAGCCGAGGGTGTCGCGGCCCTCCACACCCAGGTCAACCCGGACAAGCTCGAACGCGCCACCCGCCAGTGGTCCGCCGCTGAGCACGGGGAACCGCTCCTGCACGTCTGGTGACCCAGGTCATAGCCGACTCCTGTCAGCAATCGCGTCGCTGTCCGGTTCAGGAGGTGACCATCCACCGAGACAGGAGTGCCACCATGAAGCACCGCATCGTCGTCCTCGGGGCCGGATACGCCGGAGCCATCGCCGCCGGACGTCTCGCCAGGCGGCTGCACCCCGACGACGTCGACATCACAGTCGTCAACGCCGTCGCGGATTTCGTCGAGCGGGTTCGCATGCACCAGCTCGCCACCGGGCAGGATCTCAAAACCCACGAGCTGAGCGAGGTGTACGCGGGCACCGACGTGCGGGTCCGCCTCGCCCGGGTCACCGCCGTCGACGTCGAGCACCGGACCGTCGCGCTTGCCGACGAGCACGGCGCCGACGAGATCGCGTACGACACTCTGGTCTACGCCCTCGGCAGCGCCGCCGCCCACCACGGCGTGCCCGGTGTCGCCGAGCACGCGTACGACGTCTCCGGCCGGCCGTCGGCGCTGCGGTTGCGCGACCGCCTCGCCCACCTCGCGGCAGGTGAGACCGTGCTCGTCGTCGGCGGGGGCCTCACCGGTCTCGAAGCGGCCACCGAGATCGCCGAGGCCCACCCCGACCTCCACGTCACGATCGCCACCCGCGGCGGCCTCGGTGACTGGCTCAACGAGAAGGCGCGAGAGCACCTGCGGGGTGTCTGCGACCGGCTCGGCATCACCGTCCACGAGCACGCCGACATCGCCCGGGTGGAGGCGAGCGGCGCGGTCACCGGCGACGGTCGGACCATCCCGGCCCAGGTGACCGTGTGGACCGCAGGCTTCGCCGTCCATCCCATCGCCGCCGCCACGACCCTGACTGTCGCGACCACCGGGCAGATCGTCGTCGACGACACGATGCGCTCGGTCTCGCACCCCGACGTGTACGCCGTCGGCGACGCCGGACTCGCCGACGGGCCGGGCGGCAGGCCGTTGCGCATGTCCTGCGCCTCGGGAACCCCGATGGCCTGGCAGGCCGCCGACGCCATCGCCGCGCGCCTGACCGGTCGGACGAGGATCCCGAAGGCCCCGCTGCGCTACTTCAACCAGTGCATCAGCCTCGGCCGCCGCGACGGCATCATCCAGTACGTGACCGCCGACGACCGTGCCAAGCCGGCCCTGCTCACGGGGAGGTTGGCGGCCCGCTACAAGGAGGTCGTCTGCAAGGGCGCCGCCTGGAGCATCTCCCACCCGATCTTCTACCCGGTGCGCCGCCGCCGCGTCACCACGACGCGATCGGAGACCCCCGCGACAATCTCGTGACCGGGTGAATCTCAGGAGAAAGTGCGTCGGGCCCACGTCCGGAAGTCGGTGCGGGGCAGGCCGAGTCCCTGGGCGATCTCCGGACGGGCGGGGCTGCCGTTCTCGTTGATCCGCTCGACCGTGTTGACCATGGCCGGGTGCAGGCCGCGCTCGACCGCCTGCTGCGGGGTGAGCACGGGCGCGACGATCGCTCGACCGGTGACCTCGCTGAGGATCGTGGCGACCTCGGTCATGGTGAGCAGGTCACCGGCGAGTTCGACGTCCAGGCCGTCGAACTTTTCCGGGTTCGTGAACGCGGTCGCCGCGGCCTCCCCGATGTCGTCGACGGCGATCCAGGGAAGCCGGGCGTCCGCCGCGAACCCGGTGATGATCGTGCCGCTCGACCAGTCGCCGAAGAGGTAGGACCAGCCGACGAGGTTCTCCATGAAGGTCGAGGGCAGGAGCACTGTCCAGTGCGCGAAGCCGCCGGTGCGCACCATCTCGTCGATGGCGGCCTTGCTCTCCCAGTAGTGCCGGTCCCAGCGCCCTTCGGCCCAGCCGGGCTGGTTGCGGTGGAAGTCGCCGGCGCCGGAGACGCTGCTGTGCACGACGTGCGAGACACCGGCCCGGCGCGCGGCCTCGACGACGTTGCGGCCGCGGGTCAGCTCGGCGTCGCCCTGCAGGTTCGCCACATCGGGGTACGGAATGGAGAAGAGGCCGTCCATCCCCTCGGCCGCGGCGAGCAGCGATCCCGCATCGTCCAGGTCGCCCCGGACCAGTTCCGCGCCCCGCTTCAGCAGTGCCTGGGCGCTGTCGGCGTCGGGGTCGCGGACCAGGGCACGGACCGCGACGCCACGGTCGAGCAGTGCGCGGGCGGTGGCCCCGCCCTGCTTGCCGGTCGCGCCGATGACGAGGACAGCCATGATGCCTCCCAAGAAAGTGGGGCGTCCCCCCACTTGTCGTCGGCTACGATATGGGGGACTACCCCACTTTGGCAATGGCGGGCCATGAGAGCAGACGCACAACGCAACTACGACCTCATCGTGAAGGCGGCCACCGAGGCGACCGCCCGCGACGGCGCGTACGCCTCGCTTGAGGAGATCGCCCGATCCGCCGGGGTGGGCTCGGCGACCCTGCATCGGCACTTTCCGTCCCGGTGGTCCCTGCTCCAGGCCGTCTTCCGGACGTGCGTCCGCAACCTCGCCGGCCGCGCCGAGGACCTGCGTGCCGAGCCGGACTCTCTCGCCGCCCTCACCACCTGGCTGCGCGAGGTCACCGTTTACGCCACGACAACCCGCGGCCTGGCGGTGACGCTGCTCAACGCGCCACCCGAGGAGAACGACACCTGCGGCGGGATGCTCGCCGCCGCGGGCGAGAAGTTGTTGCGCCGAGCCGCCGACCAGGGTTGCGTACGCGCGGATGTCGTCATGGCGGACCTGATGACCCTCGTCAACGCGATCTCACTCGCCGCCCAGCCGGCAGACGCCACGAAGGCGGAACGACTCCTGACCCTCGCCCTGGCGGGAATCCAGCCACCCGGGCGATGAAGCGCGCCGTCGCGGTGGACGTGCATCGAGGGTCGACCGGTTGACTCGCTCGTCATGCTGGAAGCCGAAGCCCCCGCCCGTGCCACCGCAGGAGGACCCGTGCCCAAGCCAGCCAGGACCGCCGCCGTCCTCGTCGGGCTCGGCGTCGGCGCCGCGGTCGGCCCGTCCCTCGGGCCGGCCGCCATCTGGTCCGGCGTGGCGGTCGCCGCTCTCGGCGTCATGCTCTTCCTGGTCGGCGGCACGGAGTCCCGTCTCGTCGAGGACGGCCTGGTCGATCGCGGCGATGCCGCCGAGGCGGTGGCCGGCGGAACGGCGGTCGCCGCGCAACGACGGCCGAAGCGGGAGACGCCAACCCTCAGCGGCCTCGGTACCCGGGTGGAGCAGATCCTCGACCTCGCCGAGAAGCAGGCCGACGACCACCGCGCCAGTGCGCGGAGCGAGGCGGAGGGCATCGTGACAGCCGCGCGACGGGAGGCGGAGACAATCCTGAACCGGGCGCACGAACAGGCTGCCGGGATCACCGGCACCCGCTGGGAGCCCAGTCCGATACCGCCCACCCGAGCGTCGGCGGCGGACGACGATCCGAGTCGTCACGCCTGACGAAGTGGATGCGTCCCGAGGCTTCCTCGAACGATGCCTACGAATCAGCGCTCAAGTGACACCCGAGGCCAGGGGCTGCGCGGCTGCCCACGTCCAGAAGACGGGCTACGGAGAGGGATTCATGTTGGGTAGTGTCGGCGTCGCTACTGCACGTGCAGCCCGCCGGCATCCCTCGCCGCGCAGTCGATCGGAAGGACGGCATGGCCAGCATCGAGCAAGTCAAAGCCGCGCTTGCCCAGGCAGCCGAGCAGAGCAACACGACGACAAGCCAGATCCGGGCCACCATCGAGAGCACCGAGCAGGTACTTGCCCGCCTGCGCGCGGTCGCCGCCGGCACCGGGCACCCTGCCCTCTCCGAGGCCATCGCCCGAGCAGAGCAGAGCAAGCAACGTCTGATCGAGGCAGCCACCACTCTCCAGGGCAGCACCGCGGCAGCCCGGCAGTACATCAACATCCTTGGCTGACCGTGAGTATCGGCGAGGTCAAGGCAGCCCTCGGAGAAGCGAGCCAACTGCTCGACCAGGGCAGAACAACTGTCGAAGGTATCGGCGATTCCTTGAACGAGGCTGCCGGGTTCATGCTCGCCACGCTGCATGACAGTCGACGGGACGAGGCCGAGAAGGCCCGCAAGGCCATCGCCGAGGCGGTACGCGAGGTGACGTTGACCCTCCGCGCCATCACCGCCGCACAGGAGAGTGGGAACGAGTTCGGAAAGGCGCTGGGGTGAGCGGCTTGCTTGCCCAGGTGGTGGCCCAGCTCAGATCCACGATCGAGCGACTGGACGCCGTCGCAGTCCAGGCGAACCGTGCCGCGACGGATGTCGCCGAGGGCAACGCCCGGTACGCCGGTGTCGGCAGGGGCACCGACCATCCAAAGTTGCGGGCGGCGGTGAGCCAGAGCCGCACCGGCGCGGACAAGGCCCACCGGATTGCCCGATTGAGCAGCGACGCCGCCCGTAACGTCGCCGACTTTCTGAACGTCATCGCCCCGGGTTCGGCACCACAGTCGGCGGCAGCCGCCTCGGGACCACCGTCCGGGGAGGACCTTCTCGCAGACAGCGACCGTCGAGACCTCAAACGGCGGAGTTTCCTCGAACGCTCGGTGCGAAGGGCCGATGACATCCAGGAGCATGTCTCAGCGGGCACTGACGCACTTCAAAAGGGTGCGAAGGCCCTCCGGGACTTCGACGGCCCTTCCGGAACCCATTCGACCGGCACAGGCACCCCAAGCGTCCCAGGTCCCCCAGCGCGGCCGAAGATAGATGGCGCGGAGGCCGCCGGAAATCTTGTGGTCGTCGGCCTGTTGGCTGGTGTCGCAGCGCATCGAACCCTCAAAGTGATGGGCACATGGATAGCGAGGTTCAGCAGACGTGACGGAACAACCGCTCAGCGAACTGATCCGGGCTCTGGCAAGAGCTGACTGGGATGCGGTCGACGCTCTGGTGGTGGAGATCGGTCAACACGGCCTGGCGAGTGGTCTCCAGGTAATCGGTGCTGCTTTCGCGATCGCCGTCGACCAGCGCTTCGGCCCCGACACCACCCCCACGGACGTAGCCCGCTGGGTCGCCGATGTTCGCGCCCAGAACAAGGGAGGAGAAGACCTCCCCGCCCTGGAGATGGAGGGCCTCATCCGGGCTGCCCTCGGCGAACCTGAGCTGGTCGACAGCGTCAGTCCCGAAACCGCCCTCGGGGCCGAGCTTTTCATGCTCGGGCGGATCCTCCTGGAGGCCAAGCTCACTCCGGCCGAACTCGACGAGTTCATCGCGGAGGCAGAGCAACTCGCTGCAGAACATCGTTAGGAAGGCAATGGGTGCCGGCTGTCACCAACTGGCAACGGCCGCAGGGTAATCGCCGCTACACACCACGCGATCCGCTCAGGACTGACCAGTCTCCGCCTTGATGCTGCCGATGAACATGCCCGAGGCCGCCGGCTCGAAGCTCAGCATGCCGGCTTCGGGGGCCTTGGAGTCGCGGATGTCGACCTGAGCGCCGCGATCCCGCACCTCGACGCCCAGACCGTTGCTGCCGGACCGGCTCGACATGCGCCACGCGTTACGTTGCATCCTCGCTCAACTTCGAGCAGGACGAAGCCGCTGCTGATCGCCAAATAAGCGCCGGCCTCGAAACGCAACACCTGGATCGTGACGTTCGGCAGTCGGCAGCGTGACCAGATGTTCGAGTTGCTCGCGCAGCACGGCCGCGCCGCCGACCTCGGTGCGCACCGACGCCTCGGAGAGGATGGCGTGCATCCGCAGCGGCGTCGGCTTGCGGTGCAGAACTTCCTGCCGCGTCATCCGAGCGACGACTCATCCTGGACCGCAGTCCCTCGCCGACGCCGACACCATCGCGCCCGCCGAAGTTCGCTGCCGCCCTGCCGCCCGTACCCTCATCGCCGAGATCGCTCACAGCGGCCCCGCGGCCACTCACGTGGCGCGATTGGCCACGCTCGTCGGGCTCACCCGATGAGGCCGGATCTGCTCGGCGACCCGATCCGGGCAGCGCGCCGCGCCCCGCAGGCCGGCGAGATCCGGTCCGTGGGGCGCGGGAGGAGCAGCCTGTGCGCCCTCAGTGGTCGGTGGCGCACAGCGCCGTTTCGACGCTTTCGTTCACGTCGGCGAGCATCTCCTCACCGGTCGGCAGGGCGGTCACCGCGACGACGGCACTGCGGCCGTCCCTGGTGACGAGGTTGCGGGTCTCGAAGCCCTGGATGTCGCCGCCGTGGCCCCAGGCGTCGCCGCCGCAGGGCAGCTCGTGCCGGGCGATGCCAAGCCCGTACGCGTACTCGCCGGTCGGCTCGAAGCCGGGCGCGGGCACGGTCGTCATCATGGCCGCCTGCTGCGCGGGCTTGAGCAGCCTGCCACCGACGAGCGCCTCGAAGAAGGTCCGCAGCTCGTCCGGGGTCGAGACGAGTTGGCCGGCGGCCCAGCCAAGGGACGGGTCCATGTCGGTGACGTCCACCCACGGGGCGCCCGGGGCCACCGCTACGTAGCCGCGCGGGTGCGTTCCCCGGAGGCGCTGCTCCCCGACGCCCGGCCAGTACGTGTCGCGCAGACCGAGCGGACGGATGATGCGGTTGGTGATCTCCTCCCCGATGGGTCGTTCGGTGACCTGCTCGACGATGAGCCCGGCGAGGACGTAGTTGGTGTTGCTGTACTCCCACTTGGCGCCTGGCGTGAAGTGCGGGGCGTTCGTGAGCGCGGCGTCCACCAGCCGGCGCGGCTGGTAGTACGAGTGACTCTTGTCGACGAGATCCTGCGGCTTGGTGAACAGCACGTCGTCGTAGTCGGACAGGCCGCTCGTCTGCTGCAACAACTGGCGTACGGTGATTGCGCTGCCGTCGTTGCCGTTGCCCCGCACGACGCCGGGCAGATAATGCTCGACAGTGGCGTCCAGGTCGATGCGGCCCTCCCCCACCAACTGCAGGACGACCACGGCGGTGAAGGTCTTGGTGTTGCTGCCGATGCGGACCTGGCCGTCGCGGGGAACGGGGCCGGCGGTGTAGTCGCGGACCCGCCCGTCGGCTCCCCGGACGGAGGCGAGCACGCCGGGGAAGCCGTCCTCGCTGACCAGCCGGTCCAGGTGCCGCTGCACGGTGTCTCGTGGGCCGGCGGGCCGGCCGCTCTCGACGGCGGCGAACGCCGGAGGGCCGGTCAGGACGGCGACGGCGGCCAACGCCCCGGCGGCGACCCGCATGGTCCGACGACTGCGGGTGGAGGGAGGGGTGTGCAGGGGCATGATGACTCCTCGGTATCGAACGCTTGACGCCATCAATGGTTCAAGAATTCCGATACCGGGACGATCCCTCCTGCTGCCCTCCTCGGGTACAGCCTGCGCTACCCCGCCGGCCCCTGCCGCGGCCGTCAGGTCAGGGAGGATTCCAGCTCGCGACGGTTGAGGGCGGCCCGCAACAGCAGCCCCTCGGCGGCCAGGTTTTCCCGCCCGCCCTGCTCACGGTCGATCGCGCACACCACCGTTTCCAGCACCGCCCCGCCGGCGCGAAGGAGCCGGCACGAGGCCAGCAGCGCGCCGCCGGTTGTGACCACGTCCTCGATCACCACGACGCGCCGGCCGTCCACCGGGCCGCCCTCGGCGGCCTTGCCGGTGCCGTACTCCTTGGCCTGCTTGCGAACGAAGACCGTCGGCAGCCCGGTCAGCTGCGCCATGACTGTGGCGATCGGTATGCCGCCCATCTCCATGCCCGCCAGCACGTCGCACTCGGGCAGCAGGGCGACCATCTCCTGGGCCACGTCACGCAACAGACCGGGCTGCCCCTCGAACAGATACTTGTCGAAGTATTCGGCGCTCACCTGCCCGGAACGCAGTCGGAACGACCCGGTCAGGTGGCAGGCTTCGTACACACGACGCGCAAGCGAGGACGGCACGCCCCTCAGCCTCGCATCCCGACCGACGCGACTAGTACCTGACCCCGTCGACGAGGAAGTGCCGTGGCGTGTGCGCGGCCGGGCTCGCACGTGGTGCAGCGGCTCGATCCGGTGTCAGTCTGCCTCGATGCCGGCGGCCCGCAGGATCTGTCGGACCCGTTCACGGCTGTAGCCGGTCCGCTTGACGAGATCCACCTGCCGGGCGCCGGCCCGGTGCTCCGCGACGATGGCACGGTGCAGCGCCGTACGGGCGCGCTCGACCCGGGCGCGGGCATCGGCCTTGATCTGGCGGGCGGCCTGCGCCGCTTGCTCTTCCGCCTGAGGTAGGGCCTCCTCGGCGGCCTTCAGTGCGCGCATAGCCCCATCGAGATCCACTTGGCCATCTTGGCCACCGACCGTCTAGGCCAATTACATTGGGGCTATCAATTGGCCAAACACGCGGGTTCCAATAGTTGGCCTAGAGGGATACTGTACGTATTTGGCACTGGTAGACGCGTCCCCCGGCTCGCGCTGCGAACGCTGACCGGAGGACTTGATCGCCCCAGGGAGGCGACCATGACCAAACTACCTTTCGCGCTGGTTGACTGCGGAGAGCCGGCGGCCGTCCGAATCGAGGTCTACAGCCACCTCAAGGCGGAGTCGTTGGACGGTGTGGCCTACGTCTGCTCCACCCATCCACAGACGGCGGTCGACGCCATCACGGCGGCCGGATTCACCACCGCCCTAACCCGGATGACACGAGACGTGCAACGGCGATGCGGGTTCGTGCACGTCTTCCCCACCGGGACGATGGCGGTGAACCACGAGCACCCCCGGTGGTGTGGCCGCGACGGGTGCGACCGACGCCGGGAACACCGGTCGCCGGTCGTGGACGTGGACATCGCCCGACACGAGGCGTCGATCATCGACGTGGCGTTGACGCAGTCGACACGTCCGGCGGCAGAACCCCTGGTGGTGCTCACCGCGACCGACGGCGCGGCGTCCGACCGGGTGGTGTTGTCCATCGGCCAGGCGCGCGTCCTGCGCTACCGTCTCGACGCTCTGATCGACACGGCCGAACGCGGACGTGCATAGGCCAGCGGCATCGGGTCCGCAGGCGTGGAATCCCGCTCCGCGTCCACCCGAACGGTAGGCGCGAAGCGGGATCGTCGGTTTACCAGGAGTCGCCGACCAGGAACACGGCGACCCAGCCGGCCGCTAGAACCCGCCCCAGGGCTTGGCCGAGCACTTCCAGGTCTTCCCGTCGTTGTGCGAGACGCAGACCACAAGGATCTTCCCGAGGATGGGAAGCCCGACGGTGAAGATGTGGATCCTCGTCTTCAGGTAGGGGACGCCCGACTTCTCGGCGACGTCGCCAAGCGCCCAGCCGGCGTCCGGGCCCTGGACGGTCGCCACCCGACGCAGCGACTCGACGTCCTTGCCGTCGAGGAGCATCTCGACCTCCTCGGCCGAGGGCTCGGCGTCGCCTGTCAACGTATCCACCGCGTACGGCCCTTCGGCGGCGACGCCGTTGGCCTTCTCGAAGGCGGCCTTCATCCCGCCCACGGTGGTGCCGCCGTCGAGATCCAGGGTGAGAGTCTGGTCGCCGCGACGCGACAGGACGCATTCCCAGAAGGACTTGCCCGAGGCCATGCACATGGTCAGGCACCACTCCCGGCCTTCCGGTGTGGACGAGGCGAAGAGCAGGGAGGACGTTGCGGTCCCACTGGCACCCCTGCCGTCGTACACGCCGTCGGCGAGGTCGGCCATTGTCGTGTCCAGGATGTCCCGGCCGCCGGACATCGTGCCCAGGACCTTGACGCCGTCGACCTCCTTGCCGGCGGCGAGCGCTTCGAGCTGGTCGCCGGTGAGGTTCCGCCCCCCGGTGTCGACGG
Organism: Micromonospora lupini; assembly: GCF_026342015.1. NCBI lineage: Bacteria > Bacillati > Actinomycetota > Actinomycetes > Micromonosporales > Micromonosporaceae > Micromonospora > Micromonospora lupini. The sequence goes on from NZ_JAPENL010000001.1 coordinate 2,953,257, forward strand.
CCAGCACCGTGTCCAGATCGCCGACGGGCCGGCCGGTCAGGTCCTCCAACTGTCGCAGCATGATCCCCGGAGCGCCGGGCTGGTCGGTGACAGTCGTGCGGGCCGTGTCGTCGGCGGCGTGCGACGGAGCGTACGAGGCCACCAGCGCGACGACGAGTGCCGCGGTGACGATTGTGACGCGCCTGGTGATGACCCGCAGAGCTGTCGGGGTCGTACGGGCTACCAGCGACATGTGACCACCACGCCCAGGCCGTTGGGAGAGGGTCCCCAGCCGCAGTGCCTGTCGATCCACTCACCGATCTCGCCGATCGTGTCCGCGACCCACGAGAGCGCCGCCTTGATCGCGCCCCAGAAGCTGAAGTAGACGACAGTGGTCTCGGGTGTGCCGCCGGCCTCGTCGATGATGTCCTTCGCCGACAGGGCGGCATCCGGCTTGTCGATGGTCTTCAGCACGCGTACGCCGGTGGTGTCCTTGCCGGCCAACAGCGCCTCGACCTGCTCCGGGGTCCGCTCCTTGCCGTCGTCGACCGCCACGATCGCGCGGTCGATCAGCACGTCGCCGCTGCCGGTGACGGCCTGGGCGATGGCGGCGATCTCGCCCATGGTGAGGTCGTTGCCGAGCGCGGGACCTGTGAACCGCCGGACCGAGACGGCGCCGGACGGATCGATCCAGATCTCGTCGGCCACGATCCTGTCGTCCGCCCCGAACGGGTCCCAGGCGAACGTCCACTGCCCGGCGACGCAGCGGAACCGGCCGTGCTCCCGACCCTCGGGTTCGGTCTCGGTGCGGACGATTCCGCCGCGCTCGTCGATGTACTGCACCACACAGTCGGTGCCCCTGGTCGGCGGCTTGTCGGACCGGGCCACGGCCGCGGAGGACGTGGCCAGCAGCATCCCGCCGACCATCCCCACCACCGCGAGGTTACGTGCCAAGCGACTCATCGAACACTCCGTTCCTAGCGAGCGAAACTGGTGCCCGAAGAGTGCCGGCCCGCGCTGAAACGGCCCGGAAAGCGTGCGGAAAGCCCGGCGCGTCAGGACAGTCGGGTGACGTCGAGCTGTTCGAGGTCGGCGCGGAGCGAGTCGGCGTCGGCGTCGCCGAGGTCGTCGAGGATGCTCAGGGCACGGCGCCACGCGGCACGGGCGGCACCCAGGTCGGCGAGCGCCCGGTGGCTGCCGCCCAGATTGACGTACGTGCTCGCCACCGCGTAGCGGTCGTGGACCTGCGCGAAGAGTTCGAGGGCGTGCTCGTAGCAGGTGATCGCCCGCCGGTCGTCGCCGAGCTGGTGATGGGCGTGGCCGAGGCTGTCCCACGTGTCGGCCTGTCCCTGCACGTCGTCCACCTCCTGCAACATCCGCAGCGCCTCACCGCACGCCTTGAGGGCACGGTCGTGGTTGCCGAGCAGCCCTTCCTGCCAACCGACCGCGTTGAGGGTGTACCCCTGCCCGGCCCGGTTTCCGGCGCTCCGGAACAGCGTCAGCGCCCGCCGGGAGTGGCCCAGCGCCTGGTGGTGCTGCCCCTGCCGCTCCGCGAGTTGACCGAGGTTGAGGCAGGTGTGTGCCCGCCCGGCGTCGTCGCCGACGTCGGTGAACAGGTCCAGCGCGCGCCGCAGGTGGTCGTCCGCCTCGTCGTACCGCCGGAGCCGGGAGCAGACGAGACCGAGGCTGCGGTGGGCGTGGCCCTGCCCGGCCCGGTCGCCGATGCGCGACGCGGCGGCGAGAGCGATCCGCTGCGTGCCGAGCCAGTCCTGCCAGTGCCCCTGCCGGTGCAGGAAACCGGCCATGGCCCAGGCGAGCCGCCAGGCGTGTCCCTCGAACCCGGACCGCGCCGCGAGCGGTACGGCGGCGAGCAGAACGGGGATCTCGGCGGTGAACCACGCCGTGGCGGCCGACTTGTTCCTCGGCTGCTCCGGCGTCACGTCGGCCCGCAGCGGCGGAAGGCTGATCTCGCTGAAGTGCGGGTGCAGCGCGAGGTCCGCGGCATGTGCGGCGCGCAGGCAGTGGTCGAGAAACCGGTGTACGGCGTCCTGCCGGTCGGCAGGCGGTTCCGTCTCGTCGGCGAGGCTTGCGGCGTACGCGCGCAGCAGGTCGTGGAACGCGTACCGCCGGTGGGTGTGCTCGGTGAGGAGGTTCGCCCGGGTCAGCTCGGTGAGCAGGGGCCCGATCGCCGCCGGGGTGACGCCGGCGAGGCTGGCCACGGCCGGGGCGGCGGCGTCCGGACCGGGATGCAGGCTCAGCAGCCGGAACAGCCGGGCCGCGGGCGGGCTGAGCGTGCGGCACGACCAGGAGAACACCGCCCGGACGTCGGTGGCCTCGTCGCCTCCGTGGAAGGCGTTCAGGTCACCCAGCTCACCGGCGACCGCGGCAAGCGAGAAGCGCCGATTGGTGGCGGCTCGGGCCGCGACGATGGCAAGCGCGAGGGGCAGCCGCGCGCAGCGGTCGGCGATGTCGTCGGCCGCGACGGGTTCGGCGGCGACCTGGTGTGCCCCGAGCCGGCGGACCAGCATGTCGCGGGCCTCGTCGGGGCTCAGCAGGTCGAGGATCACCGGTTGGGCGCTCTCGGTGACGACAAGCGGGGTGAGCTGGTCCCGGCTGGTGATGATCGCGAGGCAGTTGGGTGAGCCGGGCAGCAGCGGTCGGACCTGTTCGGCGTCGCGGGCGTTGTCCAACACCACAAGCAGACGCTTGCCGGCCACCGCCGTGCGGTACAGGCTCACCATCAGGTCCGGTTCGCTGGGCATCCGCGCCGCCGGGACCCCGAGCGCCTCCAGGAATCCGCGCAGCACCCGCGCCGGGTCGGTAGGTGTGGCCGCCGGGTCGAAGCCGCGCAGGTTGACGTAGAGCTGGCCGTCGCGGAAGCGCTCGGCCGCGCGGTGCGCCCAGTGCACGGCGAGCGCGGTCTTGCCGACGCCCGCGGTGCCGGACACAACGACGGCGCCGCCCCGGTCGACGAGCGCGTCGAGGGCGGCGAGTTCCGCGTCGCGCCCGGTGAACGTGGGTACGGGGGGAGGCAACTGCGCCGCCACCGCCACCGCCCGTGCCGTCGCAGCCGGTGCGGGCGCGGCGATGGCGGTGTCCTGGCGCAGGATGGCGCGCTCCAGATCCCGCAGCCGCGGACTGGGGTCGATGCCGAGGTTGTCCCGCAGGGCGTCGCGCAGCCGCCGGTACGTGGTGACCGCCTCGCCCTGCCGGCCGTCGCGGTACAGGGCGAGCATCAGCTGTGCGTGCAGGTGCTCGTCGAGGGGATGCTGCCGGACGAGCCGTTCCAACCCGGGGACGAGCCGCGCGTGCTCGCCCACCGACAGCCGGGCCTCGGCGAGCGCCCGTTCGGCCTCCAACCGCAGGCGTGCCAGGTGTTCCGCCTGCTCCTCGAGCCAGGCCGACCCGGCCACGTCGGCAAGCGGCGGCCCGCGCCACAGTGCCACCGCCTCGGTCAGGTGGGTCACCTGCTCCGTCCGGTCCGTCGCGCGGCGGGCCAGTTCCAGGAGGTGCTCGGCGACCTGGACGTCGGTGGACTCCGGCCCGGTGTTGAGCAGATAACCGGGCCGACGCGCCACGATCGATCCGGGCTCGCCGAGCACCCCACGCAGGTAGGAGACGTGGCGCTGGAGCGTGTTCTCCGCGGTGGCCGGCAGGCGCTCGCCCCAGACCACGTCGATCAGCCGGTCGACGCTCACGACCCGACCCACGTGCAGCGCCAACGTCGCCAGCACCGCCTTGCGGCGCAGCCCGTTCACCGCCTGCGGGCCGTCGGCGGCAACCACCTCCACCGGGCCGAGCAGCCGGACACGTACGCCCGCGCCACCCATCGACATCACCGGATCAGGCTAGTTCCGCAGCTCGCGGGCTCGACCTGTTCGTCGCGCAATGGACACGACGCCGGATCCGTCAGGTGTCGTCAGCCGGTGTACTTGCCGTTGCGGGTGTCGCCCTCCGCGCCGTCGTAGAGCACCTTGCGGTAGCGGTGCACCGAACCCTTCTTGACGGCCTGCCAGTGGGCGTACGCCACCTCGTAGTCGTGGTGCTTGTGGTAGGAGCCGCCCGACTTGTAATAGATCCTGTGCCGGGCGTACCCACCGCAGTTGGCGAGGTAGCTGTAGGAGTACATCTTCATCCCGCCGAAGTCCGACGAGTAGTACGTCTTCGTCGGGTGCCACACCGACGCCGGATTCGGGTAGCCGGGCAGCTCGGCCCAGTTGTACGAGTTCCAGTACAGGTCCCAGCAGGTCATCGTGGCGGTGGCCGACATCGCGCTCGACGTCGGCACGGCGAGGTTGTCGGCGACGACCAGGGACGCGACGATGGTCCGGTACGCCAGCTCCGGCGGGGTCGGCGTGCCGGCCGGCGGCTCCGACAGCAGCGCCCGCGGGACCGGCACCGACCGGGGCGTGAGTGTCAGGTACGCCGCCAACATGCTCTGCTTCTCGTCGTACGCCAGGGGCGCGTTGCGGCCCATCTCCCCGTCCTGGCGAAGACCCCAGTCGCCGGACTCCTCGTCGCGGGAGAACACCACACGCACACCGTTCAGGTAACCCAACCGCGCCACCTCGACGTCGCGGTCCACGGGTTCGTCGTCGTACACCCCCGGGCTCGACTGACCGGCGGCGCCGGCCGGCGCGGCACTCCACGCGGTCAGCGTCGGCAGGACGACCAGCACCGCGAGCAGCGCCCGTCCCGACAGCACTCTTGCCATCACCACTCCTCATCCGATCGATCACGAGACGCCGACCCGGACGGTCCGCGCCTCTGCGTGCCTTTCCGGGGACATCCTTCGAGGCGGGGTTCAGAGCGGCGTCAAGGTGGCGTCAAATACGCCGGGATTCGGTGTCGTAACGGCGACGTTGGAGTACGCGTAGCCGTCGGCACGCCGCCAATTGAGGGATGGACCAGCTTCGACGTGCGGGCAGCCGGTGAACGCGATGGCGGATCAGGGGGTGAGCCAGCGGCGCACCCTCGTGGTCGCCGCGGCGGGATACGGCAAGACCTCGGCCGTACGCGGCTGGCTGGGCGACCGACCGGCGCGCTGGTGTGCCGGCCCGGACGTGGCGTCGCTGGCGACCGCAGGTCCGGAGTGGCTGGTCATGCTTGGCGACCGGTTCGCGCGGGACCTGCCCGTCGACGAGCCGGGCTGGCTCGTCCTGGACGACGTGCCGCGACTTCCCCGTCGCCTGCTGACGGCACTGCTGGACACCCTGCAACGGCTTCCCCCGCAGCTCAGGATCGTGCTGGTGACCCGCCACCCGCCCACGCTCTCCCGTCGGCAGGCGGGGCTGTTCGTCGAGCGCGGCCCGACGGATCTCCGACTCTCGCCCGATGCGGTGGCGTCCGTCCTCGCCGCCGGCCGCGGGACGACCGACCCGGCACTCGCGAGCCGGGTCCACGCCGCGACCGGTGGCTGGCCGGCGCTTGTCACCCTGGCCGGGCGGTCGGCCACGGCCGACCGGGCCGACCCGACCGAGCCGGGCACACCACTGGAGTCCTACCTGGTGCGGGAGGTGTTCGCGGAGCTGCCACCCGAGGCCCACCGGCTGCTGCGGGACGCGGCGCACCTCGACCCGCTCCACCCCGAGCTGTGCCGCCTCCTCGGGCACCGCCACGGCGGCCACTGGCTCGACCACCTGGCCCGCGCCGGCCTTCTCGTCGCCACCGCGGCGGGCGGGCACGCGTACCGGATGGTGCCTGTCGTCGCCGACGTCGCCCGCCGCCGTCTCCCGTTGGTCCCGGCCGCGCAGCGACGCCTGCACGCGAAAGCGGCAGCGTGGTACGCCGAGCGCGGGTTCCTCGTTCCGGCCCTCGCGTCGTACGGCACATCCGGTGTCGTCGCGGCGACGGCGCGGATTCTCACCGACCACGGCGCGGAGCTGCTCGCCTCGGGCGACTCCGAGGCCGTCGTCGACGCCTTCCAGTCCCTGCCCGAGTACGCCCGGACCGACGGCCCGCGGCTGCTCTACGGGGAGGCGCTACAGATGCGCGGCGACGTCGACGCGGCGCTCGCCGTGTACGCCGCGCTCGCCGATCGTCCGGAACCCCTCGACGCCGGGCTCGCCTGGCGGTACGGCCTCGCGCACTACCTGCGCGGCGAGCCGCAGGCCGCCCTTGACGTCCTGGAGCGCGGCGGGCTCGACCCGCACCCGTCCACCGACAACGTCCGGCTGCTCGCCTGGACCGCCGCGGCGCAGTGGACGATCGGCGACGCCCAGGCGTGCCGGCACAACGCGGAACGTGCCCTCGCGGCAGCGACTGCTGTCGGCGGCGACGCGGCGCTCGCCGCCGCGCACACCGCGCTCGCCCTGGACGCCAAGCTGCGCGGGGATCGACCGGCGGCCGACGAGCACCACGAGAGGGCGCTGCGGGCCGCCGAGGCGGCGCGCGACACAGTTCAGGTGGTCCGCATCCGCGCCAACCGCGCGTCCGCCCTGGTCGGCGAGGGTCGATATCCGGACGCCCTGGCCGAGGTGCGCCCCGCGGTGGAGCTGGCCGAGGCCAACGGGCACGCCGCGATGCTGGCGCTGGCGCTCTGCAACGAGGGCGCGGCCCACTTCCACCTCGGTCAGCTCGCCGAGGCCACCGCCTGTTACGAACGTGCCGTGCCGCTGCTGCAGCGCATGGGATCCCGCAAGGTGGCGTACCCCCTGGTGGGGATCGGCGACGTCCACGCGCTGCGGGGCCGGACCAACCTGGCCCGCGCGGCGTACGAGGAGGCGCTGCGCGCCAGCGAACCCGTCAACGACCACCAGATCCAGGTGCCGGCTCTCGCCGGACTGGCCCGCGTGCTCGCCTCCGAGGACGGCCCCGCGGCGTTCGCCCTGGCACAACGCGCGGTCGAGCGGGAACGCGGCCCCGACTCGGCGACCGCCCGACTCGCGCTCGGCTGGGTGGCGCTGCAGATCGGCGACCGTCGGCGGGCCGCCGAGGTGGCGCTGCTGGCGTCCACAGCCGCCCGGCTGCACCGCGACCGTGCGGCGCTCGCCGAGGCGTTGGAGCTTCGCGGTGCCGCCGCCGTCGACTCCGACGACACCCGTCGCGCCTGGCGGGAGGCGGCGGCGACCCTGCGCGACATCGGGTCGGCAGTCGCCGCGGACCGACTCGCGGTGCTGCTCAGCCTGCTGCCCGGGGCGGATCCTCAGGAGCGCGTCGACGCCCGGCTGGCCGCCGAGCGGCTGACCGCTGCCGGTGTGCCGCAGCCGACGCCGCACCGACAGGGCCCGCGCTGCGTCACCCAGGTCGCCGTCCGCACCCTCGGCCGCTTCGAGGTGTTCGTGGACGGCTCGCAGGTGCTGGCCGCGGCGTGGCAGTCACGCAAGGCACGGGACCTGCTCCGGATCCTCGCCGCCCGGCGTGGTCGCGCGGTGCCCCGCGAACAGCTCGGCGAGATGCTCTGGCCCGCCCAGGACCCGGGCCGGGTCAGCCACCGGCTGTCGGTGGCCCTGTCCACCCTGCGCGGCGTCCTCGATCCGGACCGCCGTACGCCTACGGACCACTTCGTCATCGCCGCGCACCCGAGTCTCGCGCTCGACATCGGCCACGTCGAGCTGGACGTCGAGGAGTTCCTCGCCGAATCGGCACACGGCCTCCGGTTGGCCGAGCACGGTGCGACCGGGGACGCGCGCGCCACGCTCCTGCTCGCCGAAGAGCGCTACCGGGGCGACTTCCTGGAGGACGAGCCGTACGACGACTGGTCCCGACCTACCCGCGAGGAGGCACGACGGGTCTACCTGCGGGTGGTACGCACCCTCGCGTCGCTGGCGCTCGGCGCCCAGGAGATCGACGAGACAGTCCGGCACCTCGGACGCGCTCTGGAGCTGGAGCCGTACGACGAGGGCGTACACGGCGAGTTCGTCCGGACACTGGCTGCCGCGGGCCGGCACGGCGAGGCCGCGCAGGCGTACCGACGCTATGTGGAGGCGATGGCCGCCATCGGCGTGCCGCCGCGGGCGCGGGGCGCACTGTGCGATGCCGACCGTGCGTGACGTCGTTCGTCATCGACCCGGCTCGCTCGGTGCCGACACGCCCGTCCCCCGCAGGGTGTCGTAGGGATGGCAGCCGTACGCCTCGCGATACGCCTGCGCGAACCGCCCGGGATGGGTCCAGCCCCAGCGGCGGGCCGTCTCCGCCACGGTCTGGCCCGGCTTGGCGTGTTGCAGGTCCCAGTGCGCCTGGCGTAATCGGACGGCACGCAGGAACGCCATGGGCGTCTGGCCGTGGTGACGCTGGAACGCCGCCTGTAACGCGCGTTGGCTGACCTCGCAGGCTTCCGCTATCCGGCCGACGGTCATCGGCGCCGCGGCATGTGCCTCGATGTACTCGGCGGCCCGGCGCACGATCGCCCGGCCGACACCCGCCTGGCCGGGCAGGTAGTTGATGGTCATTGTGGTGTTCGGGAACACCGCGACGGCTGTGGTCGCCACCAGGTCCACCAGGCCCGCCCGGGCCAGCGGACTGGCGACCACAGCGCTGACGGCGAGTTGTCGCCGGGCGAACGCCGTCACCGACTGCCAGAGCAGAGCGAGCGCCGGGGAGAGCGGCGCCATCGTGGTGAACTGGAAGTTCGCGGCGGGCAGGCCGGTTCGGATCGACGCCGCCGCCGCGATCCGTTGCATCGGCAGCCGGACGACGACGGAGGCCAGATCGTCGACGAGGTGGATCGCGTCCACGTCCGGATACCTTCCTGTCGTGCCGGGGCCGAGGCGCAGTTCCTCGTCGTCGGTGCGGACCGCGTACCGGCCGTGCGTCACGCTCACGGTGGCGAACTCGGGATAGGGCAACGACTCCGTGCGGCTGCGCATCGTGTACCGAGTCTCACCGATCTCCACATCGTCGGCGCGCAACGTGACTCGTCGGTAGCGGAACCGGGCAGATGGACCGGAGATCCGAGTCCGGTGTTCTCCGAACCTGAGTGCGATCAGATGGTGCGCACGTTCTGGGTCATCGGTCTCGACAATGTCTCGGGTAACAGGCTCCTGCCCGTCAGGGTTCCCCGTCCACGGCATGAGCAGTCACCTCCGTCGGACCGTCACTCCGGCCCGATCTGATTGAACGTGCCACGGGGTGGTTCGCAACGGCCTGTCGACTACTTCCGGGGCATCGGTGCCGGCATCCACCCTCGATGCGACACGCCGCGCCGGTGACCCGAGCCGGTTCCCGTACGTGGCTGGCCGATTCGCGAACGACGGGTCGCGGGATGGTTTTCCGCCAGGTAACAATCGAAGTCGTCCAGTTGTCTCCCCTGGCTGCTCCGAGGCGGTCTACGGGGATGAGTGGAATGACTGTGACAATGTGGTGACGCGTTTCTGTCCCCGAAACTGTCGGCTTCTCGACTCCTCACCAGGCGCGGTGCGGTCCGTACACCGCACCTAGCCTCTGCCTGACCGAGCCATTCACCCTGGCCCGGCCCAGTCGGCCGGTCGGCCGGGGTTACGCGACGATGCGACCCCGGTCGGCCGGTCTTGCGCCCATCGGAACGACGGGCGCGAGCAACCCGTCGATCATGCTCGGGGAGGAACCCATGGGGCGCTTCGAGGCGGTGGTGGCCACGGTCACCGCCGGGATGCCGCAGGAACGGCCCAACGTGGAGGTGCCGAAGTGAACGCCGACACGTCGACCGTGTACCGGGTCCGGGGCAACCGGGTCGCCTGGCGTGCGGCCGGCGACGAGACCGTGCTGCTCGACATCCGGCAGTCCGTCTACCTGGCGCTGGACCGCTCGGCCGCGATGCTGTGGCCGCACCTGATGGCCGGAGCGACCGCAACCGAGCTGGCCGAGGTGCTGACCCGACAGGGGCCGGTCGAGCTGGAGCGGGCCGTCGCCGACGTCCACGCGTTCCTCGCCGAGCTGGAGGCCATCGACCTGATCGAACATCTGTGACGCGCGGGCCGCACCGGTCCCGCCGGCCTGATCAGCGCAGCCAGCCCGGCGGGACCGGATGCCGCAGGATCTCGGCCAACCCGTGCCGGTGCGGGTCCGGGTCGCCGTCGAGCCAGGCGTGGGCGTGAAAGCCGGCAGCCGGGGCGCTGACCCCGATGACCACGGTCCGCGACACCCCTCGCTCGGCGAACCAGCGCTGCCGCACCAGCGCGCTCTCCAGACAGTTGCCGCCGCTGCCGCTCAGCGCCCGGCGGACAAGCGTGTCGGTGCCGCCGGACGGGGGCGCGGCGAGGCGCACCGCGCCCAGCCCACCCCGGGCGAGTTGGCGACGCACTCGCCGACAGGCAAGCATCGTCCACGCCACCAGGGCCAGGCCCCGCGGTCCGTGCCCACGGATCAGCCGGGCCAGGGCGCCCAGGCGGGACGAGCGTGACATCCGACCTACCTTTCCGGGTGTGGCGCGGCGCGGTGGGCCGTGGCCCGCGCCACGGGGCCAGGACCGCCGACCAGGCATCCCGCCGAAGTGGACTTACGCGTGGAAACTCAGACCTCCTCGGACTACCACGCGCGCCCCGCTCTGGCCCCTTTCAGTGGCCCCGGGCGACGCAATCTGGCCCGTCGCGTGCGGCTTGTGGACAGAACACGCCCGATTCCGCTGCGACCGTCGGTGGCCATGCCGGCACACGAGGCCACATCGGCTGAGCCGCGCCTTCGTTGAAGACAGGGCGCTGGGCGACCTCGGTTACCGCCTCGCGCCCTGCTCCCGGCCGGCGCGGAGACGCGCGCCGTCATCCGCGACTGGCGGTCTCGCGGAGCAGCGCGTCAGTCTCGGGGTCGGGCATCAGCTCCCGCACCTCCTGGGCGCAGCGGCAAGCGGCGGCGATCTTGCCAGCCCACGCCTGCGCCTCCTCGCGGGTGGCCACGTCGACGACCGCCAACCCGCCGACGACCTCCCTGGTCTCCGGGTAGGGGCCGTCGGTGACAGTCCCGTCCGTGGCCACGATCGTCGCCCGCTGCCTCTCCAGTCCGGCGCCGAACACCCACACGCCGGCGTGCACGGCCTCCTCGGTCACCGCGTGCGCGGCCTTGCCCACATCGGGCCAGTCCTCGGCGGGGATGTGGTCCATGGCGCCGTCGTCGAACGAGATCAGGTACCGCGGCATGCCCAGACTCCTTCGTCCCGGCGGCCTCTGCCGACCGCCTCCTGCCTGTACTACGAACGGCTCGCCCCGGATTCGACGCTACGCCAGAACGTTCTCACCTGACCTCTGTGGCTCGGGGTTACCGTGTGGGAGATCGAAGCAGGGGAGGGGTGGCACAGGCGATGACGGCACCCAGGCCGGGACGGCAGGTACGAGGATCGAGCACCGGACGGCCACCGATGACCGTCCTCGGCGCCACGGCCTGATGCCCGGCCCACGGCTGATCGTGGTGGATGCCTGCACCCGCGATGGGCGAGGTGGCAGCCCCACCGCGGTCGTGATCGACGACACCACCCGCACCGACGACGAGCGACGCGCTGTCGCAGCGACCGTCGGCACCTCCCACACCGCGTTCGTCGATGGCAACAGTGCGGCCCCGCCCCGCGTACGGTTCTTCACCAGCGAGGGCGAACTCCGTAACTGCGGCCACGGCACCATCGCCGCGCAGGCCGTCCTGCTGCACCGCTCGGGCGGCACCCAGCGCCACGGGTACCAACGCACCGGTAACCGAACCGTCGCCGTGACCGCCGCCCGCCGGCCCGAGGGCATCGCAGTCTGGTTCGAGCAGGGCGTCATCGCGCTGCGGGACCACGCCGAGCCGGGCGGCAGCGCCATCATCGCGGCCCTCGGCCTGACGGCTGGCGACATCGCCGACGACCTGCGGGTCGCCTCACCCGGCACGCCCCGGCTTCTCGTCCGTGTCCAGGAACGCCGGACGCTGTCGGCGATGCGGCCCGACTTCGCCGGGCTGGCAGCCGAGTGCCGCCGGCTCGGCTATCTCGGCTGCTTCGCCTACGCGCTCTCGCCGTCCACAGGACCAGCCACCGCCCGCATGTTCGCCCCCGCCATCGGCGTCGACGAGGACATCGTCAACGCCAACAGCGTCGGCTGCCTCGCCGCCCACCTGCTCGACACATCCCGTACCAGCCAGATCGAGGTGCACCAGGGCGACGCGCTCGGCCGCCCGTCGGCGGTCTTCGCCACCGCGACACACACCCGTGACGGCATCGTGGCCAGGATCGGCGGTCTGGTTCGCCACCCGCAGGCCCCGCCATCCGTTCCCCGCACCGGTGTCACCCCCGCCCAGTAGCCTGCCCGGGCTTTTCCCGACAGCATCACCGAGCTGGCCCGTCGAGCCCGCACAGCACCGCAGCCCACAAAAGGTTCCTGGATCAGCTCGACCCCGCCGGGCACCGCGCCGAGGAGTTGGCCGCCCACTTCGAGGAGATGGGGATGGCCTTCGAGGAGAGCGGCACCGTCGGTCTGGACGGGCTAACGCTGTTGCGCGACTGCATCTCCGACCTCAACGATGACCAGGTTCTGCTGCTGCGCCTCGGCTGAGGCCGACTCGACTCGGTCCATTGGCCGCTGGTGGCTGGAGGCGGACAGCGCAGGATTACCGGACTGGAGGCGCGGTCGGATGAGGTCGAGGCTACGCAAGCTGCACGTCGACGGTCGGACGCTCACCTGGAAGGCCGACATCCGCGACGCGTTCGATCGCGATGGTCGTCTTCATCGCTGCATCCGAGTCCGGGTCTGGGGAGCGGGGAAGAACGGCCGTGCCCTGCAGGTCGACGTGACTGAATGGCCTTACCCGCCGACGCCCTGGGAGGAGAGGTACGCGTACCCGACGGCGGAGAACGTCCGTGAACTTGCCCGCTACGCCATGAGCGTTGGCTGGACGCCCGAAGCGGTCGGCGGCACCTTCCGAATCGTTTCCGGCGCGGACGTCGCGCTGCCCGGACTTGCCGTCACTGATCTTCTGTCGACCGCGGACCTCTCCGGACCCACTGCCGGTCAGCTCTACCCGGTCGGCGAGGAGCACGATGGGCCCGCCAGCGTGGCCATCGACGCCGACGGCACGATCAATCTGCTCTTCGACGACAGGGTCAAGAGGATCGGCCCTGGTCTGACCGGCCCGGGCCGACTGCTCGAGGGTGAGGACGCCCCGGCGGGGCACTGATGGCGACAGGCAAACCACCAGGCCCAAACAGGCGCGAGGGCCCACCCTCCGCGGAAGGCAGGCCCTTGCGTCCGTCGTGGTCAGGCTGCCGGAACGACGATCGCGACGCCGGTCACCGCTTCGCCCGCCTTGGTACGCAGCCGGGTCGGATACTCGACGAGGTCGTCCCCGACGCTGTAGTAGAGCCTGATGTCCTGCGAGTTGAGGCCCGTCATCGTGAACGTCCCGTCAGCCCGGACCCGCGGGCTGACGCCGGCATAGTCACCGGTCGACGCGTCCACCGCCTGGATGGTCACGCACGTGACGCACTGGCCCGCGGGCACGGTGACCGTGCCGCTGATGGTGCCCGTGGCGACCAGGCTGACGTCGAGGGTGGTGCTCTGCCCGGCGACGACCCGGACCGGGGTGGCGGAGGCCCGGTTGGGGGCATTCCCCGACCAGGTCCACGCGTGCTGGCCGCCGTACGCAGGGAATGCGAGCTTCCACTCGTAGGGGCCCAGCATCGTGATGCTGTATCGGCCGTCGTCGTCAGTGCAGTACGAGTTCGCACTCGGGCCGTACGAGGACGGCGGCGCGGTGGCCGTCGGGCAGACACTCCGCACGCCGTTGCCGGTCGCGGCGTCCTTGACCACACCGGCGACCGTTCCCCCAGCGTCCAGCTTGGCGGTCACTTGGACGTGCTCTCCGGCCGCCGGTCGAAAGACCCGGGCCGCAGCAGGGTCACCCGTCCCGACGCCGGTCGTGGACACCCATTGAGCCCCGTGCGTCCCGTCGTACGGCGCCACGAAGAGCCGGAACGCGTCTTCGGCGAAGAGAGTGTCGTACTCGACAGACGAACCGCACTGCCCGTTCTGGCCGACGTCGGCGCGGACGGGGTCGGCCAGCGTGACACAGGCGCCGTCAACGGGGTCACCGGTCACCGCGTCCACGAAATCGACGCGCAGGTGCACGGACTTGACCAGCAGGACCGTGGTGCTCACCGTCCTGCCTTCGACCACCTCGGTCGGGCCGAACAGGGCGTTGGCATAGACCTTGTTCGGGTCGTAGCCGCCGCCGCGGTACGTACCGACCGGCAGGTCGCGCAACCGGGCCCGGCCGGTGTCATCCGAGCAGGTGGTGTGGAAGTTGAGCGGACCCTCCTGTGGGTACCAGCAGAAGTTGACGACGGGCTTGCGGGTGACCGCGTCGAGCGCCCGTACCGTCAGGTGCCCCACAGGTGGTCGGGTGAGGTTGACCTGCGTCGTCTGGGTGGCGGAGACGGTCAGCGGCTGGGCCTCGTACTCTGAGTTGGCCCCACCGTTGAACAGGACCTGACCACTGGGGAAGGTGAACTGCACCGTGTAGGTGGAACCGGTCTCGACATGGTCGAAGCGGTAGCGCCCCTTCGAGTCAGTACCTGTGTCGGCCACCGAGTTACTGCCGCGCCGCAACTGAACGTTGACGTTGGCGATGGCGGCACCCGTGCTGCTGACGACCCGACCCGCGACACTGCCGTACTGAATGGGCATGAGCGGGACGCGCAAGGTGGCGGGGACCGTTATGGGGTCCGCCTCCCACTGGTTCTGGTGGCCGTTGAGCCACTGCTCGACGTAGCCGTCGGCCATGACCTGCACGATGTACTGGCCGGCTGCCGTGTCCGGAAAGGCGAACCGCCCCTGCGAGTCGCTGTTGGTGAAGTTCCAGCCGGAGCCGTCCTGCTGCTGGATGACGATTCCGGCGCCGGAGACCGGGGCACCCGTCACCTTGTCGACCACAACGCCGTCCAGGCCAGCGGAGCTGGCTGCGCCGGCCGGGCCGGTCAGGCCCGTGATGGCCACCATTGTGGCGACCGCTACTGCGCCGAGAATGCGCAGCGCCTTACGCGTCATATTTCCCCGTTTCTTGAGCTGGACGCGTCGAACCAGGACACCCGGCGGCGCGTCCCCAATGGTGTGTGGGTGAAGATACCAACGACGACCGACAGATGTAGACCGACTTTGACCGTGGCCGGTCCAACGGCGTCAGACCGATGATCCTCGATCGGTCACTGTCAGGACGCCGCGAGCAGTCGGATCTCGCAGCGGACGCGACAGGCGCAGATTGCGGTCTGGCAGCGCAAACATCTCTCGATATCTCACACCCCTGCCCCACCGTCGGTTGACCTCTTGCCGACTAGGGCCTGTTTCATAAGGGCGGTCGAGCCGAGGCGGAGTCCGGGCGGCGATCCGGCAAGGCGCGGTTTCGTTCGGATACCGGTGTTGTATCCGGACGAAACCGCAACGCCGCCGGTCGTCGTCCGGGCCCGCCGCAGGCCGGCCAGTTCTTATGAAACAGGCCCTAGATGCGGACTGCCTGATCCGGAGGACTGCGGGCAGGCATCGGAGTTGCGAACATGGCCTGATGGAGCAGGTGAGCAGTCGAGTCGTCTATCGCAACCCGTGGATGACGGTCCGAGAGGATGTCATCCGGCACCCCGATGGAAGCCCAGGAATCTACGGGGTGGTGGAGAAGGCCGACTCCGCCCTGGTGCTGCCTCGGTGGGCTCGCGGATTCTGGCTGGTGGAGCAGTACCGCTACCCGGTTGGTCGACGCGCGTGGGAGTTCCCTCAGGGTAGCTGGAGTAGCGGCGGCAACGGCGAACCAGTGGAACTCGCTCGACAGGAATTGGCGGAGGAGACGGGGCTTGCCGCCGAGGAGATGTCCCATCTCGGGCACCTGTTCGAGGCATACGGCTTCTCGACCCACGGCTTCGATGTCTACCTCGCGACCGGCCTGAGCGAAGGCGCTCCCGACCGCGAGATCAGCGAACAGGACATGCAGCATCGGGCCTTTACCGATGAGGAGATTGAGCAGCTGATAGTCAGCGGGCAGTTGGTCGACGCGCCCTCCCTTGCCGCGCTCACGCTGTATGGCCTTCGGTCTACTCGCGGGTGAACAAACTCAGTGCGATCAGGCAGGTGAGTTAAAGGCCGCTGCCGGTGTGGGTGGCCGAACGCCTCGTCGGGGCAGTCGTGCCCGCGGTGAGTGGGTCGATCCGGCTCTCGTGCAGCTCAAGCCGTCGACTCGCCAGCGGTACGGCGGTCTGCTGCGGCGGCAGGTGCTTCCGGTGTGGGAACGGACTTGTGCCCTCCACCGTTCGGCAAGCCGAGCTGGCGGCGCTTTGGGTGCGACGGGTGGGCTGGTAAAGCGACGGCTGCTGGTCGCGGGGTCGGTGACGGAGGTCAACGGTCGGGCGGTGTTCGGTACGCCGAAGACACACCAGCGCCTGCCGGTGCCGCTCCCCGGTTCCTGGTCGAGCCGATCGCCACGCAGATCACCGGCCTGACCCCGCACGAGCTGCAACACACGGCGGCAAACCTGGCGGTGGCCGAGGGCGCCAACGTCAAGGCGACGCAGCGGATGCTCGGAAACGCCTCGGCGGCGACGACGCTGGACGTGTACGCGGACCGGTTCGAGGACGACGTGGACCAGGTGGCGGACCGCCTTGACCGTGCGGCGGGTCGTGCAGGCTGACCAGGGAAAACGGCTGGTGGGGCGGGCGGGACTCGAACCCGCGACCGAGGGATTATGAGTTCGTCGGAAGGTACTGCACCCCCCTGCGTAGCCTGCGTTTTCGTACTTGTGTGCAGTGCCATGCAAGGGGGTGCAGTACACCCTGAAGTACACCCTCCGCCCACCACGGAGAGCAGCGATCAGTCTCCGGCCTGGTCCTGCCGCGGCAGCGTGTCCGCGTCGACCAGGCGGCGCGCGATCGTCCGAGCGTCCTGTATCGCCTGCGGGTCGAGACCGGTCCGCATGGGCACGGTGTCGCCGACCCCTCCCACGGCCGCGGCGCCGAGGTACCGGTGGCCGATCGGCGGCTGGTGCGCCGTCGGCAGGTACGTCACCCGGGACTGCGCGACCGCGGCGGTGAGCGCCTGCACCTGGGTGGTCAGCTCCGCCACCCGGTCCGAGAGCACTGTCACCTCCGCCCGGATGTCGGCCCGCTCCGCGCGTGCTTCCGCGCGTGCCTCGGTCATCTCGGCCGCAGCGTGCCGGTGAAGGCGATCCTCTGACCCGCTCATCAACCAGGCGATCGTCCACCCGCAGCCGCCGATGACCATCAGGCCGGCGAGGATCGCGTACAGACCGCGGGCGATCCACGCGCCAGTGACGTGTTCGAACAGGCAGGCGAGGGCGCCGGCCGTGAGCGAGACGGCGAAGAGTACGCAGTAGGCGGTCTGAGTGCCCCCCGACCTGCCCGGCGGATCGGTGTTCTGTTCAGGTCCCCACGTGTTTTCCATCGTGGGAGTCTCGTGGATGGGACAGGGGGTGAGGCAATGATCACCCGCCGCATCTTGCAGATGGTGAAACGTTGCCGCGTCAACGGTTAACGTGCCCGTCACATCCGGGGAAGATCCATCGACCGATCAGGCCGTCAGTCCGCCCGGAAGGTCAGCCGGTACCGATGTGCCGCGTACAGATCCTGCAACCCGTCCGGGTGCGTCACGACCAGCAGCGGCACGCCCTCGGGCACCCCGTACATCCGACGTTCCTCCGGCGTCGGGTTTCGCGCGGACACCCACGCCCCCACCTCGACCATCACCGGCTCCGGCTCGACACCTGCACGAACGACGACGCCGCGGCCGCGCACCGCCTCGGCCAGGCCCTCGTTTCGGAGCTGCTGCACAGCCGCCCGGGCAGTGATGGGACTGACGTCGTACGTCTGGCTGAGGTCCCTTTCGGACGGTATCCGGTCACCCGGTCTGAGCTGCCCAGACCTGATCCGGGCGCGCAGGATCTCGGCCACCTCGTGCCGGCCGACCTGCTCCTGATCCGGGCTCACCGCCGCAGGCTAAGCGGCGCTACACATAGGGGTGGTGGGGTACCTGAGTACCGCAGTCCGCTCCCGACCGTCACTGCTGCGGTACGGTCAGACATGGCAGGCCCGCCGGTTGTAGCGGTCGGCGGGCCGCCGCCCAGACCGCTACCTGGGGGAGACCACCATGGAGCCGACCATCGGCGAGCACCTCGCTCGCATCCGCCGCGAGTCCACACTGACCCAGGAGCAGCTCGCCGAGCAGGCTGCGGTCAGCGTCGAGACCATCAAGAAGCTGGAGCAGGGCGTGCGTAAAAGCGCCCGCATCCCTACCCTGCGCAAGTTGGCCCGCGCCCTCGGCGTCCCCACCTCGGCGCTGATGGGCTCCGCCGCCCACGCCCAGGCGATGCGCGAACCGCACGCCGAGCCGCTCGGCCTCGTCGGGATCCGCCGCGCCCTCGCGCCCGCCCGCGGCCTCGACGGCCAGCCCGTCGGCCCCCGCCCGCCCGTCGACGGCGACCTGCCGGTGGAGCACGTCCGCAACCTGATCGCCGACGCCAACCGCGCCTATCACGCCAACGACTACGCCACCGTCATCAGCAGCGTCCCCCTGGTCCTCGCCACCGCCGACGCGCTGGTCGAGCGGTCCGGCGCCGGCGACGACGGCCAGGTCGCCCTCGGCATCGCCTCCTACGCCTACCAGCTCGCCGGCCGGCTCCTCATCCAGCTGCGCCAGCTCGACCTCGCGCACATCGCCCTGGACCAGGCCGGCACCTACGCGCGGGCCGCAGACGACCAGGTCGCCGGAGCGAGCGCCACCGCGCACCTGTGCTGGCTGCTGCTGCGTACCGGCCGGATCGCCGAGGTGGAGGATCTCGCAGCCCGCACCGCCGACACCGTCGAGCCGCGACTGTCCACCGCGACGCCCCGCGCGCTGGCCGCGTGGGGGGTGCTGCTCCTCAAGGGCGCTGCCGCCGCGGCCCGTAACGCCCGCGAGGACGACGCCCGGTCGATGCTGACTCTCGCGGCCGCCGGCGCCGGGCAGCTCGGTGACC
This sequence comes from Micromonospora lupini, assembly GCF_026342015.1. NCBI lineage: Bacteria > Bacillati > Actinomycetota > Actinomycetes > Micromonosporales > Micromonosporaceae > Micromonospora > Micromonospora lupini. The sequence continues at coordinate 2,972,118 of NZ_JAPENL010000001.1, forward strand.
GGCTGACCCAGCCTGACGACCCGGCCGATCGGTTCTTCGTCGACGTCGCCGGCAACGACTTCTCCGGCAGCGGCGTGCAGCTGATGCGGGTGGAGACGGCGGTGATCGCGTCCCAGCCGGACCGGGCCCTGGATCTCGCCCGGGAGGTGACCGACTCCCCGCAGGTGACCCCGTCGTCGCGGCAGCGGCACCGCCTCGACGTGGCGTGGTCGTACGTGGAGACCGGCCGGCCGGCGGACGCCACTGCGGTGCTGATGCAGTTGCGGGATGTCGCGCCGGCGTGGCTGCGGCAGCAGCGGTACGCGCGGGAGATCGTCCAGTCAATCGCTGACGGTCGGCGGAGGGCGATGTCGGCTGATCTTGCGGCGTTGACGTCGCTGATGGACCGCCAGGTCTGACGCGGCTGGTACGCCCCGCACCCCTTTCGGTCGGGCCGGTGGCACGTGGTACGTGAGGTACCTGGATACCTCACTTCGCACCCGGAACTCTGAGGTCAGGACGCGGTAACTCACCGTCGAACAGCGGTGAGCCGCGCCCCTCGGAGCGAGGGAGGCGACACCGTGCACATCGTCCAGAGGCTGCGGCGGCTGCTCACGTCCACCCCACCGCGCGTCCCACCCGGTACCGGGCAGCGCTACCAGACCGTCGAGCAGGAAGCGGCCAAGGCGCGGCTCATCGCGCTGGCGCACCACCGCGCCGGCGGCCGCCACTACGACGGGCCGACCCGGTGACCGCCCGGACGATGCCTGGCCCGGGCGCCCGGGTGTCGGTGCGGCCCACCGAGTGGCAGTCGAGCCCCGGCATTGAGGGCCAGACGTACCACGACATCGTGATCGTGTCCGTCCACGAGTCCGACGACCCGCGGTTCGCGTGGGTGTACGGGCACGGCCCGGAGTGCTCGTGGGAGTCGTCGGACTGCGCTCGCCCGTTCTGCTTCGAGGTGCTGGTCAGCGTCGACGTCCTGGCCGCCGTGGCGGCCGGTGAGCGGCCGTGACCGCCCCGGGCCTGGTCCAGCCGGCCGTGACCACCCGGACGCCGCCGGCGGCCGCCGCCACGGAGGCGCGGTGGCGGCGGACCCTCGCCGAGCACCAGGCCGTCGACGGGCGCTGCCCGCGCTGCAACAAGCAGGGCCGCTGCTGGGAGTGGGCGGAGGCGTTCGGTCAGCTCGTCGCCCACGACCTGCTTCTGCCCAAGTAGACCACCCCTCGCACGACCACCGGCCGTACCCGACGGCCGGCTGAGGAAAGGAGCACCACCATGTCCCAGCTCAAGTTCGTACGCCCGAACCGGTGCGACAACTCCGGCCCGAACTGCGTGGAGGTCGCCGTCGACGCCGACCTCAACCGGGTCGTCCGGAACTCGCAGCGGCCGGGCGAGCAGGTCAAGTTCGACCAGGGCGAGTGGGCGACGTTCGTCGCCAGCGTGCAGGCCGGCCAAACCTTCTAACCCATGATGGAGGGGCCGATCGACACCACGCCCGGTCGGCCCCTCCCGCAAGGCCCGTCGCGCTGCCTGGGCTGCATGCCCCGGATCCTCGCCGAGTCGAAGCACGATTGCGTCGGCGACAGGATCCTCGCCGAGAACCTGGGCTGGTGGTGCGACTGCGCCGAGCCGGAGTGCCGGCGGCGGCAGGCTGGCGAGTGGCCCGCCGAGCCCTCGCTGGCCGAGCGTTCCCGCAAGCGCGGCATGGGCCGCCCGAAGAAGGTCCCCCTGCTCGACCCGCCCTGACGGTCCCGACGACGAAGCGCCCCCACTCACCTGGGCTACAGGTGAGTGGGGGCGCTTCCGTGTCCGGGCTACTTCTCCGGCTCGCCGGCCTTCTTCATGACCGCGCTGCGCCGCAGCTGGTACGCGCCCCTGGTGGACAGCGGCTTGTACCGCCAGCCCGTACCCTCCGCGCCCCACTCCTGGGTGCGCTGCTCTTCGTCCTGCAGGGACCGCTGCACTTGACGTGGCGAGATTTCCAGCAGCTTGGCCGCCTCGGCCGGGCTCACCCACACGCTGCTGCTCAACCTGCGCTCCCTGCTCCGACGCCGTTCATCTGGGGATGATCTCACGCCAGACACGCCGGTGATAGCCACGTCGACACGCCGTGACTGTAACGCCAGTTGCGCCAGGAGTGCCAGACGCGCCAGGATGGTCGGCATGACCCTGTTCCGTCGGCGGCTCGACGCCGCCGAGATGGCCGACGTCGCTCGCGTCGAAGACGAACGGCGCCGCCTCGACGCGCAGTTCGCCCGCGACCAGGCGACCGCGAACCGGGCCGCCCGCCGGCAGCTCGAACGCGAGCAGGAACGCGCCGAGCGCAAGCGCCGCAAGGCCAAGGCCAAGGCCCGAGCCCGCCGCCGGCGCAAGCTCGCCGCCGTCGCCGACTCCGCCCGCACCGTCGGCCCGCTGCTGCTCGTCAACGCGGCCGCCGTCGGCGGGCAGACCGCGTACGCGTTCACCCGCACCCCCGTCACGTGGAACCCGCTGATCCGCGCCGGCGTCGCCCTGGTCTACGCCGCGACCGTCGAGTCCATCTCCCTCTACGTCAACTGGCACGCCCACGACGCACTCCTGCAGCAAGCCACCGGCACCGCCGCCGAGATGCGCCGCCGCGCCTACCTCATCGCCGCCGTCGTCGCCGCCATGAACTACTCCCACTTCGACGGCGAACACTGGACGCCGACGCCGTTCGCGGTCGGGTCCGGGATGGCGTCGCTGCTGTCGCCGTGGCTGTGGGGCCTACACACCCGCCGCGCCCAGCACGTGCAGCTACTCCGCAAGGACCTGGTCGACGAGACCGGCGCGATCTTCGACCGCAAGCGCCGCCGCGCGTTCCCGGTCAGGACGTGGAAGGCGGAGCGGTGGTCGATCGAGCACAACGTTCGCGACCCCCGGATCGCGTGGTCCGGCTACCACGCGCACCGTGACGCCGAGCGGGCGCGCCGTACGGGCGGCCGGCTGCGCACGGCGTGGTCGGCGCTGCGCGGACTGCCCGCCGCCGCCGTCGACGAGGCCGACCCGGGCATCCAGCTCTGCAGGCAACTGGAGCGGCAAGTCGCGGGCGCCCGCCGTGCGTCCGACATCGCCGGGGCTCGCCTCGCTTTGGGTCATCGGCCGCTCGGTGTATGGCCGCCCCCGGCCGCGCCGGGCAGCGCGGTGCCCGCGACGGGCAGCGTGCCCGCGGGCAGTCCGGAGCTGCCCGGCCGGGTGCCCGCGACGGTGCCCGCTCCCCGTCAGCGGCAGAACGCCATCAACGCGCGGGTCGACCCGCCGGCCGTCAGGCCGTCCACACCACCGCCGCCCGCCACCGAGGCGGACCGCTGCGCGGCCGCATACGACCAGTACGTCAAGCAGCACGGACGCGCGCCGTCGGACCGGAAACTGGCCGCACTCGCGGGCACCGGGAAGACGTACGCCAACGAATGGAAGCGGTCGCGGGCAGCAGCCCGCACCAACGGGAAGGACTAGAGATGTTCCGCCGACCCATCCTGATCTGCGCCGGGCTTGCCCTGGTCGTGATGTTCGCCAGCAGCTCATTAACGGCCGTGACCTTTGCGAAGGTCAGCCTGGCGTTCTGCGCCTTCTATCTCGTGTCCGACGCGATCTCCCGCACGAAGTAAGCACCCGGGGCGCGGCCTACGCCTGGACAGCCAGCCGCTCCCCGGGACCCTCCCCGAAGGAAGGAACCCATCATGACCACAACCCACCAAGTCAGCGGCCAGGTGCCCGCCGACTCGCCGCTGCGGGCACTCGCGGGCAAGACCGTGACCGCGCCCGCGGGCAACCCGTCGGAGGTCGCCGCCAGAGTCACCGAGCTGCGCCTCGCCCACGTCGACCCCGTCGTGCTCCCCGTCCGCCGCGTGCCGTGGACGCCGATCGTCGTCACCGGCGCGGTCGTGGTGCTCGTCGACGTCGCCGTCGTCCTCGCCGCCATCCTCGCCCGCCACACCCTGATCGCGTGGACCGCCGCCGGCGTCGGCGTCGTCCTCGGGCTGCTGCTCCTGGTCGCCTGCATCCACCTGGAGATGGACCGCTGATGGCCACGCAGAAGTTCCGCCTCCACATCTTCGACGGGCAGTACGAGGTGCTGCACCACCAAACCCACGAACTGTTCCTCGACCTCGACGTGCCCGGCTACGAGAACACCCTCGACCGGCACCTCTGGGCACTCACCCGCGACGCCCGAGCGGCGAACGAACCGATGGACAGCCCGCGCATGGAGGTCCGCGACGCGGCCACCGGCACGGTGGTCCGGAACTGGACGACGACCTGATGCTCACCGCGCTCCTGGCGGCCGTACCGACGCCCACCCCGTCACCGAGCCCGACACCCGGGCCCGGTGGCGGCTCCTTCGAGATCACGCACACCATGTCCCCGACGACGGTTGCGATTCTGCTGCTGCTCGCCCTGCTCATCGACTGGATGTCGGTCGGCCCGAACAGCCTGCGCGACCGGCTCGCGTTCATCATCGCCGTGCCCACCATCCGCGAGGGCTTCGACGGCAGCCCACTCGACCAGTGGACCGTCGAGACGCTCAGCAAGCTGGTGCAGAGCTTGCTCGACTCCACCGGCGGCGCGTACATCGCTGGCGCCAGCATCAACTTCGTCCTCGGCGCCGGCATCGCCCTTCTGTGGATCTACGCGGTCGGGTGCATGCTGCCGATCAAGTTGAGCAAGAAGTTGGGCCGGTTCGCCACGCTCTCGTTCCCGGCGTCCGGGCTGCGCAGGCTCAACGCGCCGCTGTGGATCGTGGCGATCCTGCTCGGCCTGATGTCCGACCTCCCCGGCGGCTTGGTCGGCGACACCGCGCGAGCGCTGATCGACGCCGCCGCCACGCTCGTCGCACCCTGGCCCGCGATGCTGTTCGGAGACGCCTGATGACCATCATGCTGATCGCCGCGAGCAGTGAACCGGACCGCGGCTGGGGAGGGCCGATCGCGCTGCTGGTCGCCGGCGCGCTGTTCCTGCTGTTCATCGGGATCCAGGAGTACCGGGACCCCTCCCCCACCGAGGATGAGGGGAGTGGTGTCAAGGTCAACTCGCAGGTCAGCTCGGTGCCTGACACCGATGACACCGGCCGTGACACCGGCTGGTTCGGGCGGATCGTCGAGCGCGGCGGCCGCCGAGTGCGAGTGGTCGACGAGCTCGTCGACGACGAGCTGGACCTGGACCTCGACGACGACGAAGAGCCGGAGACCATCGAGGCGGCGGTCGCCCGGCTCGTGGATGCGCGCCAGCCGTACATGGAGATCGTGCGGCACCTGATGACCGTGCACCGGGTGTCGGAGCGGACGGCGAAGCGCCGCATCCGGGAGTACCGGCAGGCGGCATGAGTCACGGTAAGACGAAGTTCAGATACACCTGGGTCGCGAGCCGCGAGAACTGCACCGCCGAGCTGCACGAGACCGGCCGCGTGTGCGAGAACTGCGACACCGACCAGGTGTGTGAAGGCTGCGGAGACACCATCCCGGCCGGCAAGAAGTTCCGGTACTGCACCGACAACGGTGAGGTCGTCTGCAAGAAGGAGTGCCAGAAGCGGGCCAGCGAGAAGTGGGGCGACGACTACTGCTGAGGCGTTGCGCCGGGCGAACGGGTCCGGACACGCAGAAACGCCCCACCCGGCCGGAGCCGGGTGGGGCGTTTCGTTGTAGGCGGCGGGCACCCTGGTCGGTTACCGATCCCTCTCGGGCGGCGTGCGTGTTCCAGCTTTGGTGCGGCTGGCGGGCAGGACCTCAGCGGTACCGCGCCTGACCAGAGGTTGCCAGCCCGCGGGCAGGCTGGCAACGGACGCCGTGTGTGGCCGGCTCAGCGGCGCGAGAAGGTCTCCGGCTCGCCCGGGTCGGTGCCCGGGTCGGTCGGCTCGGTCGGGGTGTCCGAGCCGTCCGCGTCCGGGGTCTCCGCCCGGAACGCGGCCAGACCCGACGTGAGGGCGCTGACAGTGGAGACCACCCGGTCGGCCGCGGCCTGCGCCTCGGCGTCACCCTCGGGCACGCGGTTGACGATGATCCGCACGTCGTCCTGGAGGCCGGACAGGGCGGTTACGGCGGTGGTGAGCTGCTCGTTGGCAGCGTCGAGTTGCTGGGCGAGGTCGGACACGATGGGCTCCATTCGTCGGATTCTTGCGGGCATCTGGACCCAGTCGCGGGCCCAGGTGATCAGGGGGGTGAGCACGGCGTCAGGGGCGGGCTGAGGCCGAGGGGATCTCGACCAGCGACGGGCTGTTCGGCTCGCCGACGCCCACCGACACGATCGACGTCAGCAGTGACAGGACAGCGGCGCCGACCGCCACACCGCCGGCGAGCGGGAAGTCGGCGTGCAGCACGTTGAATCCGTCGAGGGCCCACAGACCCAGCAGGGCCTGCGCGGCGCTCTTGCCGGCGCGCTCGGCGGCGGACTTCCAGAACTTCATGGTGAACACGAGGTGCCTCCTTGGGTACGGTCGTCGGATGGTGCATGTGCCGTCACTGCCGGCCGCTGACCGGCTCGTACTGGCCGGGCTGTCCGGCGTCGCCGGCCGGTACGGCACCGGCAGCGACCGAGACACCCCACGCGACCAGGCCATCGCGGCGGTCCGTGAGGTGTCGACTGATCCGCGGCTGCTGGGCATCCAGGCCGGCGTCGCGCTGGCCGACCCGCAGGGCATCAGCGGGCCGACGGTCGAGCTGCTCCAGGCGGCCGGCGCCGACATGGAGGTCGCCGCGGCGCACGCGGCCGAGGTGCGGGCCCGGTTCGAGCGGGCCGGGATTCAGTACGAGCGGCCGCCGGAGTAGCTACCGGCGCGCGGCCGGTTCGTGCTGTGCTCGGTGCAGAAGCACGCACCGCCAGACGATCTGCACGACGAGCAGTGCGAACGCCACCAGCACCACGACGTCGCGGCCCGGGTAGCCCGGCCAGATCCGCGCCACGACGATCAGCGTCATCAACAGGCCCAGGTCGGCGGTGAACAGCATGACGTGCCGGCCGCCTGCGTTGTGCCGCCAGTCCCCGCCCGTCGTCCACCAGAACACGACGACGAAGTACCAGCAGGCGCCGGCGCCGACCGCCGCCAGGACTGTCGTTAGGTCTCTCATCTCGACCCCCGCAACGCTGAAGTGATCATCGGGCCGAAGTGGTTGCGGCGGCGCAACTCGACCAGCTTCGCGGCCACCGCGTCGACCGTGTCGTCGTCGGCGCGGGCCCGCTGCAGGCTGCGTTCGGCGTCCGCCGCCCGGTCGCGGGCCGCCTCGGTCTCGGGGGACGGGCCCCGGCGTCTACGCCACCAGGTCATCGCGGCCCGCCTCCCTCGCCAGGGACTGCAGCAGCTGCACCGTCAGGTCCGACTGTGCCAGCAACTTGTCCACCTGCTGACCACGTACCCGCAGCTCTTCGTCGCGACTCGCGAGCGTCTCCTGCAGGTGCGTGATCTGCTCCGCCTTGTCCCGGATCCGGTCCTCCAAGACCGGGCGGGGCAGCAGACGGCCGGTCAGGATCAGCAGCACGACCAGCGACAGGAGGCCGACGGGACCGACCTTGCCGGCCAGCTCGGCGACCGGCACATCCACCGGGTCAGTCCTGCGGTGCAGTGGCGCCGGCGGGTAGGAGCTCGCGCAGCTTGACGAGCACCTGCTCGGCGGTCAGCTCCCCGGACTCCATTCGCCCGAGCAGGTCGGCGACCTGGTCCAGCTTGCCGGACAGGTCGGCCAGCTCGGTGGCCGTCTTCGCGTCGCGCGCCACCTCGGCCGCGGCGACCTGGTCGACGCGGGCCAGGATCGCCTTGGTGTCGAGGCCCTGCACCGCGCCGAGCACAGCGGCCTGCATGGCCGTCATCTGCTTGCCGAGCGCGACGAGTGAGGGGAACGTCTGCTTGTGCTCCTTGCCGAAGACCTGGTCGGTGCCGTCGGTGATGCGGGTGTAGACCTGCCCGATCGGGTTCCGGCCGTCCATGACCGTGAGGTTCTTGTGGACGGTGGCCAGCCAGTTGTGCTCTTCCGGGGTCATGTCGTCGTCCTCCAGGAGTCCGATGGAGCTGAGGTAGCGGCGGAACAGGGGCCGCTGGTCGCGGCCTGCCTTGATCGCGTCGCGGAAGAAGCTGAAGTGGGTGTGCCAGCGGTGCGAACTGTCGCCGCTCGACCGCTTCCCGAGGCGATCCCACCGCTTCACGGTCGTGCCGTCTGGGCTGTAGATGATCTCGCGGATGTCCCGGGTGTCCGGCGCGTTCGCGGCGCACTGCCCGACGCACCAGAGCGAGAAGCTGGGCAGGGTGTGCGTACGTCCGGCGGAGCGAACCGAGAAGCCACCGACGTCCAGCGCCGCCGCGTCGAGCGTCAGGCCGGCCCGGTCCCGGGACGACTCGACCACCGAGTAGTCGTTCGTCACCACCCGGTCGGAGCCGCAGTGGTAGCCGCCCCGGTGGGCCGGGTCGCCGACGATCCCGACCTCCGCCGGCTCCAGGTCGGCGGGGCGGTCGCTGTTCGGGTCGACGTTGAGGTGAGCCAGGAGCAGGCTACGGACGGCCTGCAGGTTCGAGGGTGCTCGGGTCACTGATTGATTCCCATCTGCTCGCACGGCGTCCAGTTGGGGACCGCCCCGCCCGGCCGGCGGCCGGTCAGTCCGCACGGCAGCGGAGCCGACGGCGGAGACACCAGCGACGCCGCGATCGCGTTGAAGATCAGCCGCGCCATCACCGCGTAGCCGCCCTCGGTCGGGTGGACGCCGCAGGCGTCGAGGTACCCCTCGGGGATGGACTGCAGGTCGATCCAGCCCGGGACACGCTTGCCGAACTCGTCGACGACGCGGACGGCCCGGTAGATCGCATCGTTCACGCGAGCCTCGGACGCCGGCAGCCAGCTCGGGCTCGGGCCGGGCGGGGTGGTGCACGCCGGCGTCGCCCGGCCCGCGCTGTACTGCACCCACGTCGGCCAGACGACCACGTCCGGGTCGAGGTCCAGCGCGGTGTCGAGCAGCGCCCGGTACGTGCTCTCGAACGCGGCGACGGTGTCCGCGCTGGCGTTGTCCAACCTGTTGTTGGTGCCGCAGTTCAGGATGATCAGGTCGGGCCGGTGGGTGGTGACCAGGCTGGCCATCCGCGACGTCCAGTAGCCGCACGTCGTGCCGCCCATGGCCGCGACGACCATCCGGTTCGGGATGCAGGCGGCGTCGAGCAGTCGGCCCAGCTCGGCCCGGTAGCCGGCCGACACCGACCCGGCCATCGTCGCGCCCTCCGTGATCGAGTCGCCGATCGTGAGGATGACCCGCTCCGCCGGCGCCGGAGACGGACACGTCACCGCCGCGGCCGCCGACGTCGCCGGCGGAACACCGGCCGCCGCGGTGGCCACCAGCACCACCACGGCCAGGGCGACGACAGCACGGATCCGAACCATGAACACCTCCAGGCATGAAGACGCCGCCCGGCGGGCGGTCAGCCCGAGCCAGACGGCGGAGAAGGAAACGGCCGCCGTGGCGGCCGGGGCGGGTCAGGCGGTCCAGACGCCGCCGATGGTCGTGCCGATGACGCTGCGCACCTGAGCGCGGTACTCGTAGGCCACGCCGGACACGGCCCGCCAGTCGTCGACGACCGCACCGGGCTGCAGACCGGTCGCGATCCGCACGCCCAGCTCTGGGTCGCTGACCCGTACCCGCACCTCGTCGACCCACATGACGTCGCCGGACGCCGGGACGCTGTCGATCACCGCGCACAGGGTCATCTGCGTGGCGTTGGCCGGCGCGGTCGCGGCCGCCCACCGGTAGTCCCACACGGTCGCGGCGGGCGCCGGCTTCGCGATCCCGTTACGCGCGGAAAGGAACGTCCCGCCGGCGTTGTACCAGCGGAACTGCGCCAGGAGGTCCCGGGTTGCCACGGACGCCGTCGCCCACAGGTCGAGGAAGTAGGTCACACCCGGCTGGCACGGCATCTTGATGGTCTCGACGTACGAGCCGAGCGGATCGGCGCCGGTAGAGGTCAGCTGGTACGACCAGGATCCGCTGTGCGCCCGGGTAGTCGACCTGGCGGCGGTGCCGGCGTTCGGCGTACCCCAGCCGGACATGTCGGCCGTCTCGAAGTGCTCTTCCCGCAGGTACGGGTAGAGGATCGGGCGGCGGTACACGTCCTGGCTGGCGACGGCCGGCTGCAGGCCGACGGGCGTCGGGTTGGTGATGGTCACCCGGTTGACCCCGAGGTTCGGCAGCGGTGTCACGGTCAGCGTGGCGACGGCCGGCTCGACGAAGTCGACGCTGAAGTTCCGCTGGATCTCGTCGGACGCCAGGCCCTTGAGGTTGCGGGTCTGGACGAACGCCGTGTACGAGAACAGGTCGCCGAGCGCGAAGTCCGGGGTGTAGCTGGTGGCGGTGCCTGCCACCCAGCCGGAGTCGTGAACCACCTCGGAGAGGATCTGCAGCCGCACCCGGTACGCGGTCTGCTCTGCCACGGTCCAGCTGATCGTGACACTGTCTGTGGTCAGCACCTGAGCCACCGTCGGGGCGGTGATCGTCGGGTTGACCTTGCCGGACGGGATGACGACGAACGCGTCGGAGTAGACGCTGGCGAGGTCGCCGCTGTCCCAGTACTTGACCCGGTAGGAGTGCGGCGCGTCGCTGGTCAGGCCCCACCCGGAGGCGAGGCTACGGGCGGTGGTGCCGCCAGTGTTCTTCACCTCCGCCGCCTGCCACGTGGAGTCCGAGGCGCGGAAGTACGCGAGCGCGCCGGCGCCGATCTGGCGGGACAGCGCCCACGCGATCTGCGAATCGGCCGGGTCGGGGTCCGAGAACAGCCAGTCCAGGTTCAACGCGGCGCTGACGTTCGCTGCGCTGCCGTTGTCGACTCCGATGGCGGTCAGGTCCCACACGGGCGTGTTTGGTGCGTACGACAACACCTGGTGGGTCGACACGATGGTGTTCGGCGAGCCCGAGTGCGCGGTCACGACGTCGTATCGGGCCGACCCGGCCGACTCGTGACGTACCCCGTAGTTCTGCCCGGCGCTGCCGAGGATCGCCGTGCCGGTGACGGTGCCCCAGCTGGTCCACGTGCCGCTCGCCCGGACGAAGTCGACGTAGTAGAGCAGGTTGGTCGACGTGCCGACGGCGAAGATTCTGAAGTCGCGCGACGTCGAGTTGTACGACAGCGTGCAGTTGCGGACCACGCCGGTCGGGTGAACCGGCGTCGACCGCCAGGTGGTGCGGGTGTTCGAGGCGTCCCGCTCGGCGACGAGGACCCGGTCGGTCATCCCCGCGTCGGGGTTGGGGATGGCCATCAGGAAGACCTTGCCGTCCCAGCGGCCGGGGATCGCGTCGACGCCGGCCAACCCGGACTTGAGCAGCACCGTCGACGACGGGCCGGCGAACGTCGACCCGTTCCACGGCAACTTCACGACCCTCAGCTCCTGGCGGCCGAACACGCACCAGAGGTGCGGGATATCCGCGCCCTTGCCGGTGCCCCAGTGCTCGATGTCCATCTGCGGCGTCGACCGGCCGGCGGTGCCCGGGTACATCCACTGCCGCTTGCCCGTGATGATGCTGTTGTTGCGGGTCAGCGTCCCATTGGCGGCCTGGTCGACGCCGTGCAGCGTCACGCCCAGCAGCCCGCTGAACGTGGTGCCGGCGGCGACGACGACCCGGGCAGTGCCGTTCGCGGGATTGCCGACGACCGTCACGTCGAGACCGGTGTGGATCGACCCGGCAACACCGCCGTTGGCCGGTTCGCTGATCTGCAGCGGGTTGCCGGCCGAGAACGTCAACGCGTTGCCGATGCACCGGCGCACCCAGAGCCGGTCCTGGTTCGTCTCCGACGTGCGGTAGGCGATCCACAGCTCACCACCCGAGGTGATGTGCAGGCCCGAGATCTCCTGCACCGTCGTGGAGATCGTCCACGACCCGGCCAGCGCCCAGCTGGTGCCGCCGTTCGTCGACCGGTAGTAGCTGACGCCATCCGACGCGTTGTTCAGCACCACCGTCCACAGCACACCGCCGACGTCCTGCCGGTCGATCCCGGACACGCCGGGCGGCTGCAACGGGTTGGACAGAGTCGAGGTGGCAACGGAACCCATCCTGCGGACCTCCTAGATCGCGAGAGCGTGGGGGAACTTGGCCGGTACGCCCGGGACGCGCCACAGCTCCAGGTACCGGGCGGCCGTCGTCGTGCCGATGTGCCGCACCGTTCCGACGGAGTTCTGCGCGGTCAGCGCGATCGTCTGCTCGGACAGGGGCGTCGACGCTGTCCGGACCAGGTACTTGCTGAGGTGGGTCAGCGGATACTCACGGGTGTCTGGCGCCTGCGTGTGCCCGAGCGTCCCCCAGTCGACGAGGAAGCTGCTCGCGCTGTTTCGGATCCGCCACAAGGTGGCGTTCGCAACCGAGGCCACGTACTTGCCGCCCACGACCACCTTGTAGACCACACCGGGCTCGAAGGTCAGGCCGCTCAGCGAGATGACCGCACCCTCACCCGGGCCGACGTTCGCCGAGTCCGACGCAGCCCACGCCACATCGACCAGGTCGTCGGCCGGCGTGAACGCGGCGACGACCACCCAGTCGCCCTCGATGAGCTGCAGGCACGCCCGATCACCCGGTCGGCCCTTCACGCTCGCCGGGATCTTCATCGGCGTCTCGACGCTCGACCCATCCATCCGGACCGTGCACCGCGACGTCAACGGATCCCGCGACACCAAGGTGCCCACCCGCGCCGGCTGCGGCGGCGCCATCGCCCGGATCCGCTCGTCGATCGCCCGGTTCAGCTCTGCGTCGTACCTCATGGCAGGGCCGTCCATTCGTGGCTCATCAGCCCGCGGCCGAGCGGCAGCGTCCACTGGGTGGCCATCGTCTGCATCGGCGGGCCGGCCGCCGGGTCGACCACCAGCAGCCGGTCGAAGTGCCAGTGCAGCGGGTTGATCGCTGTGGCCGGGACGTAGACGGTGGGCAGCCGCATGTCCGCGTCGATCTTCTCCTGGGCCTGCTGCACGAGCGACGCGTGATCGGCGGCGTCCAGCCCCTCCATCCGGGTGATGACCCGGCCGCGTGCGTCGACGGACGTGTCGCCGGTCGACTGGTTGACGTACGTGTACATGCCGTTTCCCTCGACCGGCGGCGCGGCCTCGATGTCGTTCCTCCTGTAGAACACCCACCGGTTAGGCGCGTCCCAGATGTCCCGGTCGAGGTTGCGGTCCGGGGCGATCGTCGACCGCAGGCCGTCGGCCTCGTACGTCCACTCGGCCGGCCGCAGCCCTGGCGGCTGGTAAGGGTGGCAGCGCGGCCGCCCTTCCCAGTCCGACCAGATCCCGGCGTAGCCGACAGCCGCGAGCAAGTCGTTGACGACGGTCAGCCATGTGAGCCGGTCGTCGAACGCCCACACCTTCGGCGACGGCAAGACCAGACCGGCGGCGCCGCGATCGATGATGTACTGGACGAACCCGCGCTCGATCAGGATGTCCTCGACCGCCGTCAGGTAGCTGACGCCGCTGTCGATCGCGTACGTGTCCCCGACCGGATCCTGCAACGCCTTGAGGATGTCGTAGCCGGCCACGTCGTACGTCGGCGGCCGCGTCCGCAGGTTCCGCCGCGGCGTCGAGGTGAAGTACGCGCCGAGGTTGAACCGCGCGCTGAGCTGGCCATCGGCGATCGTCATGTACGGGCGGACGATCGCCCGCCCCCAGTCCAGGTCCGTTGAGATCGGCAGCTTCGCCGTGCCGTGCAGTTCCGCGTACGAGTTGCGCGACACCGATCCGCCGAGCTGCAGATCAGCGGAGATGTCCGCCAACACCGTCAGCGCCTGGTCGACCAGCTCCAGCCCGTACCCGAGCGTCAGCGCGGGCGCGTCGACGATCAGCGCCTCCACCTGCTCGGCCGTCAGCGCCTCGCGCGGCGACGCGGTCAGCGGCTGCACGTCACACCCCCTCTGCGGCGGTGATCGTGCGCAGGGTCAGCGCGACGTCGTACCAGTACGCCGCCGTCGGACCAGGCGCGACCGGCGGCTCCGACGGCATGACGGTGAAGAAGACGCCCGTCCACCGTTGGCCCCGATGGTCACGGACCAGGACCGCGACGCCCATCCAGTCCCGCAGCTTGCCGACCGTGGCCAGCGACACCCGGCGCAGCGTCACTCCGAACGTGCCCCGCTCGCCTTCGGTGGCCACCGCGCGTTGCCGGCCGCCGGCGAACGTGATCACCTCGCCGTCCTGCTCGTACTGCTGCGACCGGTCCACCGACCCGGCCGACACCGCCTCGCCCGTGTCGAGTCGGTTGATCCACACCCGGTCCAGAATCAGCGTCGCCATGGTGTGACCTCCGAATCAGCGTGTGAGCGTGCGGCCCTGGGCCCGGCCGAGCTGCCGGGCCGAGGACACCGACCCGGTCAGGTGCTCCCCGACACCGGGCGCGACCCGATCCACCGCGGCGACCAGCTGCCGCAGGAGGTGGTGCACTGTCGGGTCCGCGCCGCCGATCGCCGCGGCGGCCGGAGCGACGGTCGACGCGGACCGCGCCGGCCCGGGCGACAGCTGCATGGTTGCGGCGCCGGTCTGCGGGGCGAAGCTCTGCCAGCCGCCCCACCAGTTCTCGATCGCGTACCCCACCAGGGACCGGGTGCGCGCCATGTCCCCGTACCGCGGTGCGAACAGCTCGCCGCCGGTGGCCGGTTCCGCCCAGGCGTAGCGGGCCGGGCCGGCCGGCTGGGCGACCTGCGCCTGCCGCAGCAGACCGACCGCGGCGTGCTCGTAGACGCCGCCGCGCTCGTTCTTGAGGATCGTGCCGCCCGGCACCTTCATGTCGCCGGTGCTCGTCCACCTGACGGTGCCCGAGATGTAGATGTGCTTGTCTTTCAGCTCGTTGATCTTCGCCTTGAGCGCGTTGACCGCCGCCTTGGCCTCGCCGGTGCTGGCCCAGAAGGGCACCGTCTTCGACGGCGGCACCGACCTCACGGCGAAGTTGAAGTCCTGCGCCTGCGCGGTCGCCTTCGTCGCGCCCGGTGCCGACACGTCCGTCGACACCTCGCCCGGGATGCTGCGGTACTTGCCGATCAGCTCGTCGACGGCCTGCTTGTTGAAACCCAACTGGAGCAGCGTCCGGCGCAGCCCGTCGATGTCCTTGACGTACTTACCGTTGGCCTCGTCGAGCGTTGCGCCGTGATCGATACGAGCCTGCCGCAGGTCGTTGATCCGGTCGATCTGTTCCAACACCACACCGATGTTGTCCCGCCCGGCCTGCTTGTTGATGTCGAGGATCCGGGTGCCCGACTTCAGTTCCTCGCTCACGTCGGCGATTCCCTGCTTGTACTTCAGCAGGGCGGTGTCGACGTCCATCCGTTGACCGAACAGGCCGTCGAACGCGGCCTTCAGCTCGTCGACCTGCTTCGCCGCGTCGCTCGCGGACTGGCCCACCGCACCGACCTGCGGCGCCGCGTCACCCGAGGACTTCCCGGCCGTCTCCACCGCGGCCGCGTACTCCGGGAACAGGGCACGCAGCTCGTCGACGGTGACGCCGTCCTTCGCCGCCGCCGCGGCGAGCCGGTCGAACGCGGCCGCCGCCTCGTCGGCAGCGCCGCCAGCGACGAGCTGCGAGAACGCCTGGTCCATCGCCGCGACCCGCTCCTTCGTGCGGGTCAACGAGGTGTTCGTGCCGTCCAGACCAGGTATGACCGCCTCGAAGGTCTCCTGCATGCCCTTGGTCCACCGGCGGCGGGTGTTGTCGCTGTCCGCGAGGAACTTCAGACCCACCGTCAGGTCCGCCATGTCGCCGCCGAGCACCCGCGCGGATTCGCCGGCGAGCCGGCCGCTGGCACCCCACTCGGACAGGCCCTTGGCCATGGCGTCGATCTGCGGGTTCAGGTCACTCTGCATCGCCCCGACCGCCGCGCCCGCGATCTCGAACGCCACGAACGCCGCCGTCGCGCGTCCCAGCCACTTCGTGGTCGTCTCCAGGCCGCGCGCTGCCCGCTGGCCGCCCGGGCCGACCGCGCGCAGCTCGGTCAGCATGTCGGCCGTCGACCGGCGGGCCTTGACCAAGCCCGCGCCCAAGAGCAGAGCGCCGCCGGTGACGCCAGCCATCACCGTGACCGTGGAGCCGAGGGCGGGCGGCAGCTCGCCGACTTCGTCGACCAGCGCGCCGACCGACTGCACCAAGATCCGCAGACCGCCGTTGGCCCCGGACCCGGCCTCGATCGCCATGGTCTCCAGCGAGCCCTTGAGCTTCTCGACGTCTCCCGCGAGGTTGTCCATCTTCTTCGCGGCGGTCTCTGCGGCGGCGCCCTGGTCGTCGACGGCCTTGACGTAGTCGGCCAGCTTGTCCGCACCGACCTCGTAGAGGACGTTCGCGGCGCGCATCGCGTCGGCACCGAAGATCTGCGCCAGGGCCGCGTTGCGCTGTTCCTGGGTGAGTCCGCCGAGCTGCCGCTGCAGCTGCCCGGCCAGATCGACGGTGCCGACGAAATTGCCGTTGGCGTCGTACGCGTGGATGCCCAGCTCTTCCATCAGCGCCGACGCCTTGGCGGTCGGGGCCTGCAGCATCATCAGCATGGTCTTCAGCGACGTGCCGGCGTCCGAGCCGATCAGCGCCCGGTCGGCGAACGCCGACAGCGTGCCGACCGTTTCCTCGAGCGACAGGCCCGCGCCGGACGCGGCCAGGCCACCCTGCTTGATGGCCTCGCCCAGCTCGTGGACGTCGGTGGCGCTCTTGTTCGCCGACGCGGACAGGACGTCGGCGATGTGCCCGACGTCCTTGCCCTGCAGCTTGAAGACGTTCATCGTCTTCGCCGAGACGTCGGCCGCCTCGGCCAGGTCCAGCGACCCCGCCGCCGCCAGGGCCAGCGACCCGGTCAGTGCGCCGCCGAGGATCTGCGACGTGGACAGGCCGGCCTTCGCCAGCTCGGCCTCCGCCTTGGCCGCCTCGGTGGCGCTGAACGCCGTGTCAGCGCCGGCCTGCAGAGCGGCCTGCCGCAGCCGGTCGAGGTCCTTACCGGTCGCGTTACTGACCGCCGACACCTCGCTCATCTGCTTGTCGAACTTCGCGGCCGCGCCGACGGCGAGAGCGAACGCCCCGGCCAGGCCGAGGCCCATCGCGGCCGCCTGGTCGGCCACCGCGTCGAGCCGGCCACGCTTCGCCGCCTGGTCCAGCTCGGCGACAAAGCCCTTCGTGGCGGTCCCCGCCTGCCGCATCCCCGACATGTAGCCGCTGACCTCGGCGGTGAGCTTCACTCCCACGGTGCGCAGCGTCACGAGCCCATCCCTCCCGATCTACGGACCCGCCAGATCCGGGCACCACCGACCACGTCCTGCGTCGTCGCCGCTTTCTGCGCCTCCAGCAGCGCCAGGCGGGCCCGGCACACCACCCGGTCGGCGACGAACTGCGGCCCGGTTTCCTCGTCGCTGGTCGTGTCCACGTACCGCTGGCCGCAGCCACACGGGCAGAACTCCGCCCGGTACAGGGCCAGGGCGAGGACCTCGGCCCGGTCCTGCTCCGTCCACTCCGGCTCTCGGGTCGTCACCGACCGCACCAACCGGCCGCGCCGGTCGTAGTGGTGGCGGGTCGTCTCGACCGGCTCCCGGCCGTCGATGCGCGACCCGGGGATCCCGAGCCGTTCGGCCGCCTCTACTCGGTCGCGGAACTCCGGGTCATCCGCGAGGCGGCGAGCGAGAAAGGGACGTCGATGTCCCGCCGGTTCAGGCCCCACGCCGCGTTCGCCAGGGTGTCGAACTGCCGGTCGGTGAGCGCCTGGTCGAGCAGCAGCTTCCACTCGTCTTCGGTCAGTTCCGGGTCGACGACCGAGCGGCGTACCAGCTCGTCGAAGAACGTCTCGGTGTTGACGCCGACACCACGGTCCTGCTCCACGATCGCCCCGGACTCGTCGTCCTTGCGGGGTGGGTGCTGGGCGATGAACGCCCGCCACGCCGGTCGGGGCATGGCGCGGAGCCGGAACTGGTAGGTGTGCTGCAGCATGTCCTGGCGGACCTGTTCCATCCGCTCGGCAATCCCTGCGGCAGCCGTCACGTCTTCGAGGGAAGCGGTCGTTTCGCGCTGCGCCTGGTCGAGCTGCCGCTCCAGGTCCTCGAACTCGGCGGTGAGGTCGCCCCGTAGGCATACCGGCACGGTCGCCTCGGGCAGTCGCGCGCCGGCGAGTAGCGTCTTGAAGTCGGTCATCGTCTTCTGGCCCTTCGTGTGTCTGGCCCGGGCAGTGCGGAGAGCGGGAGCGGACCGGGCCAGTTGGTCCGCCCCCGCCGTTCTGGGAGGGTCAGGCGACGACGGCCCGCAGCGCGGGCTGATCGGTCATCTTCACCGGCACCTCGAACCGCTCCACCGTGTTCGGCTCCGGGTCCATCCACGCCGTCTCGCCGCAGATCACCGGGTACACCTGGAGGGGCTGCGTGGACGCGAACGCCGTTGCCGCGGGCAGCGACTTGCGGATGGTGATGAACCCGGCCGTGTCCGGCGTCATCGTCGTGTACACCACGTCGGACCCGCTCTGCTTCTTGAAGCGGAGCATGGTGCCGGAGTAGCTACGCCGGCCGTTCGTGTTGGTGTCGAACGTGCTCTCGACGTTGCCGGTCGGCACATCGGCGGTCTCCGGCCGGAACCCGACGATCCCGTCCGCGGTGATCCACCGGCTGACGCGGATGCCGGCGTTCAGCTCCGCCAGCGTGGGGGCGTTGATGTTGGTGATGGCCGGCACCCAGTCGACTCGGGTCTTGCCATCACCGGGGATGTCCGGCATCGCTTACCTCTTCTCGCTCGTGCTGCTGGCGGACTTCGGGGTCGCCCCCGACTCGGCCGGAGCCGCCTCGGTGGCCGTCACCCGGCCGGCCTCGGTGGCCGGGTCCGGGGTGTTGAAGGGGTTCACCGGCGGCTCCGGGTCCGAGGGCTGCCAGCCCTTCTGCATCCAGAGCTCGGCCGCCTCGACCGCGAACTGGGCGCGGCCGCCGTGCTCTTCGTGCCGCATCCACACGCGGTCGCCGGCGGCCGGCTCGTCGGACTCCGACCAGCCCAGCGGCGTCCACCGGTCACGCTCGTCGACGCCGACCATCAGCGCCTTCACGCCGTAGCCGTCGGTCATCCAGTACTGCGTCTTCGCCGTCATCAGGGGTTGCCTCCTATGCCCGGTACAGCTCGTACGTGACGCCGGTCAGCGCGCCGCTGAACGTGACCGTCGCGACGCCGGTCGCCGGGTTGATCGCGGTCCGGGGGATGAGGATCATGCGGACGCCGGTCGCCGGCGCGGCCACCGCGGTGACGGTGCCGGGATTGGCCGAGGGCGTCACACCCGGATCCAGCACCGAGACGTTCGTCGCCGTCCCGGTCGTGATCACCCGCATGTGCACGCCATTCACACCGAAGCTGCCCTCGGCGATCGTGTCGGACGCCGACGGCGTGATCGCCGCCGGCGTCGTGCCGGCCGGAACGACCGACTGTGCTGCTTGAAGCGCCATCGGCGCCACACCTCTCAATCTGGAATCGACGTGGATCTGTCAGTTCGTAAGCACGCTGGCCGGGGCGCGCTAACCTGCCCGGCATGACGTCTCAGCAGGAATCGCGGTGGAGCCTCAACCACACCGGCAACCGGGTGGTCCTAGCCGTGCTCGTCGGCGTGATCGTCGGGCTGCTCGGCACCGCGGCCGGCATCACCGGCGTCGGCCACTTCGTGGTGTTCCTGGTGGCCGCGGTCGTCACCTACGGCGTGGCCACCGCGATGGCGGTGCGGCGCCGCTAGGCCGGTACGGACTCGAGTCGGTACACGTCGACCCGGTCCATGATCAGCGTGCCGGTGGACTCGTTGCGCTGCGGCGGCTGACCGTCCTCCCGGCGGATCGGCCAGCAGACGCGGCCCGTCACCGTCGGCACCACATCGAGCAGTGCGGTCCGCACCCGTTCGCCGAGCGCCCGCGTGGTCGCGCTGTTCTCGCCGACGCAGTGCGCGTACACGCGCAGCACGAACCGTTCCGAGGTCCCCTCCAGCGCTCGGCTGTCGGGCAGTTCCGGGTCGACGTCGGCGAAGTAGACCAACACGTACGGCGGGACGCCGTCCTTCGGGACCGCCCCGTCGAGCACCTTCAGGCTGCCCGGAGCGGCCTGGAGCAGCGCCAGCACGGCGTCCGCGTGCGCCCGGATGGTCACCGGCCCTCCAGGATCCGCGCGGCCAGATCTTCCATGGCCTTCTCGAACCGGGGCCGCTCAGCATCACCGGCCGGGATCATGTGCGGTCGCGGCGCGTTGTTCACCGACCCGAACTCGATCAGGTTGCCCAGCGCGCCCTGCCGCTTGGCCTTGTCCGGGCCGATCTCCGCCGTGTACGACGCCGGCGTCTCCTTCGTGTCGTAGGAGATCGCGTACGGGTAGGCCGGCGCGTGCGCCAGGCCCCGTACCCGGCCCTGCGCGTCGCGCTTGATGTTCAACGCCCCGCGCTGCACCACCGCCCGGGTTTCCTTCGGCGCCTGCAGCAGCACCGCGTCCAGGTCGTGCTGCCACTTCTTCAGCTCGCCGTACTCGATGTCGGTCATGTCGTCCGCTCCGTCACCCCGACCCGACGCGCGGTCGCGTGGGTCTTGTGCGCGAGGTCGCGTATGAGGAAGACCCGGCCGGGTAGGTCCGGGTCGTGCACTGACGCGGTCACCGTGATCTCGTCGCCGACGTCGAGGCCGACCACGGTCATCGGGAGCTGGACCTCCAGGCGCAGCATCAGCTGGAAGTCCTCGCCGGCGTCGGCCTGTGCCGCTTGGCCTGCGTGCTGCTGGATCCGGCACTTCCCGGCGTACAGCGGCTCGTAGGTCTTGATCACGTTGCCGTCGTCGTCGCTGCCCTCACCGGTGACCCGCCGGATTGAGCATGTGTCGACCATCAGCGACTCGGCGAACGCCCGCCCGTCGGCGAGCAGCTGGTCGACGGACATCAGCACCGCCTCCAGGTCGGCGCACACCGGGAGGTCGGGGCGGCGGGCCGGATGGTGAACGCGCCGCCGGCGGTCAGGCCGACCGCCGCGCGGATGCGGCCCTCTTCCTCGGCGGTCAGCGACGTGGCGCCGATCGTCTCGCTGGCGTAGGTGTCCGTCACCGAGTAGTCGTCGATCTGCCGGGCCGTCGACCGGATCCCGCCCGGGTTGGTCACCATCCGCTTGCCGAGCTCGAGCGCGACCGGCTTGAACACGCTGACGTCGGCCAGCGCGTCGTACCTGGCCGGGGTGGCCACCCGCCGGACCTCAGTGGTGACCAGCTCCAGGGCCAGAGCGAACGTCGCCGGAGGGACAGTCTTCTGGGCGTACGCCTCCAACTCGGCGAGGGTGAACAGGTCAGGCACCGCTACCCCTCTCCTCGAGGTGCGGGCCGGACGGCGAGTTACCGCCCGGCCCGCCTCGTCACTCGGTTGGTACGCCGGCCTTGTCGAGCGCCTCCCACACGTCCTCACGGGACGCGTCCTCGGCCACCTCGACATTGCGCCTGGCGGCGTACGCGCGCCACGCGGGTGCGCCCGACCCGGGCCCGCCCTTCGGCGGCGGGCCGTCCGGGTCCGCGTCGCCGCCGTCGTCCTGCGCCGGGGAGCCCTGCGGCGGGGTGGCCCGCAGCTCAGCGATGCGAGCCTCCAGCCGGGCCAGCTCGGCAGCCGGATCCTCCCGCTCGGGGGTCACCTTGCCGCGCCGAGCGGCGCCACCCTGGACCAGGTGATCGCCGACCAGCGGCGCCGCCCAGTCGGGGACGTCGCCGCCGGCGATCAGGAACGCCAGCTCGCCCGTCTTCGGGTGCCTCACGTGCGTGCTCTCGGTCAGCTTGGCCATCAGAGCACCTTCACCGACATGATCAGGTCCGGGTCCGTGACGACCGGCATGGTGATGCCGGCGACCATGGTCCCCGTGTGGACCGGGTTCTCCGACTCCATCGCCACCGCGACCAGGCCCGGCGCGTTCTCCTCGCCCAGCGCCTGCGCGCGGATCAGCTTCTTTGCCTCCTCGGTCGTGCCCCACTGGGTCTGGCCGACCGGCACGCCGCCCTCGTTGCCGGGCTCCTCCGGCAGGTAGACGACCCGGTCGTCCGGCAGGACGCGGGTCATCTTGCCCGTGTGGTCCGGCACCATCGTGTCGTCCACGATGAGGCGCGGCAGCTCCCGGTCGGCCAGGGCCTGCCGCACGCTGGCCGCACCGATCGACGGCGGAGCGCCGAGCAGCGATCCGAACACGTTGCGGAAGTCGGGGTCCTTCAGCAGCACGTTCAGGATGCGGGTGCTGATGATCGCCACGCCCGGCATCACCTCGCCGCCGGTCGTGGTCTTGTAGACCGTCTTGTGGGCGTCCATCTGCCCGAAGATGTCGGGCGTGACACCGTTCCACAGCGTCGGCGCGGTGAAGAAGTGCTGCGCCGGGATCCCGAAGTCCACCGACCCGAGCTGCAGCCGGTTCTCCGGCGCCGCCTGGGTGCCGATGGTGACCTTGCCGTAGGCGATCGCCTCACCGTGAGCCAGCATGAGGCGCTGCAGGGCGCCGCGGGTCAGGGTGAGCAGGTCCTGGTCGAAGACCTCGGCGATCGCGTCCTCGTCGCCGGCCGCGCGGGCCGCGTCGAGCAGCTGGGAGTCCTCCTCCAGCAGCCACAAAATGCCCGACAGCGGCAGCATCCTGCCGGTGACCTCGGTCATCTCGCCGCGGTCCATCGGCACGGCCGGGGTGTTCCACGGCCGGAACGGGATCGCCCGGCGCAGCGACCGGGCGGACCGGCGGAACAGGTACCGGTGGTCGCGGCGCGTCACGGCCGGCAGCCAGCGCTGCAGGATGCCGCCGGGGAACGGGATCTGCCGGGCCGCGAGGGTCAGCTCCTCGGGATCGGTCAGTTCGAGAGCCATCGTGGCCATGCTCAGGCACCCACCTTGTCGAAGTAGATGTTCGGGGTGAGCTCGACGCGCGCCTGCGCGTCGAAGCCACCGTTGGACGGCAGGAGGTCCTCGTACACGCGACCCCGGTAGTAGAGGGCCCCGTCGACGTGCCGGCCCGCGCGGACCTGCTTGTCGCCGAGCAGGAACCCCTTCGCGGTCTGGGTGCCGCCGGAGCCGAGGTCGGCGGCGCCGGCCGTGGTGGTGGACACCCCGACGGTGGGGGTGCTGCCGCCGGTCAGGCCGGCGCTGTTCGCCGTCATCTGCGCCACGTCGGTGTTGGCCAGCGTGCCGGTGAACGTGACCGCGACCGCGCTGCCCGGGTGGGGGCCGCCGGTGGTGGTGACGTTGCCCGCGCCGATGCTCGACAGGGCCTCCAGGGCGGTGCGGACCTGCGCGGCGGTCGCGTTGTACGGGATCGCCGCGGTGGTCTGCCCGCCGAACGTCAGGGTGTAGGTGCCGCCGGTCGGGGTGCCGGTGATGGCCACCGACTGGACCTCTTCCGTGCTGCCGCCGTACGGCGCGTAACGGCCGGTCGCGGTGACCAGCGCCAGCGTCGCGCCGGACGGGATGTTGCCGTCCGGGTAGACCGCGAGCACGGCGTCCGCGTCGAGGGTGATGGGTGCGCAGTCGACCGGGAATTCGCCGGCCCAGCTAGGGCCGCCGGCACGCCGGGTCGTCTTCGTCACCCCAAGATCGCTGTACATGGGTGTGATCCCTCATCTCTGGGTGGGTGACCCCGACGCGGAGCGCCCCGGGGCGTGGGTCAGGTGGTGCTGGGCTTGCGGACACCGAGCCGTTCGAGCCGCTTGGCGGCGCGGTCCGACGCGGACGGCTTCGCGCCGCCCCGGTTTCCCTGGGAGTGGTCCGGTCGAGGCCGGCGAGTGGATCCGCCCTCGGCCGCCTTCGCGGCGAGGTACGGCTTGCGCTCGAGCAGCTCGTCGAGGGCTTCCTCCACCGCGTCGGCGTCGATGCGCGTGCCGTCGAGGAAGTCGTCGAGGCCGTGCTCGCGCAGCAGCAGCGCCGCCGCGTCGGCCGGGTCGGCGAACTTGCGGGCCTTCGCCTCGATCTTGTCGAGGACCCGGTCATTGAGCGTCTCCCGCTGCGCCTCCGCCCGGGCCTCCCGGCGGATCTGCTCCGGGTCGACCTGGTCGCCGCCGTCACCGCCGGTCTTCTTGCCAGCGATCAGGGCCTTGACCTCGTCGGGTGACCTGACCCCCAGCTCGCGGGCCAGTGCGGTCCACGGGCGCAGAGCAGCGCGGGCCGTGTTCCGCTGGCCCTTCATCGTGTCGAGGGCCTTCTTGCCGGCGTCGCGCAGGTCGTCGGCGTTGCCGTCGCCGTCCTGGTCGTCGCCACCGCCACCGTCTTCATCGCCGGCGTCGTCGTCACCGTCGCCGGCGCCGGCGTCGTCTCCTTCGCCGGATCCGCCCTTGACGGGCCAGATCGGATGGCCGTTGCGGCGCAGTCCGATCGCCGTGAGACCGGTGAACGGGTGGACGGGCAGGTCCGGCCCCAGGGCCGGCAGGTGGATCTTCACGTGGACTCCATTGCGGGGTCGGCCCGCAGCGTTGCGCTGCGGGAGGTCATCGGATGTAGCCGAACCGCTTGAGCAAGCGGAGCGCTTCGTCGCGGCTGCCCGCGATCTGATAGATCGATTCCGGCATCAGCCGCGGCGGCCGCGCCGACCGGTACCGCGCGCCGTCCGCCTTCACACCGGTCTGGCCGGCACCGAGCCGGACACCGGCCTGACCTCGGGTCGTCACGCCCTCGGTGGTGATGTAGAGCTGCCGGCCGTACACGTCGACGGCCTCCAGGCGGCCGATGTCGCGGCCGCCACGCAGCAGCCGCTCCTCTTCGGCGGTCAGCCGGGCGCCGGCCGGCGTCAGCCCGTACGCGGCGCGTCGAGCGTTCACCACCTGCGAGATGTCGGCGCCGTCGCGAATCGCTCGAGCGCCGGACTTCGTGAACTGCTTGTCCTGTTCGGCTTCATCGAGGCTGTCGAACCACGCCCGGGGGTTGGTGCGCATGTCGTCGGCGGTGTCCTCGCCGGCGGGCACGTGCACGCAGTCGCAGCGCGGATGCCGGTCGAAACCGTCGTTCCATCCGTAGAACCGGCCGGCCAGGACCACACACCGGCCACACGTCCCGCCGACGACCATCCGCACGTACCCGCCGGCGCGTCGCCGAGCCGCGAGCGCCACCTGGTCGGCCGCCCGGCCGGCGTCCGCCGCCTGCGTACGGACCATCGTGCTGAGCGCGGTCCCGCCGCCGGCGAGCGCCTCGTCGACGTCGGCTCCGGCGCCGATCGCCGCGAGGGTCCCGATCGCCGGCTCGTACAGCAGACTGGCCAGCGGCCGGCCATCCGAGGCAACCCCGGCCAGCGCGGCCGGCACCAGGAGCCCGTCCGCGGCGGGGTCGATGCCCTGAGCGTCGAGGACCTCGTCGAGGTACGCGTCGGCCGTTAGCGCCGCGGCGAGCTGGGTCGCGTTGACCATGACCAGCAGGTCGACCAGCAGCGTTGTCCACGACCGGGCGATGTCACCTGGGTCCACGCGCGCCCACAGCCCCTCGGCTAGGTCGGCGACGTCGTCGGCGAGTTGGCTGCGGCGCCGGTAGTGGTCGAGCGCGACCTGCTCAGCCGGCATCGGCCGGCACCACCTCGTCGTCCTGCGCGGCGCCGCCGGCGTCGGTCAGGCCATTGCGGCCCGCGCCCAACGCCGCGGCGATCCGTTCAGCCGGGTTTCGCGCCTCTTCGGCCGCGAACTGCTCGGCGAGCTTCTTACGCCGAGCCGCCGAGTAGCCGAGATCAACCCACGCCGCCTCACGCGGGATGATCTTCTGCTGCACGAGCTTCACGGCCGCGTCGGCGGCCTGCGCCCGGGTCGGGGTCGCCGCCGACCGCCACTGCGTCTCCAGCTGCTCCATCCGAGGATCCCAGCGGCCGTCCCGGATCCGGACGGCGATCTTCATGACCCGCTCCCAGGTCGCCTCCAGCGCCGTCTGGAAGTCCTCGACCTGCTTGATGACCCTGCTCTCGTCGGCCAGGATGCCCTCCGCCGACGGCGGGTTCGTCGTAGCCTGGCCGAGATACCGCATCGGCAACCCAGACACGCCGGACACGAGCTTGGCGTAAAGGCTGACGATGGAGTCGAAGTTCGCCAGGTCGGCGGCCGAGAACGCGCCGAACTTCGCGTCCTTGTTGGTCGACGCCCACAGCGCACCGAAGTACGCCTCCCACGTCGGAAGCGTCTCCCCGGTCTTTGGATCCTTGAAGTCGTCGGCGGACAGTCCCGCTGCCCACCGCTGCGGGACCGCGAGCGCTTCCGTGGCCACCTGTCCATTCGTCAACGCCCTGGCGGCCGCGTCGGTCAAGCCGATGATGCTGGTGAAGATCGACCGGCCGTCGCGCTTCGACAGGCGGGCGCCCCGGACCAGCGGCACCACCGGCACGACACCCAGCTGGTGTTCGTCGCGGTCGACCTCGACCCAGGCGGCGTTCCGCCGCTCCAGCCACGTCGTAGCGTTCGGCTGGTAGAACGTGGCCCGCGCCGAGCCGTCCTCCGCATAGAACTTCGCGCCGGCGATCGGCTGACGCGTGCGTGGGGACAGCTCGACGGCCATCTCGTCGGCGGACTCGACCGTGATCAGCGGGATGTCCGCCGACCGCTCCCGGTCATCGTCGCCGCCGTCCGGGGACGGGGCGTCCGGGCTGTCCGTGTCACCGGCGCCCACGACCACGAAGGCGTTGCCCCGCACGACCGCGTCCAATTGGCCAAGCTTCGACTCCGCATCCAGGCCGTTCGCCTGCCAGATCCGCCACAGCTCCTCATCGGCGTCGGTGGCGTCCGGCAACTCGAACCCCTCAAGCGTGGTCCGCGCGGCGATCTCGTCGGCGTACGTCTTCGGCCACGCCACGATCGTCAAGAACCGGCGCAGCTCCGGCGGGATCGCCAGACCCAGCTGCTCGACACGCTGCTCGCCGTCGTAGTACGCCTCAAGCACCCGGTTGCGGCGCTCAGCGCGCCCCACCTTGATCTGCAACCCGTTGAGGAGTCGACGTTCGTCATCGGTGAGAGCCACCCGGTCAACCCCCTTCGGCTATCGGAACACCAGCACCTGACGCGACTGCGCCCGCGGCCACGCCTTCGCCGCGGTGACGTCGCCGGCGGCTTCGTTGCACAGCACCGACGACACGGTGCCGTCGATCTTCTGCGCCTGGCTGGGCTTGCCCAGGACGTACCGTTGCCCCGGCCGGGGCAACTTGCGCGTGTTGCGCACGTGCACGGCGATCACCTGGTCTCCGTCGTGGGTGAACACCGTTCCGGACTTCGTGACGTCGGTGTGCAGACGAGCGACCGCGGCGTGCATCTGCACCAGCCGGTACGTCTCCCAGCGGACGAACACCCGCTCGCCGTGGCGCTCGGCCAGCTCGTCGATCTCGGTCTTCCAGCCCGGCGGGTCGAGGTAAGCGCGCACCAGCTGGTACGTGTCCACGATCTCGTCCCACGCGGCCCGGACCTCCAGGCGCGGCACCTGACCGCCGTGCTGCGCCGGATCCCAGATGCACGGCAGCCGGTCAGGGCCGTAGCGGGGCGTGAACTGGTAGCCGTCCTCGGTCTGCAACCGGATCACTGACCAGTCGTCGGTGTCCGAGCCGTCGAAGCCCGCGACCACGGGCGTCCCGGCCGGCACCACCCGCGCCGGCGTACCTGCCGGCTGCAGCCGAAGCCATTCCCGGGCGTCCCACCGGTCGCCTTCCAGCCAGGTGCCGGCGCCGTAGACCAGCCGGTTGCCGTAGTAACGCTCGGCCTGCGGCGGGTCCTTCTCGGCCAGCTCGGCCGCCTCCGCGTCGATGCCGTCGATGTCGTTGTGCGGGAACCCGGCGTAGTTGAACGCGTGGATCTTCCGCCGCTCCCGCTTGTTGCGGTACGACCAGTTCACCGGCGGCGGCTCGTAGAACCGGAACACGTCCGCCGCCGCCGACTCGTACGTCCGCTGCGCGACGCTGTCCTCGGCCGGGTCGAACGGGTTGGTCGTCTCCATCGACCGGCCACCCATACCAGCGGCGCCGCGGCGCTGGGTCTCGGCGACCTTCCGCAGC